>JBBQAL010000064.1:0-16393 GCA_038316135.1 Candidatus Nanopelagicales bacterium | reverse complement strand
GCGTCTGCTCGCCGAGGAAGAAGGGCTTGAACGGGACCATGCCGGCGTTGACCAGCAGCAGGGTCGGATCGGCCAGCGGCAACGGAGCAGACGGGACGACGGTGTGACCCCGAGCCTCAAAGAAGCGCAAGAACCTGCTGCGGATCTCGGCGGACTCCATGCGGGGCGGCTCCTCGGGGCGTGCTGGCAACTGAAACATCCAGTCTATCGAAGGCGCTCGAAGAGCCCCTTACTCCGCGCGGTCGGGCCCTGCTGAGTCGTCCAGAATCTCGCGGATCCGCTCCAACCGAGCCGAGACGGTCTGCTCAAATCCGTGTGCGGACGGTGCGTAGTAGCGGTGGCCTTGAACTGCATCCGGCGCGTACTGCTGGGGCAGGACTCCGCGGGGGTCATCGTGTGGGTAGCGATACCCGCTGACTCCGAGCCCCTTGGCTCCTGGGTAGTGGCTGTCGCGCAGGTGAGGGGGCACTGTGCCGATCGTGCCCTCCCGCAGGTCAGCAAGAGCCGCATCAATGGCTACCACCACGGCATTGGACTTCGGTGCGGTAGCCAAGTGGATCACTGCCTGTGCCAGCGGGATCCGCGCTTCCGGCAGACCCACGAACGCCGATGCCTGGAGCGCCGCTACCGCCGTCTGCAACGCCGACGGGTCGGCCATCCCGACGTCCTCACTGGCGTGGATCACCAGGCGCCTGGCGATGAACCGGGGGTCCTCCCCAGCCTCGATCATCCGGGCGAGGTAGTGGAGCGCGGCGTCGACGTCGCTCCCCCTGATGCTTTTGATCAGCGCACTGGCGACGTCGTAGTGCTGGTCTCCATCACGGTCGTAGCGCACCGCCGCCTTGTCAACGGCCCGCGCGACGTCATCGGTGTTGACCGTCGGAACCCCGTCGGTCACTGGGCTTGCGGCTCCGGCGGCCGCGTCCAAAACGGTGAGCGCCTTGCGCGCATCCCCACCAGCCAGTCGCACGATCGCAGCCACTGCTTCGTCCTCGACCGTCACGCTGCCGGCCAGGCCACGTTCATCGACCACCGCCCGGCGCACCACCGCTTCGAGCGCAGCTGCATCGAGCGGATGCAGCGTGACCAACAACGAGCGCGACAGCAGCGGCGATATCAGCGCGAAGTGCGGGTTCTCCGTCGTGGCGGCGACCAGCACCACCCATCCGTTCTCGACCGCCGGCAGCAAGGCGTCCTGCTGCGTCTTGGAGAACCGGTGCACCTCGTCAACGAAGAGCACCGTCTCAGGCTGCCCCATGCCGAGCCGGCGCCGCGCTTGCTCGATGACAGCACGGACGTCCTTGACGCCAGCTGTGACAGCCGACAGCTCGGCGAACTGGCGACCGGTGGCCCGGCTGACCAAGTGCGCGATGGTGGTCTTTCCAGTCCCGGGGGGTCCGAACAGGATCAGCGAGACCACCCCTGCGTCCCCTTCAACCAGGCGACGCAGGGGCGAGCGAGGAGCCAGCAGATGCTGTTGACCGACCAGCTCTTCTAGGGACTGGGGCCGCATCCGAGCCGCGAGCGGGCCGCCGCCGCGATCCTCCACAGCTGACTCGAAGAGATCGGGACCAGTCATGGCCGCCGCTCAGGCCTGCCCTGGCTCTGAGTTGCTCAGCTCTGAGTTGCTCAGCTCTGGGGTGCTCAGCTCTGAGTTGCTCAGCTCTGGGGTGCTCAGCTCTGGGACGAAGTCGACGCCGGCGTCGGCGCGCTGGGCGTCGGTGATCGGCGCCGGTGCCCCGGTCAGTGGGTCGCCCCCTGACGCTGTCTTGGGGAAGGCGATGACATCGCGGATGGACTCGCTGCCCGACAACAACGCGCACACCCGGTCCCACCCGAAGGCGATGCCACCGTGGGGCGGTGCGCCGAAGGCAAACGCATCGAGCAGAAACCCGAACTTCTCCTGTTGCTCCTCGGCAGAAAGCCCCATCATGGCGAATATGCGTTGTTGCACGTCCCGTCGATGGATACGGATGGATCCCCCACCGATCTCGTTTCCGTTGCACACCAGGTCGTAAGCGTCGGACAAAGCTTCGCCCGGGTTGTCTTCGAAGTGATCGATCCACTCAGGCTTCGGTGACGTGAAGGCGTGGTGGACCGCAGTCCACGCGCCCTTGCCGACCGCTACATCGCCGCTCTGGGTCGCTTTGGACGACGCCTCGAAGAGTGGGGCATCAACGACCCACACGAACGTCCATGCCGAAGTGTCAATCAGGTCGCAACGTCGGCCGATCTCCAGGCGGGCAGCGCCCAGCAGCGCCCGGGCCGCCACCGGGTCGCCGGCGGCGAAGAAGATGCAGTCGCCAGCCGTGGCCCCGACCCGCTCGGCTATACCCGATCGCTCGGCTTCGCTCAGGTTCTTGGCCACCGGACCGCTCAGTTCTGCGCCATCCCCAACGAGCACATAGGCGAGCCCCTTGGCCCCCCGCTGCTTCGCCCATTCTTGCCAGGCGTCGAGCTGTTTGCGAGATTGCGACGCTCCGCCCGGCATCACCACAGCGCCAACGTAGGGCGCTTGGAACACCCGAAACGATGTGTCAACGAAGTAGTCGGTGCACTCGGTGAGTTGTTGACCGAATCGGAGGTCGGGTTTGTCGGTTCCGTAGCGCGCCATCGCGTCGGAGTACGTCATGTGCGGGATGGGGAGCGAGATCTCATGCCCGATCTCGCTCCACACCGCACTGATCACGGCCTCACCAACGGCGATCACGTCGTTCTGGTCGACGAAGCTCATCTCGATATCGAGCTGGGTGAACTCCGGCTGACGGTCAGCTCGGAAGTCCTCGTCGCGGTAGCAGCGCGCAATCTGGAAGTAACGCTCCATCCCAGCCACCATCAAAAGCTGTTTGAACAACTGTGGACTCTGCGGCAGCGCGTACCAGTTGCCCGGTTGGAGCCGTGCCGGAACAAGGAAGTCGCGTGCCCCTTCCGGCGTCGATCGAGTCAGCGTGGGTGTTTCGATCTCGATGAAGTCATGGGCGTAGAGGGCGTCGCGAGCAATCCGGTTGACTCGACTCCGGAGCCGGAGGGCCTTTCCCGGGCCTTCCCGCCGCAGGTCGAGATAGCGGTGGCGCAGCCTGGCATCCTCACCAACCGACAGGTGCTCGTCGATGGGGAATGGCAGTGGGTCGCTGGCGCTGAGGATCTCGATCTCGGTGGTGAGCACTTCGACCTCGCCGGTCGGCAGCTCGGGGTTCTCGTTGCCATCGGGGCGCCGAGCAACCTCGCCGACCACCTTGATGCAGAACTCCGACCGCAGCTCGTCGGCGATCGCGGCATCACGAATCACCACCTGCACCACGCCAGACGCGTCTCGAAGGTCGATGAAGGCGACGCCTCCGTGGTCGCGTCGACGAGCCACCCAGCCGGCGAGGACCACCCCCTTGCGCGCGTCGTCGGCGCGAAGCGTGCCTGCCTCACGAGTGCGGATCACTGCGTTGACTCCTCGGGGTCCTGTGCGGGTTCCATGGTGACGGCAGGGCGAAGGTCGCCAGAAGGCGGGTTCCACGCGTTCGGATCGGCCGAAACCTGATCGCCGGATCGGATGTCCTTCACCGAGTGCTCAGAACCGTCAGCCGAGACAAACCAGACGTACGGGATACCCCTCCGGTCAGCATGGCGGATCTGCTTGCCGAACTTCGCAGCCGACGGAGCGACCTCGGTGTTGATACCCCGCACTCTGAGCGCGTCGGCTACCGACTCGGACACCTGTCGTTCGCTCTCCTCGCTGACGGCCACCAGGACGCACGTAGGAACAGCTCGGGAGGCGACGAGCCTGCCCTCAGCCAGCAGGGGCACCAACAGTCGAGAGACTCCGAGCGAGATCCCCACACCTGGGAACGTGACCCGGCCATCACTGGCGAGAGCGTCGTAGCGACCGCCGGAACAAATCGAGCCGAGCGACTCGTACCCGAGCAACTCGGTCTCGAACACGGTCCCGGTGTAGTAGTCAAGGCCACGGGCGATCTTCAGATCGGCGACGACAGCACCAGGGCGCCGCGCGTTCGCACCAACGACGACCGCGAGCAGCTCGGCGAGCCCTTGGCTCAACAAGGGGTGCTCAACCCCCAATGCGCGGACGCGCTCGGCCAGGGATTCGTCGCTTCCAGAAATCTGGGCCAACTGCAGGCACAACTGCGCGGCAGCTGCGTCGAGACCCGCTTCATCGGTCAGGAGCGCCGCGACCCGTTCAGGTCCGATCTTGTCGAGCTTGTCCAACGCCCGCAGTGCGGCGTCAGGGTCGGTGGCACCGGCTCCCAGGAAGAAGCCCTCAGCAAGCTTGCGGTTGTTGACCTTGATGACAGCGTCAGGGATGGGTAACGCCGCAAAGACCTCAGCCATGACCAGAGCTACTTCGACCTCGTGGTGGAAGGCCAGCGTGTCGCGTCCAACGATGTCGATGTCGGCCTGGGTGAACTCGCGATAGCGACCTTCTTGGGGCCGTTCACCTCTCCAAACTTTCTGGATCTGGTAACGCCGCAGCGGGAAGTCGAGATGACCGGCGTTCTGCACGACGTAGCGGGCGAACGGGACGGTGAGGTCGAAGTGCAGGCCGAGCTGGTCGGTCGGCCTGATGACCTCGTCCTCAGCTGCGTGCAACCGGCGCAGGACATAAACCTCTTTATCGATCTCACCCTTGCGGAGAAGCTGCTCGAGCGGCTCGACCGAACGAGTCTCGAGCGATGCGAAACCGTGCAACTCGAAGATCTGGCGCACCGTGTCAAGGACTTGCTGCTCGACGATGCGCTGGGCTGGCAGGAACTCAGGGAACCCTGAGATCGGGGCAATCTTGGCCATCGTGCTAAAGCCCCCTTCTCGGCGCGGGCGCGGCTGTCATCGCACCACCGGAAGGCTGAGGAGTCTGAAGGGCCGAGAGGTGCGGGTTGACGGCGCGTTCGTGGCCAATGGTGGTAGCACCACCGTGGCCGGGAAGGACCAGAACGTCGTCGCCGAGCGGCAGCACCTTGGTGCGGAGTGATGCGAGCATGTGCTCGTGGGAGCCACCTGGCAGGTCGGTACGTCCGATCGAACCGGCGAAGAGAACGTCGCCAGACAGGACGGTCTCGGTGGGAGCCACGTCCAACCCACTCACGTCGTCGGGGGCGCCTGGCAGCCGGAACATCACCGAGCCCGGGGTGTGACCGGGAGCGTGGTCAACGGCCACTTCGAGCCCGGCCAGGACCATGACGGCCCCGTCGCCTAAGAGCAAGACGTCGTCCGGCTCCTGCCACTGCAACCGGCCACCGAACAGCTGCGCGGAATCACGCCCCATGCCCTTCATGGGGTCGACGAGCAGCTCGCGGTCGCCAGGGTGGATGTACGCGGGTATGCCGCGTGAACCAGCCACCGGCACGACCGAGAAGGTGTGATCCAGGTGCCCGTGGGTCAACAGGACGGCAACTGGCTTGAGACGGTGTTCACGGAGCAGGGCGTCGAGCCCAGGCACAACCTCCATGCCGGGGTCGACCACGATGCACTCCTCACCAGGCCCTGGAGCAACCACGTAGACGTTGGTGGCGAAGACCGCCGAGGGAAAGCCGGCGACGAGCACGGAACTTCCTCCTCGAGGGACAGTGAGAACGGTGGTGAGAACGGTGGTGGGCCAGTTCGGGTGAACAGCGACAGAACAAGGGGCGACACGCAGTAGATCGGCGTCCCGCCCAGCCTATCGGTCACCCCGCAACCATCAGCGGCGCTCCTTATCTACACTGGTGCGTCGCACGGCCAGTACCCGCCTGGCCCTGTCGCGCGAGCAGTTGACCAGCGGGTCAAGAGAGGTTCGTCGGTGGCCACACAGCAGCAGCGCAAAGCCAAGGCTCGCGCGCGACACGAGGCGTATGTCGCACGGCAGCGCTCCAAGGCAGACCAGCGTCGACGTCGGCGCGTCATCGGCGCAGCGGTTGCCGGCGTCGCACTGGTCATCGCAGGTGGCGGGTTCTTGTGGTGGTCGACATCAGACGATGCCGCCGTCCAGGCCGACTTCACCTACGACCAGGCGGGCAACACCCTTCCGGCCGGTGCCCCTGCCGAGCTGGTGCTCGACACCGACCAAGGCCCGATCACCATCGCCCTCGACACAAAGAAAGCGCCGAACAACTCCAACTCGTTGGCCTTCCTCGCCGGACAGGGCTACTTCGACAACACCACGTGCCACCGACTCACCACAGACGGAATCTACGTGCTGCAGTGCGGCGACCGCACCGGAACCGGGGAGGGTGACCCCGGCTACACCACCGCTGACGAGAACCTCCCCAAAGCTGACCAGACTGGTTCGGCAACCTACCCGCGCGGCAGTGTGGCGATGGCCGAGCCAGCTGGCGGAGAGGCCGGCAGCCAGTTCTTCCTGGTCTACAAGGACAGTCCACTGCCCCCGAATTACACGATCGTCGGTCAGATGACCAAGGGCATCGACGTCGTTGAGAAGGTGGCCGCCGGGGGCGTCTCGCCTGATTCCCCGAAGCCGGCCGATGGCCCACCGGCCAAGCCGATCACCATCACGGCGGCTCGGGTGCAGCAGGAGACACCATGACCGAGCACCCGCCGGAGCAAATACCCGAGCCGGCACCCGAATCGGCACCCGAGCCGGCACCAACCGAATCGCCAACACCAAGATCTGAGCGACCTCGCCCCGTCCCAAGACCCAGCCCGCCGCCCGGAGTCGCAGCAGCTACGGGCACCGCGCCTGCCCGCCCCTGGGGCCGTGTTGACGTAGCTGGCGCCGTCTACGTACGCACGCCGGATGGCCCTGAGGACGAGGTGAAGGTGGGTGAATGGCTCGCCGGCGATCCAGCCGACGGAGTGCGCTTCTACGAGCGCAAGTACGCCTCCCTCGGCGTCGAGATTGACCTTCTGGAGCACCGACTCGGTGAAGCTGGGCTGGCTCCCGATGAAGCGATGGCCCTGATCGGCAAGCTGCGCGACAACGTCGACCGACCCCACTGTGTCGGCGACTTGGCAGCCCTCCGCAGCAGACTCGACGGCCTCGTTGCCACAGTCGACACCCAGCGCGGCGCGCGTAAGGCCGAGCGCGCAGCGGCCCGCGAGCAGGCGCGCTCGGTGCGCGAAGCGTTGGTCACCGAGGCCGAGAAGCTGGCCGAGAGCACCCAGTGGAAGGCATCGGGCGATCGGTTCCGCGTCCTGGTCGAAGAGTGGCGAACCGCTCCGCACGCTGAACGTTCGTACGAGCAAGAGCTCTGGAAGCGACTGAGTCACGCCAGGAGCAGCTTCGAGAAGCGTCGCCGCGCCTGGTTCGCTTCGCGCGACGCCGAGCGCGGCGAGGCCGTTGCCGTCAAGGAGAAGATCGTCAAGGAGGCCGAGGCACTCGCCAGCAACAAAGACTGGGGACCCACCTCGGCCGCCTTCAGGTCACTGATGGATCGCTGGAAGAGCGCAGGGCCGGCCACTCGGGAGGCGGAAGCAGAGCTCTGGCCACGGTTCAAAGCAGCCCAGGACACGTTCTTCACGGCACGCTCAGCCGTCTTAGATGAGCGAGACGCCGAGCAGTTGCAGAACCTAGCCAAGAAGAAGGAGCTCGCCGACGAAGCCGAGAAGCTCGTTCCCATCTCCGATCTGAACGCCGCGCGCACCACGCTGCGCAGCATTCAGGACCGGTGGGCTCAGATCGGCCACGTGCCAAGAGCCGACAAGCCGACCATCGAACGGCGGCTGCAACAGGTCGAACAAGCATTGCGCGCCGCTGAGGACACCAAGTGGAAGCGGTCAAACCCAGAGGCGCGAGCCAGGGCCTCCGCAGCGGTCGAACAGCTCACCACCGCGATCGTCAAGCTCGAGAAGCAGCGGGATGCCGCAGTCGTAGCCGGCAAAGCTGGCGATGTGGAGAAGGCCGAGGCGGCCATCACCGCGCGCAGAGAGTGGTTGGTTCAAGCCGAGAGCACACTGAATGAGTTCAGCGACTAAAGGCGCCCAGCCGCCCGGTCGCCCAGTCGCTCAGGCGCTGGTGAGTCGGTAGGCGTCGAACACTCCCTCGATCCCTCGCACCGCGTTGAGCACATGGCCCAGGTGGCGGGTATCGCCCATCTCGAAGGTGAAGCGCGACGTTGCCACCCGATCGCGGGTGGTGGTCACCGACGCACTGAGAATGTTCACGTGCTGGTCGGAGAGCACCCGGGTGACGTCGGAGAGAAGCCGCGCGCGGTCGAGCGCCTCAACTTGGATCGAAACCAGAAAAACACTGGACGAGGTCGGTGCCCATTCGACGTCGACGAACCGGTTCTCCGGCAGCGACGCCACGTTGACGCAGTTGCTGCGGTGTACCGAAACTCCGCGAGCCCGCGTGACAAAGCCCACAATTGTGTCGCCAGGAACGGGAGTGCAGCACCGCGCGAGCTTGACCCACACGTCGTCGACGCCCTTGACCACGACACCGGGGTCCTCCCCCGTCCGAACACGCGCCGGCTTGGTAGCGACCGTCGCCTCTGCGATGTCCTCGGTCGCCCCCTCTTCGCCGCCGAGCACCACCACCAGACGGCGCAGGACGGTCTGAGCACTGATGTGGCCCTCACCGATTGCTGCATACAGCGAGTCGATGTCCTTCAGTCGCAAGTCGGCAGTGACAGCCAGCAGCGCCGGACCGCTCAAGATCCGTTGCATCGGTAGGCCTTGTTTGCGCATCGCTCTGGTGATGGCGTCCTTGCCGTGCTCGATGGCCTCCTCACGCCGTTCCTTGGAGAACCACGCACGAATCTTGTTTCTTGCCCTTGGCGATTGAACGAAGCCGAGCCAGTCCTGGCTGGGGCTAGCATCCTGAGCCTTCGAGGTGATGACCTCGACGACATCACCGTTCTCCAGGACCGAGTCGAGCGGCACCAGTCGTCCATTGACCCGACCCCCGACCGTGCGATGGCCGACCTCGGTATGGACCGCATACGCGAAGTCGACTGGGGTCGCACCCGTCACCAGGGCAACGACATCACCCTTCGGAGTGAAGACAAAGACCTCGGTACCGCTGATCTCAAAGCGCAGCGAGTCAAGGAACTCGCCTGGGTCGCTGGTCTCCTGCTGCCAGTCGAGCAGCTGTCGGAGCCACGTCATGTCATCCTGCGTCGTTGCAACTCCGGCCGTCTCCTTGTACTTCCAGTGCGCAGCTACTCCGTACTCGGCTCGCCGGTGCATGGCATGCGTGCGGATCTGCAGCTCGACCGGCTTGCCGCCTGGGCCGATCACCGTGGTGTGCAATGACTGGTACATGTTGAACTTGGGCATGGCGATGTAGTCCTTGAACCGCCCAGGAACGGGGTTCCATCGCGCGTGGATGACCCCGAGTGCGGCGTAGCAGTCGCGAACTGAGTCGACGAGGACGCGCAGACCGACCAGGTCGTAGATGTCGGCGAAGTCACGGCCGCGCACGATCATCTTCTGATAGACGCTGTAGTAGTGCTTCGGCCGCCCGGTCACGGTGCCGTCGATTCTCGACTCACGCAGCGCCGCGTCGACATCGTCGATGACGTCAGACAGGAACTGGTCGCGGCTGGGGGCGCGCCGCTCAACCAAACTGACGATCTCTTCATAGACCTTGGGATAGAGCGTGGCGAAAGAGAGGTCCTCAAGCTCCCACTTGATCGCGTTCATGCCAAGGCGATGCGCCAACGGCGCGTAGATCTCGAGGGTCTCTCTCGCCTTGCTCTGCTGCTTGGCCTCTGGCAGGTAGCGCAGCGTTCGCATGTTGTGCAGCCGGTCACAGAGCTTGATCACGAGCACCCGGATGTCGCGGGCCATGGCGACGACCATCTTGCGGGTGGTCTCGGCCTGGGCGGCCTGGCCGTACTTCACCTTGTCGAGTTTGGTGACCCCATCGACGAGCAGCGCAATTTCGTCACCGAAGTCCGAGCGCAGCTGATCGAGGGAGTAGTCGGTATCTTCAACAGTGTCGTGCAGCAGGCCAGCGCAGAGCGTTGGTGGCGTCATGCCCAGGTCAGCAAGAATCTGGGTCACGGCGAGCGGGTGGGTGATGTACGGCTCACCGCTGCGACGCAGCTGGGTGCGGTGCTTGACCTCAGCCACCTGATAGGCACGCTCGATGACTTTCAGGTCCGCCTTCGGGTGGACGGCGCGCACTGAGCGGAAGACTGGTTCGAGTTCTGGGTAGCTGGTGCGGTAACCACCACCGAGGCGAGCGAGCGCTGCTCGCACACGCGTTTGTGGCTGATCCGGGCTTGGGGTTGTGGCGCGTTCGGTCCGTACCGCGGCAGTTGCCGACTCGTCGGTCACGATCACCCGCCCGTTGTCGTCCGAACCTGTTGTCGTTCGGAACGCCAGTCTAACGCTCAGCTTTGCCGTGCACACCCTGAGGACGCGCTAGCGCTTCTTCTTGGCTTTGCGTTTGGGCTGGTTCCGTGGGCCTCGCGTCGCTGAACTGCCAGAGGAGCCGGCCCCGGCTGTTACGGCGTCACCTGTTGCGTCACCCTCTGCTTTGGCAGCGTCGCGGCCGCCGGAGCGGCGCGCATTCACCCGCTTGGACAGGGCAGCCATGGCTGGCTCGCGCTCTTTGAGCTGGGCCAGGACGGGGGTGGCGATGAAGATCGACGAGTAGGTGCCGACCGCGATCCCCACGAAGAGCGCCAGTGCGAGGTCCTTGAGCGTTCCGGCACCGAGCACGTAGGCACCGACAAAGAGCAGGCTGGCAACGGGCAGCAGGCCGACAACGGACGTGTTGATCGACCGCACCAAGGTCTGGTTGACGGCAAGGTTAGCCGCTTCGCTGTAGGTCATTCGGCTCGACGTTTGAATACCGCGGGTGTTCTCTTTCACCTTGTCGAAGACGACGACAGTGTCGTAGAGGGAGTATCCGAGAATGGTGAGGACACCGATCACGGTGGCCGGAGTCACCTCGAACCCGCTCAGCGAGTAGATCCCCACCGTGATGAAGACGTCGTGGAAGAGTGCGACGAGCGCGCCTGCTGCCATCCGCCACTCGAACATGATTGACAGATAGATCACGATCAACACCAGGAAGACCACCAAGCCGGTCAGGGCCTTCTGGGTGATCTGCTCACCCCAGGACGGTCCGATGACCTGCGTTGACACATTCTCCAGTGGCACATTGCAGGCATCGGCCAGTGCCTGCCGAACTGCCCCCGTCTCGGCGGGGGTCAGGTCAACGGTCTGCACTTTGACCTGACGTCCGCTCGAGCCGTTCAGCTCAGTGACGATCGGCTCACCCTCAGGCACCTCGGCAGCAGCGGCATCGCGAGCCGTCGTAATCTCACAGCTCTCACTTGGCACGCTGAACACAGCCCCGCCGGAGAACTCGACGCCGAACTTTAGACCATTGATCGCCAGCGAACCGAGCGCGATCAGCAGCATGACCGCCGACAAGATGTACCACTGCTTGGCACGCCCGACGAAGTCGAACGAGACCTCGCCACGGTAGAGGTCCGACGTCAGCGAATGAAAGCGATTCATGTCAGGCCTCCTTCACAGTTTGACGACTGGGGCGCTTGGGATTGTCAGGCTTCGGTTTGGCCCCGAGTCGCTCAGGAGACAGGCCTGACCACTTGCTGCCGCTCTGGAAGAACTTCGTCCGTGCCAACAGAGTGACCAAGGGTTTGGTGAACAGGAACACCACGATCAGGTCAATGACCGTAGTCAGCCCAAGGGTGAAGGCGAAACCTCGCACGCCACCAACCGAGAGCACCCAGAGCACGACGGCTGCGATTAGCGAGATGAAGTCGGCGGCCACGATCGTCCGACGGGCACGTACCCAGCCGGACTCGAGCGCGCTCCGCAGCGAGCGACCTTCGCGCACTTCGTCGCGTATTCGTTCGAAGTAGACGATGAAGGAGTCTGCAGTGATACCGATCGCGACAATCAAGCCGGCCACTCCGGCCAGAGTCAGCGTGAAGCCCAAGGTCTCGCCGAGGATGACGACGGCGGCATAGGTAAACGCTCCAGCGATGATCAGGCTGCAAACCGCAACGACTGCGAGCGCTCGGTAGTAGAGGAGGAGGTAGAGCAGGACGAGCGCCAACCCCAACGCCCCGGCGATCAAACCGGCCCGCAGTTGGTCGTCACCAAGAGTCGGCGATATCGTGCTGCGCTCGGCGATCTCAAAGGTGAGCGGCAGCGCACCGAACTTCAGCACATTGGCGAGGTCTTGAGATTCTTGCTGCGTGAACTGGCCGGAGATTTGCGCTTGACCGCCCGGGATCGCCTCATTGACTCCGGGGGCTGAGACCACGACGCCGTCGAGCACGATGGCGAACCTGTTGCCAGGTGAGTCCTGCGGCTGGAGCGCCATTTCGGCGGTGATCGCGCCGAACGTTTTGGTTCCGTCGCTATTGAAGTCGAGGCTCACGACCCAGCCGGCCGTGTTCTGCTGAAGGTTCGCTTGTGCTGAGTCGACGTCAGACCCTGGGACGGCGACTGGCCCGAGCAGGAACTTCTCGTTGCCGTTGCGATCGCAAGCGATCGCCGGCTCCTTGTCCGCGAAGTCGGCCCCCACGTCCTGCTGCGCTTGGTCGGTGCAGTCGAGCGTGTTGAACTGCTGCTGCAGCTCTGGCGGTACGTCTGCAGCGGCCGTCGTTGTCGGCACAGGAGCCGGGGCGACGGACGGCTGGGGCGTGGGGGTCGGTGACTGGCTCTGGTTGCCGCCACCCTTGTCATTCTTCCCGGTTACCGCACTGACAGACGCCGCGTCCGACCCGATGCGTGGAAGGAGCCCGCCATTCCCACCATTGCCGCCGCCTTGCTGACCGGAGTTCTTGTTGTCCTTCTTCGACCCTGGCTTGTCGGTGCTGCTGGGCGAGGGGACCGGCGTCGGAGCTACGGCCGGCTGCGCCGCCAAGACCGGGCGGAATCCCAGCCGGGCGGTCTGACCGAGCTGCTCGACGAGTGCGTCTGGGGTGACCCCTGGAACCGAGACCACGATCACGGCATTCTGCCCACTGCCCTGCTTGGCCACCTCGGCCTCGGCAACGCCAGCTCCGTTGACACGCGCGGAGATGATGTTGACGGCCTCGTCGATCGACTCGTCGGTGATCGTCCCTTGCTCACCCTCAGCCGGCGAGGGAACCAACGTGACCGTGGTGCCGCCCTGGAGGTCGAGGCCGAGTTTGGGCGTGTTGACGCCCTGCCACGCCATCCAACCGCCCATTGCGATCGCGATGGCGAGCAGCACCAACAGGGCGCGTCCAGGCCGCCCACTGGTGGGAGTTGCCACGTCATTCCTCCGGCTTGAGTTCTCGGTGTGTGGAGCCACATCTGACTCCCGAACAGGGCATCAAAGTGCGCGGCCCCACCAAAGGGAAGTATCCCCGACGACAGGTGGTCTGCGGGCCCCAGGGTCACCCTGGGGCCGGCGTGTCGCCTTCCGTGCTTCGAACCCGGCCGATCGCCCGCCGGTCAAAGCGCAGTTCAACCCCGCGCGCCACGAGCAAAGTCGCTTCGACATCATCGAGTGCGGCGATCGTTCCGTAGAGCCCGCTGGTGGTCACGACCTCCTGCCCAACCTGCAGACTGGCGGCCAGCAGCGTCACCTGCTGGGCTCGACGCTGCTGTCCACGCACGAGAAGCCAAAGGCCAATCAACGGCAGGGCGACAACGGCAACGAGAATCACGTCCTGCATACGGTGTCGGCCTCGCTCAGCTGGTTCCGTCGGTGGGGTCGAACAACGACGCGTGCGCAGCACCTCCGGTTGGCTGCGCCATTCCCAGATGTTGCCATGCTGCCGGGGTGGCGATCCGGCCACGGGGCGTTCTGGCCAGCAGGCCGGCCCTGACGAGGTACGGCTCGGCGACCTCCTCGACGGTCTCGCGCTCTTCCCCGACGGCGACGGCCAGAGTGCCGAGACCGACCGGGCCACCACCGAACTTGAGTACCAGAGCCTCGAGCACCGAGCGGTCGAGCCTGTCGAGGCCGAGTGCATCGACGTCGTAGATGGTCAGTGCCGCCTTGGCCGTTGCGAGGTCAACGATTCCGTTGCCGCGTACCTCAGCGAAGTCGCGGACGCGACGAAGCAGCCGGTTGGCCACCCTCGGAGTGCCGCGCGAGCGACCAGCGATCTCGACCGCGCCGTCCGGCTCGAGCGGTACCTCCAGAAGCTCAGCCGACCGCACCAGAATCGAGGTCAACTCGGCTGGCTCGTAGAAGTCGAGGTGAGCGGTAAAGCCGAATCGATCCCGAAGTGGTCCTGGCAGCAGGCCGGCTCTGGTGGTGGCCCCGACCAAGGTGAAGGGCGGCAGGTCGAGCGGGATAGCTGTGGCGCCAGGACCTTTGCCGACGATGACGTCGACCCGGAAATCTTCCATGGCCAGGTAGAGCATTTCCTCAGCAGGTCTAGCCATCCGGTGGATCTCATCGAGGAAGAGCACCTCTCCTTCGGTGAGCGAGGAGAGCACGGCTGCGAGGTCGCCGGCATGTTGGATGGCAGGGCCACTGGAGATGCGCAGCGGTTGGTTGATCTCGGCGGCGATGATCATCGCCAAGGTGGTCTTGCCGAGCCCGGGTGGCCCTGACAGCAGCACGTGGTCGGGCGCGGACCCGCGCGCATAGGCAGCGGAAAGGACGAGACCAAGCTGTTCGCGTACCCGGGTCTGACCGACGAACTCGGCCAGGTGCTTGGGGCGCAGGGCCGCATCGATGGCCCCCTCATCGACCTGAGCCGCCGGGTCGACGAGGTCGCCGGCCGCTGCCCCCCGCACCGACGCGCCGCTTTCGTCAGTACCCCTGTCGCCAGTACCCCTGTCGTCGGTGCTGCTGTGGTCAGTGCTCATCGACTCGCCACCCCACGGCCCATCGACTGCAGGGCAGACCTCAGCAGGACGGCGACATCGGTATCGGCTGCGGCGTCACCGAACTCAGCAGCAACCGCGCTCACGGCGGTGTCGGCGTCGCGCGCACTCCAGCCGAGCCCGACGAGGGCTGCGTGGACTTGCAGCTGCCAGCCACCAGGGGCCGGGCCCGTTGCGGTCGCCAGCACGCCGCCGCCAGGAACGCCGACTGCTGGAGAACCGAGTTTGTCCTTCAGCTCGAGGACGAGTCGTTGGGCACCCTTCTTGCCGATCCCGGGAACCTGGGTCAGCGCCACGACATCCTCGGCCGCAACGATCTGGCGCAGCGCGTCCGGCCGCAGCGCGGCGAGCATGCCTTGGGCCAGCCGGGGTCCGACACCACTGACGGTCTGCAGCACTTCGAAGACCGCGCGTTCGTCGGCATCGGTGAAGCCGTAAAGGGTGAGGGAATCCTCTCGGACAACCAGCGAGGTATGAACAGTCGCCTCTTCGCCGCGGCGAAGTCCGGCTGTTGTTGCTGGTGTGCACTGGATCGCCAGACCCAGACCGCCAACCTCGATCACCGCGACGTCGGTAGCGATGTCGATCACCGCACCGCGCACCGAGGCGATCATCGGAGACGTCCAGGGGCCGCGCCAGCCCCACGGGTGGCGCGTTGGCCCGACGCTGCAACGGCGTCGAGCAGCCGCGACTGCGCCGAGCCACGCCAGACATGGCAGATCGCCAGCGCCAGCGCGTCGGCGGCATCGGCCGGCTTGGGTGCTTCGGTGAGCCCAAGGAGCCGAGCCACCATCGCGCCGACCTGTGCTTTGTCGGCTCTGCCGTGTCCGGTGACCGATGCCTTGACCTCGCTCGGTGTGTGAAGCGCGACGGGAAGCCCTCGGCGCGCTGCGGCGGCAAGGACGACCCCGCTGACCTGCGCGACGCCCATCACCGTGCGCACGTTGTGCTGGCTGAAAACACGCTCGACGGCCACGGCGTCCGGCTCAGTGGCGTCCAGCACAGCGTTGAGGGCCGTTTCGATAGCCAACAGCCGCTGCTCGAGCGGAGCATCGGGAGCCGACCTGGCGACCGAGACCTGGACCAACGTCAACCGGCGCCCAGGGGCACCATCGACCACCCCGAGGCCGCAGCGAGTCAGACCGGGGTCGACGCCGAGCACTCGCACCGACTTACCTCCCGCAGATTGGGCATGCAGCCCCCGAACACCTGTTCGACCGAACGCTACCCGCCGCAGCGGTGCCGATCGTGACGACACGCATGGGGCCTGAAGGGCGGTTGCTGTCCACCGGCTGACTGACTTTGGAACTGATGGGGCGTTGTTGTGTCAGACCCTTGGTTTAGCGTTACTGATGTGTTCGAAGCCGGGATTTGAGTATCGGACACTTTTGGCTCATGGAGACCGCACCACTGACGAGAAACCCCCGGCATCACCATTCGTCGATCCGTCGTGGAGGTCTCCCCCGGTGTTTCCCTTACCCGTGTTGCCCGATGCTGTTGCCGAGGTCGTTGCCGACACCCGTGAGCTCGCCGGCTGCGCGGCCCGAGCATCGGCTGGTAGACCAGCCACCGCCGAAGACCGGGCGGCGTGGCTGGCTGGCCTGCGACTGGTCATCGACGCGGCCGAGGCGGCGTTCACCACCGT
>JBBQAL010000052.1:0-18056 GCA_038316135.1 Candidatus Nanopelagicales bacterium | reverse complement strand
GCTGCGTTGCGGATTGCCGGCGAGCTTGATGTCGTCGGGGTCATGGCCGTTGAGCTCTTCGACACCCCCGACGGAGTGCTCGTCAACGAGCTCGCGATGCGGCCGCACAACTCCGGTCACTGGGGGATCGATGGCGCGGTGACCAGCCAGTTCGAGAACCACCTGCGCGCGGTGCTGGACCTGCCGCTGGGTGACCCGTCTGCGTCGGCGCCGCTGACCGTGATGGTGAACCTGCTCGGCGGGGATCTGAATGACCTCTACCCGGCGTACCTGCACTGCATGGCCCGTGATCCGGCCCTGAAGTTCCACCTGTACGGCAAGGTCGTCAAGCCAGGTCGCAAAGTAGGCCATGTCACGGCCACCGGACCCGGCCCAGGTGAACTTTCTGATCTACTCGAACGCACTCGGCATGCCGTGGCGTACCTGAGAGGTGACATCGATGAGTAGCAGTGACCTGGCAGTGGGTCCGGTTGTCAGTGTTGTCATGGGTAGCGACTCTGACTGGCCCGTCATGGAGGCCGCCGCCGATGCGCTCGATGAGTTCGGGGTCACCTGCGAAGTCGATGTGCTTTCGGCCCACCGAACTCCGTTCGACATGCTGGAGTTCGGTCGTTCTGCGGTCGGTCGGGGGTTCAAAGTCATCATTGCTGGCGCCGGGGGTGCCGCGCATCTCCCCGGCATGTTGGCATCGGTCACACCACTTCCGGTGATCGGCGTCCCCGTTCCACTTGCGCGGTTGGACGGCATGGACTCGCTGTTGTCGATCGTGCAGATGCCGGCCGGTGTTCCGGTCGCCACCGTCGCCATCGGAAATGCACGCAACGCCGGGCTGCTCGCCGTGCGCATCCTTGGAGCCGCAGATCTCGATCTGCGGGCGAAGATGGTGAGTTTCCAGGAGCAGTTGGGCATCGAGTCTTCAGACAAGGGTGCAAGCCTTCGTCGTCGTCGGTCAGGCGACGTCGGATTCTCCCCCTGATCGGCGAGTCCCAGAGCCGATCAACAGCAGCAGCAAACGCGTGCTTGGATGAAAGCATGGAACCAGTGCCCGCACATGCTGCACGTACGACTCTGACGCAGATCATGACGTCGTTGGACGTCAACCTGCTCGGTACGGTGCACGGCGGCGTGGTGATGCGGATGGTCGACTCGGTGGCCGGTGCAGCTGCGGGGCGGCACAGCAAGGGGCCAGCCGTCACGGTGTCGATGGACGAGATGGTGTTTCTCCGCCCCGTGCGGGTAGGTGACTTGATTCACGCGCACGCTCAGGTGAACTGGGCTGGTCGTACTTCGATGGAGGTGGGAGTCCGGGTTACCTCTGAGCGTTGGAACGAGATCGACCCTCCCGTGCACGTGGCCTCGGCGTATCTGGTCTTTGTAGCGGTTGATGATGACGGGCAGCCACGACAGGTTCCCTCGGTTCTGGCCGAAACCGACGAGGAGCGACGGCGGCTTGCCGAGGCGCAGATCCGCCGGCAGCACCGGCTAGCTCGTCGTGACGAAATTGACCGACTGCGCGCTGGTGAGGTCTAGTCCTCATGAATCGCGCTACGCGTTAGCCGCGGGCGTCAGCCACAGATGTCGTCAGCAGCGGTGTGCGAGCCGAGCTGGTTGTCCTGCTTGGCAACGCGCACTGCGGCAGGCTTCACGTACTCCGTACCGACGACGATCTGGAAAGTTGCGCCAAGTCCAGTGACCTCTTCGACGGTGGCACCCGGGAAAGCGGCCTGCAGCGTCTTGAGCGAGGTGTCCCATCGCGGGTCATAGCGGATCACCGTCGTCGTCACGTCGCTGCTGTCGGCGTTGGAGGGCGCAGCTGCAATCGTGTAGCCGGCTTTGTCCAGGTCGGCGCTGACCGTGGAGGCGAGCCCCTCGACGGTGCTTCCATTCAGCGCTTGGACGTTGATGTCGGAGGGTGCTTTGGGAACCGTCGGCCCCTTCTTCTCCTTGACCAGAGGTTGGTCGTTCTCGATGGAGTCGAAGACCACCTGCGCCTGGTTCTTGTCCCAGAGCACCGAACTCCCCACGGGGGTCGACAGGTTGACGTTGGAGAGCGGCACGGTGAGGAAGCGAATGTCCTGGGGAGTCAGTCCCTGGATCTCACCGGCGAGCTCGAGCAGCATGTCGCGTGACATACCTTCGTCGATCTTCACCGAGGCGAGGGCAGCGCCGAGGAAGGCATTGAGTTTGGTCGGGTTGAGCAGCACTCCGGCGCTGGTCGCCTCCTGAAACATCGAGCCCAGAAAGCGCTGCTGGCGCTGCATGCGGCCAATATCAGCCGTGGGGTCGATGTAACGCGCCCGGACGTAGGCGAGTCCCATCAGTCCGTCGACGTGCGACTTGCCGGCATCCAGCTTGAGCCCGCTGCGCCAGTCGTCAACGGCCGACGGTACGCACACATCGACGCCACCGAGCGCATCGACCATGTTGACGACACCGGCGAAACCAACCTCTACGTAGTGGTCGATGCTGAGACCGGTCTCGTTCTTGACGGTGTCGATGAGCAAGGGTGCACCACCGAGCGCGTAGGCAGCGTTCAGCTTGTTCTTGCTGGCCGAGTGCTTCTGCCCCTGGCTATCGGTGTAGGCAGGGATCGTGACGTAGGAGTCGCGCGGAAGACTGACGATCGTCGCGCTCTTCCGATCTCCGGCGATGTGCAGCAGCATCATGGTGTCCGACCGCTGGCCGGTGGAGCTGTTCGCTGCTGTGCCGGTGCCGAGTTGGCGCGCCTCCTGCAGGGAGAGACCCTCGCGACTGTCTGAGCCGACGATCAATATGGTGAGGGGGCCGCTGTTGTCACCGCTCAGTCCGGAGAGCCCGAGGATGCGGCTGATCTTTCCGTCGTAGTAGGTGGCCATCACCCAACCGCCGGTGCTGGTCACCAACACCACGGTGGCCAGGGCAGTTGTGAGCCACGTCACCCAGCGGCGGGTGCCAGACCTCGCGGCGCTCGCTGTGGTGGGGCGTGGCGAGAGCTCCGGGGGAAGAACGGCGCTCATCGGTGGCAGATCTCCAGGGGCGGGGGGTAGGCAGGCACGTGACGGATATGGGACGCGGAGGCCGTACTTGCGGTTCCGCGCTCAGGGCTCTTCGAGGGTAGGGGAGGGACCGGCTCTTGCCCGAATCGGCGCGCCGATGCCCATGGCTGGCCCGGATAGCGCGGGGTGGCATGCAGTTCACGGCTCCAATGGGCGATAGGCTGGCGCACCTCCTATGACTGCGTCCTCTCCCGCGTCGGCAGATTCGACCCAGCCGGCAGAAAACTCCGCCACGCCGGCTCACCGTCCGTCGGCCATGGCGCGGGCCCGCGCGATCTGGGTCAACCGCCGGATCCTGCGCATCCTGATCATCCGCGACCTCAAGGTTCGCTACAGCGACTCAGTGCTCGGCTTCGCATGGACACTGCTCGATCCCCTCATGCTGACCCTGGTCTACTGGTTCGTTTTCGGCGTCATAGTGGCTGGTCGCGGAGGCGCCAACGAACAGCCCTACATCCTGTGGCTGCTGACCGGCATCTTGCCCTTCCAATGGACGGCGCACGTACTGGGCGACTCGGGTCGGCTGCTCGGCAACGACGCCAAGCTGGTGACGTCGTCCAGCCTCCCCCGCGAGATTTGGGTGTTGCGGTCAGTGTCGTCGCGGTTCATCGAGTTCCTCTTCACGCTGCCGATCACTGTCGTCTTCGTGCTGTTCTTCATGCTCTTCACCGATCAGGATGTCTCAGTCACCTGGTGGGTGTTCATCCTTCCGGTGGCCTTCGCTGTGCAGTTTCTCTTCAACGTTGGGCTGGCACTGACGCTGTCGCCGCTCTGCATGCTCTATCCCGACGTGCATCGGATCGTGCGGGTCTTCACGACGCTCTACCGCTACTTGTCTCCCGTGATCTACGGTCTCGGTACCCTCACGGCAGTGTTTTCGGCCAAAGGCTGGCCGTCCTGGTTGGAATGGGTGTACGCGTCGAATCCCCTGGTCGGGATCTTGAACCTTTACCATGCTGTTCTGTTTCCCGATAACACCGACAATGTCTTGCTGCTGTTGAGCTTTTCGACAGCGTTGTCTGTGCTCTGCTTCGTCATCGGTTGGCGACTCTTCCGTCGGCTCGAGTCACGTGTCCTGAAGGAGCTCTGATGGACACTCCCGCTACGGACACCCCAACTCCCGATGATGGTGTCGATGCACCGATCGCGATCAAGGCCCATGAGCTCGGCATTAAGTTCCGCCGCAACCGGATCAGACACCGCCGACTCTCCGACCTCCGGCGCCCCGACAAGGGACGTGCGAAGAGCGAGTTCTGGGCGCTCCGCAATGTCTCGTTTGAAATCGCCCAGGGCGAATCGGTTGGCATCATCGGCGCGAACGGGCAGGGTAAGAGCACCCTGCTCAAGCTGGTCGCCGGCACGTTGATCCCCGACGAGGGCTGGGTGCGCCTGGTCGGCGGAGTCGCGCCACTCGTCAACATCTCTGGCGGCTTCAAGGCCGACCTCACGGTCCGCGACAACCTGCACATCGTGGGTGGCCTGCACGGGATGCTCAAGGACGAGGTCGAGGCGCGTTTTGACGACATCATCGATTTCGCCGAGGTCGGCGACTTCGTCGACACCCCGTTCCGGCACCTCTCCAGCGGTATGCGCACTCGGGTGGCGTTCTCGCTGATCACCTCGCTCAGCGAGCCCACAGTGATCATCGACGAGACCTTGTCGGTCGGTGACCGGTCCTTCAAGCGCAAGGCCTACGAGCGGCTCGACACCATGCTGGCCGGCGGCAAGACGCTCTTCTTGGTCTCGCACAGCGAACGTCAGCTGCAGCGCTTGTGCACCCGTGGGATCTACCTGCGCAGGGGCCGGGTCCAGGCCGACGGCGACATCGGTGAAGTGCTGCAGCAGTACAACGTCGACCGGGAGATGGAGGGACACCCCGGATGGAAGGGCGAGCGCAAGAAGGCGCGACGCGAGCGCAGGCAGCGCCGCAGAGTGGCCGAGCGCCTGGCCGCCGGTGGAGTTGCCTCACTCGCAGACGTCGACCTCGAGGACGACGATGAGGGTGACGACCTCACTCCGACGGTGAGTTCGCCAGGGACGCCGGCGACGCCTGAGGCACCCGGGGGCCCTGAGGCGCGACCGTGACGGTCGTGCTGATCGCTCCCAGCGGCGGCGATCTGGCGCAGGAATGGCTCGAACGCCTTGAAGGACGGGGCCATGACGTCTACCTCGTAGCTCCGTCGAACACCACGGTGCGGGCGATGCATCACGTGACCACCCGAGGCGACACGGCCGACGTGGTCAGAGCGATCGCTGATGCAATGGAGGGTGTGCCATCGCCGGTTCTGCTCCTCGATGCCGACTCGCTGGGTGGAGTGGTGACCGTCGAGGAGGTCGAGGCCGCAGCTGGCACCGTTGTCCTGACTGCCGAGCGAGCGCGCACCGCTGAACCTGGGTCGCACAATTTGACAGCACCTCTTCGGGTCGTTGCTGGGGTTGTCGTCACCGCGGGATCGGGGGTGCATCACATCGGCGAGCCGACCAATGCCGGCCTTGGCCTCCTGCGCGTCGACGCTGCGGATGCGGTCGCCGTGGCAGGCGCACTGCAGGTGATGGCCGATGTCGCCGCGCACCAGCAGTGGCGAACGGATGCCTGGCCGCTCACCGTCGTAGCTGCGGTCCGGGCCGGGGTCACCGTGCGAACGGTGAGCGCTCCCGGCTTGCCGTGGGGCGCCGAAGCCGACCTGCTTGACGTCGATGCAGAGCGGCGTCTTCGCGTCGACGCCGCTGCCGGGGCGCCTCAAGGTCTGGTAGACCGCCTGGTTGGTCGCCGAGCAGCCGAGCGTGCCGCGATCGTCGCCTGGCGCGCCGGGGTCGGCGCACACGCGGTGACCGCAGTCAGCGTGGCTGCGGCATTGTTGGCCGGGCTGCTGATCGCCACCGGAACTCGAACCGGTGCCGCTGTCGCTGCGCTCTTCCTGCTGCTCTCGGTGCTGCTCGACCGCGTCGATGGCATGTTGGCCAGGGCCCGGCGCACCGTGACGGCATTGGGCGCTTGGCTCGACGTCACCAGCGATCGTCTTCGTGAGGCAGCCCTGGTGATTGGACTGGCCATCGGGGCAGCACAGTTCGGGACTCCGCGGTGGGGGTTGGCCACGGTTGTTCTCGCCGCGCTGACGCTGGCTCACCTGGCTGCGGCGGCGAGTCGGACCGCTCGTGGGTGGGGGGGAAATCCGGTGCCGATCCGGCTGCCCCTGGACCGCCTCGACGAACCTGAGTTGCCACCGGTGCCTCCACCTCCCGGACGGCCCGTGCCCGCGTGGTTGCAGTTCAGTGTCTCCCGCGGCGACGGAGCCGTGCTGACCGTCGTGGGGTTGGTGGTACTTGCGCCAGCCCAGTTGCTGACGGCACTGGCCGTCGTGGCCGGCGCCAGCGCCGTGGCCGGACTCGTCTTCGTTGGGGCACCGCGGCCGCTACTGGCTGCCCAAGGTGAACTCTTCGAACAGGCCGACCCCGGCCCGGTCGCGCAGCTTGTGGGTCGACAGGACCCCCAGCTCTCGCTCCTTCGCCGTGCCGTGGCGACCCGGGCCGCTGCCTGGGTGCCGCCCTTCACCTGGGTGGTCGAGTCAGCGGTGGTGCTTGTCGCTGCAGCCGTCGCCCAGCCGGATGCCTTGCCCATCACCTTGGCGTGGATCGGAGTGGTGGCCTTTCACCGGCTCGACATCTCAACGCGCCAGCAGGTGCTCGGCTCTGCCCCGCCGGCCTGGATCGGCGCCGTCGGCCTCGGTGCGTTCGGGCGGGGGCTGGTGATCGCTGTACTCGCCGTTCTTGGGGTACTCACCGTCGGGCTTGCCGCCGGAGCGGTCATCCTGGGAGTTCTGTATGCCGCGGAGAGCTCCGGTCGCTTCGCCGAGCGATAGCGGTAGCGACCCTCAGCCAGGGATGTTGCAGATGTTGTCACTGGCCCGGCGGATCGTTTCATCGCTCGGCTTCTTGACGACCACCGGGGTGACGCCTGGCCAGTCCTGACCGACGACGACGTCGATGGTGGTTCCGAGACCGAGTTGCTTCACCCGGGTTGCGCCGGGAATGGACGCCGCGACGGTGCGCGCCGCCTCTTCGCCAGCGACGTCATAGCGGACGACGGTCGAGAGATAGTCGGTGCTGTCAGCGTCACCGATGCCGATGACGTTGTACCCCTGTTTGGTCAGCTTGGCCGCAGCCTTTGTCGCGATGCCGTCCGCACCTGTCCCGTTGAGCACCCGGACCGAGATCGCATCGGGGGCGACCGTGAGTGGCTTCCCGTCGATGACGGTCGGCTCTGGTGGTTCAGGCGGCCACGTTTCGTCGGCGGCGATCGCCGCCCATAAAGGGTCGGTCTTGTCGGTGTTCCAGACCACGGTGTTGGGGTCGTCAGGATTGACGAGCCACGGCGAGGTCACGAAGGAGATGTCCTTGGGGGGGATCCCGCGAACCTCTTGGGCCAGCTGACGCAGCTTGTTGAGGTTGGCGAGCTCAGGGTCGGTCGTCAAAGACTTGGTGGCCGCGTCGAGGAAGCGGACGAGCTTTACCGGGTTGAGCAAGGTGCCAGAGCTGCGAGCTTTGGTGATCAGCGACGAGATGAAGGCCTGCTGACGGTCGATCCGGTCGATGTCGCTGCCGGTGCCGATCGCTCGGACTCGGACATAGGCCAGTGCCTGGTCGCCCGTCACTGTGCTGGTGCCCGCCTGCAGATTGAGGCCGCTCTTCGGCTCGTTGACTGCGTAGGGCAGACAGACATCGACCCCACCGAGCGCGTCGACGATGTCGTTGAAGCCGGAGAAGTCGACGATGACGAAGTGGTCGATGAAGACACCAGTGTTCTGCTCCACCGTCTTGATCGTGCAACCCGGTCCGCCGATGGAGAAAGCGGAGTTGAAACGGTCGGTGTACGGCGTCGACATTTCGGTCGCTGTCTTGCACGAGGGCACATCGATGATCGTGTCGCGCGGGATGCTGACCACCAAAGCGCTCTGACGGTCTGCTGGCAGGTGAACCAGCAGGGTGGTGTCCGACCTAGCCCCGGTGATTTCGGCTGCCGGGCCGTAGCCCGTGCCCTGGCCGGCTCGGGTGTCCGAGCCCATCACCAAGATGTTCATCGGTTGAGTGTCTTGACCTTCGGCTGCAGAGGCTTTCGTCGGGCGATCGGTCCCGACGACATCGGGGTTGAAGGCGTCGACAATGCCGATGTTGCCCTCGAGTCGTTGATAGAGGTAGAAGCCGGTGGCTGCACCGGCAACGAGCAGCAGGGTCACCACGATCGCCAGCCACTTCAGCGTCCGGCGCAGTCTCGGATGACCGGGTGAAGCGTCGGTCGGCTCGTCGGTGGCTGCGTCACCGGTGGGGGTGCTGTGCGTCATCGGGTCCTTCACTGGAAGTGGTCGGTCAGCAGGATACGGACCGATCAGGTCAGGAGCCGAATCGCCTCGGGCAGTATTACGCCATTCGGCAGCGTGCTCGAGACGGCCGTCACCCGCTCGGTCGCCCACCGTGGGACGCACTGATCGGGCTCGGGGTTCCGTACCCAGAGCACACTGGCCCCCACAGCCAGCGGCGCCAGCCAGTCGTCGATCAGGGACGGGAGGCCCAGCAGGTCGCCGAGGGCTGCAACGCGGTCGGTGGGACCGAGCCCCCGAGCCGCTGCGCGGGCCTCGGCCAGCGCCCCGAGCGGCCCAGGTGGGCCTGGCGGACTGCTGGCTTGGTCGGGCATTGCCCTGACCTCGATGGTGTAGTCGCGCACGAGCGTGGGGAGGGCCGTCGTGAAAGGCGCTGCCAACGGCGCGAGGGAGACGGCGAAGACCTCATCGGCGTCCGGAGGGTCGTCGACGAGGTCAGGGCCGATCACGGCGACATCGACGGGGCTGCCGGCCGAGGTAGCGAGTGGATACACGTTCACCTCTGCGCCTACCGCGTCGGCGGCGAGTACCCACACGGCGGTGGTCCAATGCCGCGGCAGGTGGAGCGACACGACGCATCCGGGCCCCACTCCGCACTCGAGAGTGAGCAGGTTAACCGTCTTGGCCACCCAGTTAGCGAGCGTGGTGGTGGACAGCTCGATCCGCTCGCCGGTGGCATCGTCGTAGAAGGTGAGCCGAGGGCCCGAAGGGTCGTCGGACAACGCGCGGCGCAGATGTTCTGAGGTAGAGGTCACCGGAGTTAGGGTAGGGACTCGTCTCCAGCCGGGCGCAAACCCGGCCGATGGCACCAGGGAAGCATCGCTTCCCATCGGACCACCGACTTCCCCCCGGAGAGGCTCCTCGTGCGTTTCCCCCGTCCGGCCCCGGCCGGCGCCCTGTTCGCCGTTGCTCTCGTCGTCCCAGCGGCTGTTGTGGCGCCCACCTTCACCGTCTCTAAGCCCACACCGCATGCAGTATCGGCGCAGGTGCAGCACGTTCGCCTGGCTGGAGTCGACTCGGTGGCGCTGCGCTCAGCTCCGATACCCGACGAGTTGGCCTCGTCATGGCGCAAGCTCAGCGACCGCGGGGTCGATGGGGCTGCTCGCGCAGCTGAGCGGCCCCCGCTTGTTGTCACCGCACCGCTCGACACGGGTAACTACCGGATGCTGGGCGTCACCTGGAAGGGAGCGGCACCGAGCAAACATGGCGCCATCGTCGTGACCGCTCGTACTCGTACTGATGGCCGGTGGACCAACTGGTTCGAGCTTCACACCATGGTCGATGGTGGAACCGAAGCTTCCCCCAACGGCCGCTTCGCAACGGTGCCGTACTGGGCCGGAGACTCCGATGGCGTCCAGGTTCGCGTCGACGCGGTCGGGGATAGCTCACCACAAGACGTGCGGGCCGACCTGATCGAGCCGGGAACCTCCGACGCCGATGCCTTGATCACCGAACCCTGGAGCGGGTCGACCGCCTCGGCATCGACGGACAAGCCACCGATCGTCACCCGCGCCCAATGGGGAGCTGACGAGTCGCTGCGCGACAAGCATCTGGAGAACACCCAGACGATCGACGTCGCTTTCGTCCACCACACCGCCGGCAGCAACAGCTACACCCGTCGCGAGAGCCCAGCGGTGGTGCGTGGCCTCTACAGCTATTACGTGAACACGCTGAAGTACGCAGACATGGGCTACAACTTCCTCGTCGACAAGTACGGAACGATCTACGAGGGGCGCGCAGGCAGCATCACCAAGCCGGTGCGGGGAGCGTCGACCGGTGGCTTCAACACCGACTCGATGACGGTCGTCGCCATGGGTAACTTCGAGACGGCCTCGGCATCGGATGCGATGATCCGGGGCATCGCGAAAGTCCTCGCCTATCGGCTGTCTCGCTACCACCGGGACCCTTACGGAACCAAGGTGCTGACCGCAGAGGTTGGCTCGTCGCGGTACTCCGAAGGTGAAAAGGCCCGCTTCAAAGTCATCTCCGGACATCGAGACGCCGGGTACACCGCGTGTCCTGGGCAGCACCTCTACGACCGACTACCGGCGATTCGCAAGCTGACAGCCGGGTACATGGGCGCTGGTCTGGTCGAGCCGACAATGACGACGGCGAACGTCCCGATGGGTGGGAACGTCGACGTCGAGGTGCACTCCCGGGTCCTCCAGCAGCAGAGGTGGGCGTTGACGGTGCGTGAGTTCTGTACCGGTGACGTCGTCCGTCGCATTACCGGAACCGCCTCACGGGGCACCCCAATCAAGACGGCCTGGCGCGGCAGAGACGACAACGGCAACCTTGCACCACCGGGGCGCTACCGCGTGACCCTGACAAGTACGGGGAACGGAACGACCGCTTGGCCGTTCGCGCGCTCGGTCCTGCTGGGTGTCGGAGGCCGCTCGACTGCACCGACCACTACCTCGCTTGGCGCGGCGCGGGCTGGAACCTACGTTCCCCAGCGGCCGCGCACGCTGTTCTCCAGCACTTCGGGCACCGGAATCAAGGACCGACTCATCCTCGGTGCTGACCGACGCCTGGACGTCAAGGTACTGGGCAGGGCAGGCGTCCCGACCAGCGGTGTCTCAGCCGTGGCGATCTCAGTCGAGGCATCATGTGCCAGCGCGGGCACGCGGGTCTCGGTGAGCCCGGACACCGTGACCGGCACCGGGGCCAGCGTTCTCTCGTTGGGCGCCAACGCCACTGCCCGGGGGTTTGCGATCGTCCGCGTCGGTCCTAGTGGTGGCATCCGATTCCACAACCTCAAAGGCGCCGTCGCTTTGAGAGCCTCGGTCGTCGGATATGTCAGCACCAGTGGTGCCGGTGGTTCGTTGACTCCATTGAGACGGACGACGCTCGCCGGCGCCAGCCCGTTGTCGGTCAGCAGTTCGGCGGTCAGCGTTGATGTTGCGGGCCGCGTCGGAGTGCCAGCAGATGCTCGTGCAGTGGTCCTCGCGATCCGACGGAGTGGTGACTCGTCGGTTGGTGCGGTCTGGGCGTGGCCGAACGGTGGTGAGCAGCCTGCGGCCGCAACCTGGCGGCGGCCGCGAGGCAGCGGGAGCGTGTCACAGGTGATTGTTCCGTTGGGTCACAACGGGGGGATCCGCGTTGCCGCAGATCGTTCTGGTCCGATTTCCTTGGACGTTGCAGGGTACGTCGCCGCGGGAGACTCGAGCGACGTTCACCCGGTGGTGCCGCGAACGCTCATGGGTAACGGTGTGCGCCTCAACAAGGGTGACGCGTCGACCGTCAGCATTCGTGGTCGCGCCGGCGTTCCGTCCGACGCAACGGCCGTAGTCGTGCAGCTCACGGGTTCGTCGAGCAAGGCCCCCGGTCGGTTGATGCTCTGGCCGCGCGGAGCCAGCGAGCCGAGGTCTGCTGACCTCATCGTGCCTGCCGGAGGAGCCAGAGACACGGTGGCGGTGATGCGGCTCGGCAAGGCCGGCGACCTCCGCCTACGATCGCGTGATTCCACGCTCCGCGCAAACCTGAGTGTTGTTGGCTGGATTCGGTAAAACCCCAGGTCATTGGGGGTCGCCTCAGGTTCTTTCGACCTCCTGCCGACACACCCCACTGTGACGGTTGTTACTGGTGTGACATGTGAGACCGACCGGCCTCGAGCTTCTGGGAACCATCCGGATTTGTTCGGGGTGGCTGCCCTCGGTCCGGCTCTGGCGACCGTCCTGGTCGCAACTCTGGTCGCAGGGCTGGTCACTGCGCTGGTCGCAGGGGTACTGGCCCTGGTCGCGTCGCCCGCTCGCGCTGCCAACGCCGTCGAGACATACGCGGTTCCGGCGAGCGGAACCTTCCAACTCTCCGGGCTCGGCTATGGCCATGGCATCGGGATGTCGCAGTTCGGCGCCGAGGGGATGGGGCGCCTCGGCAAGAACTACCGGGAGATCCTGAAGTTCTACTACCCGGGAACCACCGTGGCCGAAGTTGGCGCAGGACGGCAGATCACCGTTGGGCTCTCCGGCGTCGTTCGCAGCACCCCTCAGGGCACGGGCGTGGTGGTCCCTGCGCGCAAGGGCTTGTCGCTCATCTACAAGGGCGCAAGGGTGGCGCTCCCCGGTCGAGTCGGCGGAAAGCCGGTCGACAACTTTCGCGTCGTCAGGGGGAGTGGGGGGCTAGCCGTTTGGGCTTCCTCGTCAGCAAGGTCGGCAAGGGTCAAGGGCGGCATGAGCGGATCGGTGAGCTGGCGAACGAACGCCGCTGTCGACAAGAGCCGCGTCGCCGTCCAGTCTTCAAGTGGTGGCACGCGTGTGTACCGCGGCTTCCTTGAGGTAGCCCCGGGCTCGTCGTCGGTGCTAGCGATCAACCGCGTGCTCCTAGAGCACTACCTGCGTTCGGTGGTCTCCTCGGAGGTCCCCAGCTCTTGGACTGACGCTGCGCTCAAGGCGCAGGCGGTTGCGGCACGGAGTTACGCCATGCTGGCTCAGGTCAATGCGCGGGCTGCGCATCGGGCTTACGACATCTGTGACACCACTTACTGCCAGGTTTACTCACCCATCTCGGCCGAAAGCGGGCCGGAGGTCGATGCAGTGCGTGCTACTTCACGCGAGTACCTCCGCGACGCGGGCCAGCCTGTCTTCGCGATGTTCAGCTCGGCCAACGGGGGCTACTCAGTCTCCGGCGGTCGGCCGTACCTGGTAGCCAAGCCGGACCCCTACGACGGTGTCGTGGCCGGCGCGTCCAACTGGGGCCACAGCTGGTCGACCGCGGTCACTGCTTCGAAGCTGGAGAACGCCTGGCCCCAGATCGGCAGGCTGCAGAAACTCAAGGTGCTGGGGCGCGACGGCAACGGCCAGTGGGGCGGACGCGTTCTGTCGGTCGGTCTGGTGGGCAGCAAAAGCACCATCAGTGTCTCGGCCGACAGCTTCCGCTGGGCGGCCGGCCTCAAGAGCGCCTGGTGGACCGTCACCAACTCCGACGGCAGCCTGGCGGCGCCGGCCAAGAACGTGAGGGTCGACCGGGGAGATCGTTCGGCCGTGGTCCGTTGGGGCGCCCCCGACTCAAATCGACGGGTCAATGGATATCGGGTCACGGTGTCTTCGGTGAACAAGACATACCGGGTGGAAGCTGGAGACCGTCGCGTGCGTGTCTCGGGTCTGACCAACGGGAAGCAGTACCGCGCTCGAGTCGCCCCGATCTACAAGTCCGGACTAGGTCCGGCCACCCCGACCGCGGCCTTCGTGCCCACTTCGTCGTACTCGTACTTCCAGGCGCTAGCTGCGGGTCGGCTCGTCGAGCGCGGTGAGACCGTGGCGGCCCATCGCGGTGGAACGGTCGCTGTCGACGTGGTTGGTGCTGGCCGCGCCCCGGCATCAGGAACGCGTGCGGTCGCCCTGCGGGTGACCGCCAGCACCGCGAGCAACGCCGGACGCGTTCAGGTCTGGCCATGCGGTGCAAGCGACCGTGATCAGGTTGCTGTCACCTATCAGGCTGACGCTACTAGTGCGGGGCTCGCCACAGTTCCCGTACCTGCGACTGGTCGCATCTGCGTCGGAGCGACAACGAACCTCGCAGGGCTCGATGTCGACCTGTTGGGTTACTACACGTCATCCGGGGTCGGCACGAAGTCTCTGCGGCCGGTGGTGGCTCGGCGCCTCGTCAACAGCTCAACCGGGTTCGGTTGGTCGAGCGGACGCCTGGAGTCAGGATCACCGCGCACAGTCCACATTGCCGGTCGGGAGGGAATTCCAGCCGGTGCTCGCACTGTGCTGATCAGCGTTGGACTGGTCCATCCCTCCGAGACGGCGACTTTGAGCGTCGCGCCCTCTGGCACGCCCGTCTCGCTCGGGGCTGCCGTCCGCGCACCTGCTGGATCGTGGCGAACGGCCACGACGGTTGCCAAGCTCGACGCCGATGGTCGGCTACCGCTGCGGCTCACCAGGGGCAAGGCGCAGGTACAGGTCGACGTGCTCGGCTGGTTCCGGCCGCAGCAAGGCGACCGGTCGGGCCGCTTCCGCAGCATGAAGGGCTTTACCGCGTTGGGTTCTGGCTCGTCGGGCAATCTCTCTGCTGGTGCGGCGAAGTCAGTGCGCGTCCGAGGCGCCGACACCGGCGTGCCGGGTGCTGCGTCCGCAGTGGTGGTACAGGCGCTGGCGCGCGGCGACGCAAAGGGTGGCTACCTGACGGTGCTCCCCGCCGGTTCGGCTCAGGATGCCCGGCCTCTGCTCGCGTTCGACAAGAGGGGCACCCAACGAACATTGATGGTGATTCCGGTCGGCGACGACGGCAAGATCACCGTGACGTCGAAGGGTGCGGACTCGTCGGTGTCCTTGCAAGTGGTCGGCTGGTACTCCTGAACCAAGGGTTGTCTGGTGCCTTATTAGGCTGACCCCATGCGCGAAGCGGTTCTGCTCGTAGGTGGTCAGGGCACGCGCCTGCGTCCATTGACTTTGACCACGCCGAAACCCCTGTTACCGGTGGCCGGCCTGCCGTTCTTGACCCACCAGCTCGCCGCCTTGCGCCAGGCCGGCGTCGAACATGTCGTGCTCGCGACCTCCTACCGCGCGGAGATCTTCCAGGAGACGTTCGGTGACGGATCTCCGGTCGGCCTGCGGATCACCTACCTGCACGAGGACGTCCCGCTCGGCACCGCTGGCGCCATTCGCAACGCTGCGGGTGGCCTGCGCTCAGGTCCCGATGATCCCGTAGTGATCCTCAATGGTGACGTGCTCTCCGGGCATGACCTCGCGGGCCAGCTCGACTTCCATGTCATCGTCGATGCCGACGTCACACTTCACCTGGTCGAGGTTGAGGACGCCCGCGCATACGGTTGTGTACCGACCGACGACGAGGGCAGGGTGAAGGCGTTCCTGGAGAAGATGGACGACCCGGTGAGCTCGTGGATCAACGCCGGTGCTTATGTATTTCGCCGCTCGGTGATCGATGCGATCCCGGCGGGACAGGTGGTGTCGGTCGAACGCGACACGTTCCCCAGTCTGCTGGAGTCTGGGCGCGACGTGCGGGCCTGGAAAGAAACCGCCTACTGGTGTGACGTCGGAACACCGGGGGCGCTCGTTCGCTGCTCCGCCGACGTTGTCCTCGGTGTTGCACCGTCCGCGGCGCTCATGGTGCCGCACGGGCAGGCGTGGTTCGGGGATGCCGACCGGCCTCCTGCTGATGTTCAGGTGTTCGGCGGGTCGTCGATCGGGGCCGGTGTCCACATTGGCCCCGGTGCGGTGATCGAAGGATCGATCGTGATGGCTGGCGCCGTGATCGGGGCCGGTGCAATCGTGACGCGAAGCGCCATCGGATCCGAGGCGGTCGTCGCTGACGGAGCGGTCGTCGTCGACTCAGTGCTCGGTGACCACGCGCAGGTGGCTACCGGTGTGAGCCTTGCGCCAGGAACACGCGTGGAAGCGAACGCCTAAGTGGTGGCGGTGCTGAGTGCCCGCGGTTGAGCGCACCTGGAGGCCTGGCTACCCGGTCGACCTCGTCGCCATCCTCGGCCCGCTGAGCCGCGGCCCGAGGTACCGGACCTTCCGGTTCGAGCGGCTGAGGGGTACCGCCGCGCCTGTTGTTTGGTGGGCCACGTCGACGCCGGACGGGCCTGGCACTCTGCGCATTGTGGGCCAACCTGGCGACGGTTCTGTGCGCGCAACGTCATGGGGGCCAGGTGCGCCATGGTTGCTGGACGGCGTCCCGACTCTCCTCGGTGCGACTGACGTCCCGGGAGACTTCACTCCGGCGCATCCCGTTGTTGCTGAAGCGTTCCGACGAGTGCCCGGCTGGCGGATGCTGCGCACGAGGCGTCCCTTCGACGCCTGTGTAGTAGCAGTCATCGAGCAGAAGGTGACCGGGTATGAGGCGATGCGTGCCTGGCAGTCGCTCGTCAGACAGTTTGGTGAGCCCGCTCCTGGCCCAGCGCCGGATGGGATGGCGGTGCCGCCATCGGCCAAGCAGTGGCGGAGCATCTCCGATGCTGACTTCCACCGAGCGGGAGTCACTCCCCACCGGATCCGCACGTTACGCGTGGTCGCGTCGGCAGCTGCCGCGATCGAGCGAACTGCTGAACTCTCAGGTGCCGACGCTGACCAGATCCTCCGGGCCCTTCCGGGGGTGGGGATCTGGACGTCCGCAGAGACACGCCAGCGAGCGCACGGTGATGCCGACGCTGTGTCGTTCGGCGACTTCCACGTTGCCAAGGACATCTGCTGGTGGCTGACCGGCGAACGTGGCGATGATGCGCGCATGGCCGAGCTGCTCGAGCCGTATGCCGGGCATCGCTATCGGGTGCAGCGGCTGATGGAGCTGGCGGGTGCCGGTGCGCCTCGCCGGGGCCCGCGGATGGCGGTACCGCAGCACCGCGGCTGGTGAGCGGTGGTCGCTCCAGGATCGTCTGTTGAGATTCTGTGAGCGGCGTTACGTGCGTTGTGTCACGAAAGCGTATTCCAGCCCGGGACGATCCGGCGCCGCACGGACCTCCAGAGTGTTGAACCCGTTCGATGCGAGGTCCTCTTCGATCGTTGCCCTGCTGCGGAACCTGAGTGTTGAGTCTGAGGTGACGACAAATCCGTCAGATGCAAATGTGTAGGTGTAGCGGAAAGACACGTAGGGGAGGGCCACCTCCGTCATCTCAAAGTGCCGCTCAACTTCGCCTACGCCGGGGACGTCTTGAACGGTCACTTCGGTCTCGGTCGCCCACTCCTCCCACGCGCGGCGATCGGGGCGGCGTGTCTCGAAGATGAGGTGGCCTCCCGGACGTAGTGCACCCCGAATGCCCTGAAGTGTTGCGCCCCAGTCGTCGTCGTCCAGGAAGACTTGAGCGACGTTGCCAGTCATCATCGCCACATCCGCGCCGAGCTGGCCCAGCGTGGTGGCGTCACCGTGGATCCACGTCACCCGGGTGGCGCCAGGCTTGTTCCTTGCCACCTTGAGGGACTCCAGAGCAGGGTCCACGGCGGTGACGCGGTGACCTGACTTCGACAGAAGCAGCGCAAGGGAGCCGGTGCCGCAGCCAACGTCGAGGACATGGGGCGCGCCGAGTTCGTCGGCTATGCGAACGTTGGCGCTCAGATCACTGCGCACTCCGTCGAACGCATCGTAGATCGGCGCAAGCCGAGGATGGGCGAAGATCGCATCAGGCACAGGTCGGAGAGGAGACGGCCTCATGTGTGAGGGAACGAGGGTCGTCTCTTCGTGAAGGCGCGCATGGTCGCATCAGCGCAGTGCGAACGCGAGGTCTCGGTCGACGGATGTCGATCCCGGGACAGTGGCAGTCGTCATGTTCTGAATGTTCCCTCTGGCGACTGGCTTTGGCTCGGGAAGCATGAGATTTATGGGGTGGTGAGTGGGTCGGGTGGGGGGATGGGGCTGTGGTGGGTGGTGAGTTGGGTGGGGTGGGTGAAGGTGATGGTGTTGTTGGCTCCGTCGGGGCCGGTGGTGATGGTGAGGTGGCCGTTGTGGGTGGCGCGGTGGTGGTGGCCGCAGAGCAGGAGTCCGTTGGCCAGGTCGGTGGTGCCGCCGTGTTGCCAGGGGTTGATGTGGTGGGCGTGGGTCCAGGGGGCGGTGCAGCTGGGGAAGCGGCAGCCGCGGTCGCGGGCCCAGAGTGCGGTGCGTTGGGTGGGGGGGCAGCAGCGGTGGGTGCGGCCGACGTCGAGGACGGCTCCGGTGGGTTCTTGGAGGATGCGGGTGAGGGTGGGGT
>JBBQAL010000048.1:0-20144 GCA_038316135.1 Candidatus Nanopelagicales bacterium | reverse complement strand
CTCTGGGCCCATCGCACGGGCGTCCGGCGTCGACATCGACCTCCGACGCGATGAGCCGTATCTCGCCTACGGGGAGCTTCAGGACGTACTTCGAGTGGTGACACGTACGCAGGGAGACTGCTACGCGCGCTTTGAGGTGCTGCGCGAGCAGGTGCATGTCTCGCTCAACCTCGTGGACGCCTGCATCGAGCGGCTGGAGCAACTGCCCCAAGGACCGATCAACCAACGGCTGCCGAAAGTGCTGAAGGCACCCGAGGGTTACACATACGCGTGGACGGAGAACCCGCTCGGTCTCAACGGCTACTTCCTGGTATCACGCGGTGAGAAGACCCCGTACCGGCTCAAGCTGCGTTCAGCGTCCTTCAACAACGTGCAGGTTCTGGGCGAGATGCTCCCAGGTCAGCTGGTCGCCGACATGGTCGCGATTCTGGGGTCGATGTTCTTCGTCGTCGGCGACGTCGACAAGTAGCGACCATCCTGCCGAGGGTGCAACGGGTGCGCACTCGACGAGCAAGCTCGCTGACGGAGCAGCTGAGGAAACAAGTGCCTGCAGAGTGACGCACCATGAGAGCCCGTATGGCACCTGGATCCCTGCACCGCGGGGGGCTTGATGGTCGAAGAGCCGTTCTCAGCGCCAGGGTGCCAGATTCACATGCGAAGCACCGAACGAACCCACGCGCGCAACCGGGCGAGGTACTGAGGGTGCGTCGGACCAAACTCCTCTGGATCTACCGATGCCGGATCTGTTGCGATCGTCGGCATGTGTCCTGCACCTCTGAGCCCGCGAGGTCTGCGGCCAGGACGTCGGGGGTGGCCATGTCCCCCTTCCCTGTGGATGCACCTTCGCCTCGCCGGTCGTATCGAAAGACTGCGATCCCCTCGTCCGCCATCACCTCAGCGAGCTCGTTGTAGACACCCGCAACCCGAGCGATGCGCCGTGGGCACATACCAACGCTGGGACTGGACCGTGTCGAACAGGGAGCATCAGAGGGCCGTGCAAGACGGCCTCGATGGCTACGACCTCCAGCTCTTCATTGGTCCTCGTAGCCACGAGTCAGCTTTAGGCGTGCACTCGGGGAGCCAGTGCGTCAACCAGGTGTGCACTCGGCGGGAGTGTGGCTGCCTCTAGTTGGCGGGGCGCAGCCTGGCGATCTCGGACGCCGTGAGGTCAAGCAACTGACGCGGCGGTTGCGCCTCGAACCCTGTAGTCGACTCACGCTGCAACCCGGGCAATGCCGGACGCGGCGTCGCAATAGGCCCCGTGGGAAGCTCAGTCGAAAAGGCTGCTCGAACTAGGGGCAAATGCAGTGACGGGTAGACCGGGTCTAACAACTGCTGCCGCGGCTGCGTCAACTGATGCAGGAGCGCTCGCTGGTCGGCTTCGTCGCTGGCAACTTGCGCCGCGACCCGGGCAGCATCCTGCGTCGCAAGTACAGACTCATCACGCATCGCGCGCAGCTCGAGCAGAAGCTCGATGTACTGGGTCTTGAGTTCGGCGAGTTCGCGATGGGTGTCGGCGAGATCGCGGCGGCGTTCCAGCGACTCACGGCGAAACTGATCGCCGGCGCGCGCGGACGACCGTGACGCGGCCCAAAGACCGACCAAAGCGAGCACAACGATCCCCGTGACACCCACCTGCAAAGCCCAGGTGTCGTCGACCAGCCAAACTGCGGCGATGACCGCTGCTGCGATCAGCAGCGCAAGCACCAAGAGTGGCGTGTCGGATCGGGGGGGCGCTGGTGGCGCGTGGCGTCCTCGTGACATGCCCCCAGGGTACGCCGAACGGGTGAGGAGAACCGGGGATTGACTCTCTCCGACAGCGCGCCTCCGTCAGGCAGGTGCCGAAGTCTGGCCGCCCGGCTCGTCATCGTCGCCCTTTACCCGGCAGATCCGCTCGAGCCAGAGGGCTGCAGCGGCCATAGCCAGGCCGGCAGCGGCCGCTACCAGGGCGATGATCACCATGCGGCGGCGGTAGTCGTTCGCCAGGTCCAGGAGGAGGAATCCGGCATAGCCCAGGTAAACACCGGAGACCGCCGCCCCCGTGCGCGAGCCCGCCAACGCCAGCACCGCGAAGCGGGCTGCGACGAAGGGGTCGAGCGGTCGATACCCCTCGCGCCGCTGGATTCGTGGACGCACCGTCCACGCCGCCACCGCGAACCCCGCCGCGAGGACGAACAACATCAGGGGCGCAGCCCACGGGACAGCCGGCGGCGACCCCGTCCATAGATCCCAGAACCGAGCACCCATGAACCCCACTGCGAAACCGATTGCACCCGTGGTCAGCAGGAGGCGCCACGATGTCGGACGCATCAGACCTCTCCCACTTGGACGAACGGTCGAACCCCGCTGGTATCGACGGCTGCAGCCCAGTCCGCCACCGACCGGCCGGCGAGCATGAACTCGGGGTCGACGGCAGCCCACGGCACCAGGACGAACGCGCGCTCGGTGGCTCTGGGATGTGGCAGCGTCAGTACCGCGTCGTCGGAGACAACGTTTCCATAGGCCAGGACATCAACGTCGAGTGTTCGCGGGCCCCATCGCTCATCACGTTCACGACCTGCGGCCTGTTCGCACTCATGGGCGAGGGCAAGCAACGCCCGAGGTGTCAGTGTGGTGTCGACTGCGACAACGACATTCAAGTAGTCCGGCTGCTCGGGCCCGCCGACCGGATCGGTCTCGACGAGCGGCGAAACCCCAACGATGACGACCTCCTGGGACGCCCGCACAGTTGTCACAGCATCTGCCAAGTGACTCCAGCGGTCGCCGAGGTTGGATCCGAGCCCTAATGCTGCACGCACCGGAATGGTCACCTGCTTCGCTCCACTGTCACCGCAACGTCAGTGAAGGGGACGCCTACCGGGGCCTGCGGCTTGTGCAGGGTCACTTCGACGGAAGAGACCCGGTCATGGGTCAGCACTTGCTGCGCGATGAGGACAGCCACCGTTTCGATCAGGTCGTGTGGATCTCCCTGCACGATGCTGGCCGCTTCCTTGGCCAACACCGAGTAGTCAATCGTCTGTGCGAGATCGTCGGTAGCGGCTGCGGCCGACACGTCCGTACGTATTTCAAGATCGACGACGAACAACTGCCCCTGCTCTCGCTCCTCAGGCAGAACCCCGTGATATCCGAAGGCCTCAATCCCTCGTACGGCAATGCGGTCAGCACTCACTCGTCATCACCAGAGCCAGAGTCGCTCATTACGGGCGAAGCGTGATGCAGCCACATGCGCCATTCGCCGCTGACCCGAATGAACCCATTGGTCGCTACGGCTTGGCTCGAGGTGAACGGGTCAAGCCCGACACTCGGCCGGATGATGATCTCGGTGCAGGTGACCGTGGCCGTCTCACCCTGCACGACACTTTCGACGTCGGTCACGATGAACTGCATATCGTCAGCATTGGCCATGATCAGGGCCCATGACCTCAGCACGGCATCCACTCCCCGAATAGGACCTCCCCCGGGGTGGATACATTTGGCCATGGCACCTTCGGGACCACCGACCCAGAGCGCCCTCATTCGGTCGAGGTCACCAGCCTCGAAAGCGGCATAGAGCTCTTCGTTGGCCGCCTCGGTCCCGTCCATACCGTTGCTGTCGTTGCTCACGCTCGGCCTGCCTTCCACGACTGGGCGACGCGCACGGCGTCAACGTTTCCCCGTGCGTCGTGCACCCGAACACACCACGCCCCGGCGGCAGCCGACAGCGCCGTGACCGCCAGGGTCGCGTCGTCACGTTCGTCGACCGGTCGGGGGTGTTGATCGTCACCGAGCAGCTCACCGAGAAAGCGCTTGCGGGACGCGCCTACGAGCAACGGCTGGCCAATGCCAACAAGCGACTCAAGAGACTGCAGCAGCGTCCAGTTGTGCTCTGCTTCCTTGGCGAAACCGAGCCCCGGGTCCAGCACGACTCGATCCGCGGAGATGCCGGCGGCGACCGCCGAGTCGAGGCGAGCGCGCAGCTCATCGGTGACCTCGCGGACGACTCCTGTGGGATACACCGCTTGCAGGTGCATCTGGGTGCTGTACCCCCGCCAGTGCATAAGAACGACGGGAACGTCGACTCCGGACATCAGCGGCAGCATCGCCTCGTCGGAGAGGCCACCCGAGACGTCGTTCACCAGAACTGCTCCGGCCGCAAGGGCGGCCTCAGCAACGGTGGCGCGCATGGTGTCGATGGACACAGCAACACCCTCAGCTGCCAGCGTCTTGATCACAGGTAGTACCCGGTTCAGCTCCTCGGCAAGTGGGATTCGCTCGGCCCCCGGACGCGTTGACTCACCACCTACATCGATCAGGTCCGCTCCGAGACTCACCTGGTGCATGGCACGCTCAATGGCTCGGTCGACGTGCAGGAACTGGCCCCCGTCGGAGAACGAATCTGGAGTGACGTTCAGCACCGCCATCACCACCGTGCGGTGGGTCGACGCCAAAGCGGGCGGCAGCCCGACAGGGACGCGAAGTGATGGCACGGTGTGAGCCTAGAGGACTGCTGAAGAGCGACCCCGACTTCAGCGGGAGTCGAGGATGAGACTCATCGCCTCAGCTCGGGTCGCGGTGTCGCGCAGCTGACCACGCACCGCAGAGGTCACGGTGCGGGCTCCAGGCTTACGGACTCCACGCATCGACATGCAGAGGTGCTCGCACTCCAGAACGACGATCACACCCTGCGGCTCAAGGATCTCGAGCAACGAGTCAGCGATTTGGGTGGTGAGTCGCTCTTGCACCTGAGGGCGCTTGGCGTAGACGTCGACCAGCCGGGCCAGTTTGGAGAGCCCGGTGATGTGTCCCTGCTCACTGGGGATGTAGCCGACATGAGCCACACCATGGAACGGTACGAGGTGGTGCTCACAGAGCGAGTAGACCTCGATGTCTTTTACCAGCACCATCTCGTCGTGGCCAAGATCGAACGTCGTGGTGAGGACGTCCTCAGCGCGCAGCCGCAAACCTGCCAAAGTCTCGGCGTACATTCGGGCCACTCTCGCCGGCGTTTCGCGAAGGCCTTCGCGCTCAGGGTTCTCGCCGATCGCAATCAGCAACTCGTGGATCGCTGCGGCAGCCCGGTCATGGTCAAACGGGGCCGTTACGACGTCAGCCTCGGACAAGCCGATGGGATCGACCACCTGCGCTACTCGTCCGACTCGGACTGACCACCGACCGGCTCACCGGCCGATGGAAGCTCAGCGCTGGCCGAACCGTTGGCCGAATGCCCGTTCTCACTGGCCAGCTCTTTGCGGCTGCGCACCGGGCCGCGGTCGGACACCGGCCGCTCGGTCGACGAGAGCCAGATCTCGCGGTAGTCACGCTTACGGAGGTCGCTGAAGATCTCGGCGACCTCCTTCTGGTCGAGCGTCTCGCGATCGAGCAGCTCGACGACGAGGCGGTCGAGGACGTCGCGGTTCTCGCTGAGGATCTCGTACGCCTCCTGGTGTGCGGTCTCCAGGAAGGTGCGAACCTCGCCGTCAATCACTTCGGCCATCTGCTCGGAGTAGTCGCGCTTGTGGCCCATGTCGCGGCCGAGGAAGATCTCGCCCTCGCCCTCGCCCAGGCGCACCGCTCCGACTTTGTCGCTCATGCCGTACTGCATGACCATGGCACGAGCCAGCTGCGTAGCCTTCTCGATGTCATTCGACGCCCCGGTGGTTGGGTCGTGGAAGACCATCTCTTCGGCGGCGCGACCGCCAAGCATGTAGGCAAGTTTGTCGAGCATCTCATTGCGCGTTGTCGAGTACCTGTCCTCGGTGGGCAGCACCATCGTGTAACCGAGAGCGCGCCCACGGGGAAGGATCGTCACCTTGTGCACCGGGTCGGTGTTGTTCAAGGCCGCCGCGACGAGTGCGTGCCCACCTTCGTGGTAGGCGGTGATCTTCGTTTCCTTCTCGTTCATCAGTCGGGTGCGTTTCTGCGGACCGGCGACGACGCGATCGATGGCCTCATCGAGTGCATCGTCGTCGACCAGCGTCTTGCCCTCACGCGCGGTCAGCAGCGCCGCCTCGTTCAGCACGTTGGCGAGGTCGGCCCCGGTGAAGCCGGGAGTGCGCCGGGCAACCGCGACGAGGTCAACATCCTCGGCCAGCGGCTTACCTTTGGAGTGCACCTCAAGGATCTGCTGACGTCCCGCGAGGTCGGGCCGCTCAACCGCGATCTGACGGTCGAACCGTCCAGGGCGCAACAGCGCAGGGTCGAGGATGTCCGGGCGGTTGGTGGCAGCGATCAAGATGACGCCGCCCTGGACGTCGAAGCCGTCCATCTCGACCAGCAACTGGTTCAGCGTCTGCTCGCGCTCGTCGTGTCCGCCGCCGAGCCCAGCGCCGCGGTGTCGCCCTACCGCGTCGATCTCGTCGACGAACACGATCGCCGGGGCGTTCGCCTTGGCCTGCTCGAAGAGGTCGCGAACCCTCGATGCCCCGACGCCGACGAACATCTCGACGAAGTCCGAGCCGGAGATTGAATAGAACGGGACCCCGGCCTCGCCGGCCACAGCGCGCGCCAACAGCGTCTTGCCCGTTCCTGGCGGACCGTAAAGAAGCACGCCCTTCGGGATTTTGGCTCCGACCGCCTGGAACTTGGCAGGGTCTTGCAGGAACTCTTTGATCTCTTCGAGCTCTTCGACGGCCTCGTCAGCCCCGGCCACGTCGGCGAACGTGGTCTTGGGCATGTCCTTGTTGACCATCTTGGCTTTGGACTTGCCGAAGTTCATGACGCGTGAGCCACCGCCCTGCATCTGCGTCATGAAGAAGAAGAGGAGCCCCAGGATCAAGATGATCGGACCGAAAGTGAAGAGCAGGGTGACCAGCCAACCTTGCGTCGGCACCTTCGAGATCTGGCCGTCCGGCGGCGGAACATCTTGCACGAGGGTAGCGAGCAGATCTCCTTGCTGGGCAATGTAGCTCGCCTTGATCTTGTCGCCGTTGTCCAACTCGACCCGGATCTCCTGGTCGCGGTCGACCAAGGTGACCTGGGCGGCGTCGCCGTTCTGAATGGCGGCGATGACCGCGGAGGTGTCCTTCTCCTCGTAGCCGCCGGCAGCCGTCATCACCTGGGCCAGGATCAGGGCAAGCATGACGACGACAACGATCCAGAAGATCGGGCCGCGGACGATGCGCTTGATGTTCATGGCGGGGGCGCAGGCGCCCTTTACCTCCTGCTACCGGGGAAGACGTGGGAGTTCGACGGTACACCGCCACCCTCGCGCGCGCGCCAACAGGAAGGCCAGATGACCTCGCGTTCGCCGCCAGCGATCAACCGCCGGGGCGGTAGACGTGACGCGCGAGACTGCCGACGAACGGCAGCGATCGGTACTTCTCGGCGTAGTCAAGGCCATAGCCAACGACGAACTCAGGCGGGATGTCGAACCCCACGTACTTCACGGGGGCCTGGCCACCCTTGCCGGGGTGACCCTTCTGAGCGTCCGGCTTGCGTAGCAGCGTGCAGACCTCGAGGGACGCCGGCCCGCGCGAGGAGAGGTTGCGCAGCAGCCATGAAAGCGTCAGGCCAGAGTCAACGATGTCCTCGACCACCAGCACGTGGCGGTCGGTGAGGTCGGCATCAAGGTCCTTGATGATGCGCACCACACCGCTGGAGCGAGTGCCCGAGCCGTATGAAGACACCGCCATCCAGTCCATTTCGACAGCCGTGTGCAGCGCCCTGGCGAGGTCAGCCATGACCATCACGGCGCCTTTGAGGACTCCGACCAGCAGCAACTCGCGCCCCGCGTAGTCGCTGTCAATCTCGGCAGCCAGCTCACGCAGCCGGGCCTGGATCTGGTCTGCGTCGATCAGCACGGCCGCGAGGTCGTCACCCATGTCCTTGGCGTCCACAGTTGCCTTCCCGCTATCGGCGCTCAGCCGCTTCCTGCGGCGCGAGTTGGAGCCTGCCACAGTCTCGAGTAGCGCGGACACCGCCCGGCAGGTGTACCGCCCCCTGCCCCTTCCACCGCGTCACCAAGGCATCGACATCGGCGAGATGGGACGCCCGAAGGTCACCACCGGGGACCCCAGACTCCAGCGCCTCCACCCGCAGGACCCTTCGGCGAACGGCCACAGGGACAGCGGCGAGCACCTCAACATCCAGCGCTGTCCCGCCACCATCGTCGAGACACCGGGCGGCTGCCCGCACCTCATCGGCCCACTGCTCGAGAGCAGCGTCGTCGTTGCGAAGCAGGTCAGCCGTCCGCGCGAGGGCGTCGGAGACCCCCGGGCCGAGCTCACGCTCGATCACCGGCATCACGCGGTGTCGCAGCCGCACCCGACTGAACGCCTCATCGTCGTTGTGGGGGTCGTCCCAGATCGGAACCGGCTCGGCGACGCAGGCTGCGCGCGTGGTGGCTCGGTCGATCTCCAGGATCGGACGCCGGTACACCCCCCGGGCCGGCGCCATGCCGCTCAACGACCTGGCCCCAGATCCTCGAGCCAGCCCGAGCAACACCGACTCGGCTTGGTCGTCGCGGGTGTGGCCGAGAAGGACCGTGGCTGCCGCTACCTCAGTGGCGACAGCGTCGATCGCGGCGTACCGCGCGCTCCTAGCAGCGGCTTCAGGGCCGCCCGCTGTCCCAACCTCCACGGCGCAAACACGCACAGGGACGAAACCCAGCGCAGACAACACGGCGGCCGCCTGCTCCGCCGCCGCGGCCGAACCGGGCTGCAGCTGGTGGTCGACGACTACCGCCGCACACTGCCAACCGGCCGCACGCGACTCGAAGGCAGTTGCCGCAGCAAGCGCCATCGAGTCGGCACCTCCGCTGACGGCCACCAGAACCACCGAGCCGGGCACGATGTCGCTGAGCGCCCCTCGCACCGCAAGCCGCACTTGTGCAACCGCGGGGTGCGGGCCCGTCATTGCCCTGTCATCGGGCGGTCGCGACCCGCGCGATCCACTGCTCAGGTGCGTGCAGCTCGTCGCGTGTCGGTAGGTGGTCCGGTGACTGCCAGATGAGGTTGAAGCTGTCCATACCAACGCCGTCAACGACGGATCGGACGAAGGCGGCGCCATCCCGGTACTGCGCGAGCTTCGCCTCCATTCCAAGAAGCCGCCGCACAAAAGCCTCAGTGGCCTTGGGATTCGCTCGGCGCTCAGACATTCGCAGCCGCAACACATCGACTGTTGGGATCACATCCGGGCCAACGGCATCCATCATCACGTCAGCGTGACCTTCGAGCAGCGACATAACGGCGGTGAGCCGGCCGAGCATCTCGCGGTCATCGTCGGACATCTGCTCCTCGAGGGCCTTGACGACATCTAGGCCACGCAGGGCACCGATTACGGCGGCAAACACTTGCTGCATCCGCTTCCCGAGGTCACCGGGCTCGGCCGTCAGGCCGTCGACCGAGCTCAGAATTTGCTGGCGCAGCCAAGGCCCCAACCACGGCACCGCCGTGAACTGGACGCGGTGCGTCTCCTCGTGCAGGCAAACCCAGAGGCGGAAGTCAGACCCATTCACACCGAGTCGCTGCTCGACGTCGACGATATTGGGTGCCACCAACAGCAGGTGTGGTTCGGCATCCGGCGCGGTGAAGAGCTCGTACTGCCCGAGCACCCGCGAAGACAAGAAGCCGAGGGCGGCCCCGATCTCTGCACCTGCCAGACGTGACCCAATGGCCCCAACGGTGGTGTCCCTGCGCAGTCGCTGGGTGAGCGGCTCGAGGAGTGTGGCGAACGAGGCAGCGTTCGCATCGACCCACCGCGATCTGTCGACGACCCGGACAGCTTCGGGGGCTGCGTCGGCGTGCAATCCGGTGAGGTCGCGCACCACGTGCACCGCCAGCTCAGCACCCGAACGCAATTCTTCGACGGCTTGCCGTGCACCCTCGCGGCCGATCGTCGGTCCGTTGCCGCCAACTCGACGCGCGACCGTGCGCGCCAAGCCCCAGTCGACGGCAGATGATTCAGTCATTGCCCCACCGTACGGGGCGTTCTCAACGCCGCCACCGGCACGAGGCCAAAACCGCCGCGGCATCGTCAAGCGCAGCCCGCGCCCCTTCGGTATCGACGACCTCGTCAGCGATGAAGGCGTACGCCACCATGCCTCCGCCACACATGGTCACGACACCGGCTTCGGCGGTGATGCCCGTGAGGGTTCCGGTCTTGGCGCGCACTACCCCGGCCCCTTTGGCCGCCTCTCCCACCACGAAGCGGTCGGCCAGCGTGCCGTCAAAGCCGGCAACTGCAAGGCCCGAAAGGATCGGGGCCAGCTGCGGCTCCGCGCTCGCCGAATGGAGCGCCTCGACCAGCGACTGAGGAGACAGGGTGTCGTCGCGGGAGAGCCCGCTGGCGTCGTAGAGATCTGACGCACCCAGGTCGAGGCCCCGATCTGCCGCTGCCTGCTCGATGGCGCGCACTGCCCCGGTGAAGCTTCCAGGCTCGCCCTGGGCGAGCGCCGCCATCCGGCCCAACGACTCGGCCAGTTGATTGTCGCTGTCGCGCAGCATGCGCTCGACGAGGTCGCTCATCGGGGGCGAGGCCACCGACGCGATCGGGTCGCTGGTCGGAGACGTCACCTGGCTGACCGCGCCTCGTATCGGGACGCCGGCGTCCTCGAGCAAGCCCGCGAAGCTCTCGGCAGCACCCAATGCCGGATCAGTCAGCCGCGCATCGCCATCTGGAGTCACCCTGCCCTGATCTGCCATCAGCGCAGTGACGGGCGCAATGACGCCGGAGGTCACGTAGGTGGGCTCCCAGGCCCGTGACACTGCAGGGCCGGTGAAGAGGTCGTCGTCATAGCCCAGCCGCACCGAGGTGATGTCTTCACGCCGCAAAGCACGACCTGTGGCCTTGGCCAGCTCAGCCAGAGATGCAGTGCCTGCGGCACGATCGGGGTCAGTCGTGAGGGTGGCGTCTCCCCCGCCAACCAAGACGAGCCGATCGGTGGCGGCCTTCCAGACGACAGACGTCTCCAGCCGGCTCTGCGGCGCGTAGGCGTCAAGCGCCGCCGTTGCGGTCCAGAGCTTGAGGGTGGATGCCGGCGTGGCCAGACCAGACCCGTCGACGTCCACCCAGGGGGCCGCAGGCTCAGCCAGCGGGGCCACGAAGCCGTGCACCGAACGACCCAGGGCATCAGACCTCAGCGCCTGCTCGACGTCGCGCACCACCCGAGGGTCGGGGGGCATGGGTCCTGGCTCCACCGAGGAAGGCACTGCAGCAGCCGCGTCAGGCAGCGCCGGGACGACAACGGCGGGAGGCGGGACCGCCGCTTTCTCCTCAGCGAAAATGACCCCCGTGGCATCGAGCACCACCACTAGCACAGTGATCACCGACAGGGCGCCGATCACCCACCAGCGGGCTCGCGGCATCGGACCCCCTCATGGCGGGACGGTGGTGGTGCGGGACACTGGGCAGCCTGGGCACACTGCGCGAAAGCGACCCTAAGCCACCGCAACGAACCACCGAGAAGGGACCGTCGTGGAGTTCGACGTCTTCATCGAGATCCCGCAGGGACACCGCAACAAGTACGAGCTCGACAAGGAGACCGGCCGAATCCGCCTCGATCGGATGCTGTTCACCTCCACGCGGTACCCGGCCGACTACGGCTTCATCGAGAACACTCTCGGCCTCGACGGCGACCCGCTGGATGCGCTGGTTCTGCTCGACGAACCCACGTTCCCCGGCTGCGTGATCATGTGCCGGGCCATCGGAATGTTCCGGATGACCGACGAGGCCGGCGGCGACGACAAGGTCATCTGCGTCCCCGCTCGCGACCCCCGCAAAGAGCACTTGCGCGACATTCACCACATGCCGGAGTTCGACAAGCTCGAGATCCAGCACTTCTTCGAGGTCTACAAGGACCTCGAGCCTGGCAAGTCAGTCGAAGGCGCCAGCTGGGAAGGCCGCTCGGAGACCGAGAAGGAGATCCAGGCCTCCTTCAAGCGCTACGTCCCGTAAGCCCGAGCCGGAATCGACCTGCGCCTCCTGGAAGTTGTTCACAGCAGCTGTGGACGAACCTGGGGACGTGCTGGGGACACAAGCGTGGCGATCTGTGGACGAGTCTGTGGGTAGAAAAAGTTCTCGAGATTCATCGGAAAAACCCTTGCGCGCCCTGTTGTCGCGGGCGTAGAACTCTCCCACGACGCCGTGAGGCGCACCCGATCCAAAGGGCAACCAGAGGATCGATCCGGAGGGGCAACTCCTCGGATCACGCCAGTGGGCAACTACTGGACGAGTTGGATCGCAGGGGCAACCCAGGCGGACCATCTTGCGGGGAAGCGCAGCGATGTCTGGCTCGGCTAGGCCGGGTCGTCGGCCCTCGGGTCGGCAGGGCCAGCCCTCGGGCTGGTCAGCAGTTCACCTTCGGGTGAACCGCAGAAGGCCCCTCCAATGCCTAGTTGGAGGGGCCTTTCTGCGCTTGGAGTCATTCTGCGTCAGCTTCGCGGCGTTAACCGGCAACGACACGACGACGCTATGAGAGTTAGCCCCGGAAATAGCGGCGGCGCCGAAGTCGCCCCGCCACCCGCGTCGAAGACTCGGGCGCGGGCAGCGCGGGTACCGACGCTACGAGCGGTCAGCAGGCATCGGAACCTACGAGACCACGCGCATCAGGTCGTCGATCGACTTGCCCAAGATCGCGAACTTCTCGGTGTAGCAGACCCCAGAGTTGAAGCAGGGCTTGCCGGGGGAGTCGGCCTGCGACGCGTCGCTGTAGCGGTACCCCAGGTTGGTGAACGTCGTCACGATGTACCGGCGACCGTCCTCACCGCTGAGTGCCTTCACGATGCCGGCGTCGGAACCGTAGTTCTCGGTAAGACCGGTCTTGTGCATGAACTTCACCTCGGCCGTGTCGTTGCACGGTCGCACGTCGTAGCCGTAGGGAATCCCGTGCACGGTGACGGTGCCGTCGGCGGGGTCGATCCAGCGGCCGGGGACCTTGGCCGGCATCCCCTGGACCGGATAGGTGGCTCCGCACCAGTTGGGGGTCGACAGAACCTCGTTGAATCCCTGCTGCCCGAGCAGGTCACGCAGTTCGGCTTGGTAGTCGGGCCCCAGGACGCGGTCGGCGATCACCTTGCGCCCCTCAGGGGTCTTCCACGCGACGCCATCAGTCCCGTTCACCAGCAGCAGCAACCGGGCGGTGTCGATCGCGGTCATGCTGATCTCGCCGGGGTTCCACGTGCCACCAGCTCCGGCGTCGGTGCCGTTCACCTGAAGGGTCGGTAGACCCAATGCAGCGAAGCGCTCGTTCATCGGCTTCATCTCGCCGAGGCCATGAAGCTGCTGAAGCAGCGCACACGTCGCGGTGTTGCTCGAGTAAGTGATGGACTTCTCGAGCAACTGCGTTGTGGTGTTCGTGAATTCTTTGGTGTTTCCGAGGCAGGTCTTACCGTTGCGCTGCTTGTAGACGTAGTCGCGGTTCGGCTTGATCGTGCCCTTCTCGATCAGCCTGAGGGTGTGATACGCCACCAGCAGTTTCAACGTGGACGCCGGGTACGGAACCATGAACTTCTCACCTGACGTGCCGGGAACCAGTCGCGAGCCCTTCGGCCAAGGCGCGTTCCAGTCGCCGTCCCATCGCGCCAGGTCCCATGCTCGCCAGTCGACGCCGCTCGGGGCGAAGTTCGCATCGAGCGTGACGACCTTGCCGTCGGGGTAGTCACGGGAGAAGAGGACGTTGGCCGCGGCAGTCGGGTTGCCGGCAGCATCGAGTTCGATCACAGCAACATCGACATTGGGCTGGTTGGCCACCTGGGGCGCGGGGCCGTTCTTGGTGTCGTACTCGAAGTCGACTACCTCGTCGAACGCGGCGTTCTGCACCGCCAGCTGCAGATCGGCCGCCAGTTGCTCGTTCGGTGTCGGAGCAGCAGACGCCGAACCGGGCACCGTCAGGGCGGCGCCGGCGGCGAGGGTGACGACGAGGACGGCGGCCTGGTACTTGGTCATTCGGCGCATCTGAATCTCCCGTGTGGTGGCTCGGCTGCCTCACTCTAGGTGGTTGGTCAGCTACGAACGAGGAACGCACACGACTCGACGAACTCTTCGATCTCCAGGCGCCATTCGTACCGCCCCGGCTGCAGCGGCATCGAGCCGAAGCTCACGACCAGGGGCGCGTCGAGAGGGGTGCCCTCTGGCAGGCCGGCCGGGCGGCCCACCTCCAGCTGACCGGTGACCTCGACAGGGCGGTCGTCGGAGGTCTGAACCGGACGCCCATCCTCGTCGACCAGGGCCAGCCGCCAGTCATGTCCGACATTGGTGCGGTCCCAGGGAACCTCGATCTTGATCGCGACCGCCATTGGGGCCGTTGGCGCTCCGGTGGTCGACCACCCGCCGCCGAGAATGTAGAGCTTGCCGCCAACCTGCTGGGCGGCATCAGCGAGCATCATGGTGATCTTCACGCCCCCATTGTGCAGGCCCCAGGGTGCCGGCTGGTGCAGGCCAGGCTGAACCACCGAACCCCGTCCGTCTCATTATCTGAGACCTCTGCTCAGCAAATGGACACTCGGGATGATGCCGCCTAGCCTCTTCCCCATGACTTCTGCCGCGACTCTCGTGACGCCCAGCAGCGTACGAATGCGTTGTCGCTGTATGTGCCCCTGCATGGTCTGACGGACCCGGGCTCCATCCTCTGCCGTCACCTGCGCTGCGAGCACCGCTCGCCGGCCACCCCGGGTTCGTGCCCAGCACGACGCGCTTCCGCTTAGACCAACCCAACTACTGACATCAGGAGCACCCCATGACGACCGACCCCGACGCCTGGTCCTTCGAGACCAAGCAGATCCACGCCGGCCAGAGCGCCGACACCGCCACCGGCGCCCGCGCGCTGCCGATCTACCAGACCACCTCGTACGTCTTCCGCGACACCGACCACGCCGCTGCCCTCTTCAGCCTCGCCGAGCCGGGCAACATCTACACCCGGATCATGAACCCAACGCAGGACGCTGTAGAGCAACGCATCGCTGCTCTCGAAGGCGGAGTCGGTGCTCTTCTGTTGGCCAGCGGCCAGGCAGCCGAGACCATCGCGATTCTCAACATCGCTCGCGCCGGCGACCACATCGTCTCGTCAGCCTCGCTCTACGGCGGTACATACAACCTCTTCCACTACACGCTGCCCAAACTGGGCATCGAAGTCACGCTCGTCGAGAACCCGGACGATCTCGAAGCCTGGCGCGCTGCTGCGCGACCCAACACCAAGGCGTTCTTCGGCGAGACGATCGCCAACCCACGCACTGACATCCTCGACATCGAGGGCGTAGCCGGTGTCGCACACGAGATTGGCGTCCCGCTGATCGTCGACAACACTGTCGCGACGCCGTACCTGATCCAGCCGCTCAAGCACGGCGCCGACATCGTTGTCCACTCGGCGACGAAGTACCTTGGCGGGCACGGCACGGCCGTTGCGGGCGTGATCGTCGACGGCGGAACCTTCGACTGGGCGGCCAACGCCGAGCGGTTCCCCGAGTTCAACGAGCCGGACCCCAGCTACCACGGTCTGGTCTACAGCGAAGCGCTTGGCAACATCGCCTACATCATCAAAGCCCGCATCCAGCTGCTCCGCGACCTCGGCTCAGCGGTCGCTCCGTTCAACGCGTTCCTCATCGCGCAGGGCTTGGAGACGCTCAGCCTGCGCATCGAGCGTCACGTGCAGAACGCCAAGGCAATCGCGGAGTGGCTGGAGCAGCACCCACAGGTCGAGTCGGTGAACTACTCAGGGTTGCCGAGCTCTCCTTGGTACAAGCGCGGCCAGAAGTACGCCCCCAAGGGTGCCGGTGCCGTGCTGTCGTTCGAGGTCGTGGGTGGCCGGGAGGCCGGCAAGCAGTTCGTCGACTCACTCGAGCTCTTCAGCCACGTCGCCAACATCGGCGACGTTCGCTCCCTGGTGATCGCGCCGGCATCGACGACGCATTCGCAGTTGACGCCTGAGGAGCAGGCAGCGTCCGGGGTCACTCCTGGGCTGGTTCGCCTCGCCGTCGGCCTTGAGGGGCTGCCCGACCTGATCGCCGACCTCGAGGCAGGATTCCGCGCCGTCAAGGGCGCCTGAGGCGCACGTGACGCTCGAACACCGGACGCCCCCTCCTGCCAGTGGTGCCTGGCGGGAGGGGGATGCACCTGGTCATCGTCGGTTCACCGATCTCGGGCGCGTTGAGCTTGAGCTCGGCGGCGAGCTGCCGAACGTCCGCGTTGCGTACGAGACGTACGGAACGCTCAACATCAATGCTTCCAACGCGGTCCTCGTGCTGCACGCGCTCACGGGTGATTCACACCTCTCCGGGCCGGCCGGGCCTGAGCACCCCACCGCCGGTTGGTGGGAGCCGCTGCTGGCGCCTGGTGCGCCCCTTGATCCGGCTGACTGGTTCGTCGTGGCGCCCAACGTCCTGGGCGGCTGCCAAGGGACGACAGGTCCGGCCTCGCTGGCACCGGACGCGCGACCCTGGGGTTCGCGCTTCCCGCGCATCACGGTGCGCGACCAGATCGCGGTAGAACGGTTGCTCACCGACCAGCTCGGTATCGATGCATGGGCGGCGGTCATCGGCGGCTCGATGGGCGGAATGCGCTCACTGGAGTGGGCCGTCAACTACCCCGACGCCCTTCGCTCAGCACTCGTTGTTGCCGTCGGGGCTGCGGCCACGGCAGACCAGATCGGTACCCAGACCGCTCAGATTCATGCCATTACCGCCGATCCGAAATGGAGCGGCGGCGACTACCACGACTCCCCGCCTGGCGAGGGTCCACACGTGGGCATGGGGGTAGCCCGACGCGTCGCGCACCTCACCTACCGCACCGAGGTCGAGCTCGACGTTCGATTCGGACGCGAGGCGCAGTCGGGCGAGGATCCGCTTCGCTACGGTCGCTACGCGGTGCAGAGCTACCTCGACCACCACGCCGACAAGTTGGCCCGTCGGTTCGACGCGGGAACGTATGTGGCGCTGACCGACGCCATGACAACCCACGATGTCGGACGCGGTCGCGGCGGCACGTCAGCCGCGCTCTCCTCGATAACTGTTCCCGTCGTGGTAGCTGGGGTGGACAGTGATCGTCTGTATCCGCTGCGCCTCCAGGAGGAGCTCGCTGAGCTGATCGGGACAGCAGACAAGTTGCACGTCATTCCATCGCCGTATGGCCATGACGGGTTCCTGCTCGAGGTCGATGCCGTGGCTGGCCTCGTGCAACGAACGCTGGCGCTTTCACGCAGTGTCGACATCCGAGAGTCGGACTCCTCGGTTGCGTGAGACCCTCCTTTCAACCGGAGGTGCACGTGCGTCGAGCGTTGTTGGTCTTCATCTGCCTGACCTTTGCGCTTTCAGCGTGCGCCACACCCGAACCGGGCCGCCTCCGAACGGGTGGAAAGCCGGTGCCGAGTGAGCGAGTGACACACAATGACCCACCAGACTCCGATCATCAGGGTGGAAGCAGCGGCGGAGCGGGAACCGTCGGCGTTGGTCGTCTCGCGAAGGGTCCAGTCAGCCCAGGTTGGCGGGTGTCGCGGATCGTCGACGGTGACACCGTCGATGTCACCAAGGGACGCCGCACACTCACGTTGCGCCTGATCGGGATAGATACCCCCGAGACCGTGCACCCGACCGAGCCGATCGAGTGCTTCGGACCCGAAGCGACGAAGTTCGCCACGCGGCGCCTACTCGATGAACCCGTTGCTCTGGAGTTCGACCGCTCACAGGGGCGGCTCGACTACTACGACCGCACGCTCGCGTACGTATGGACGACCGACGGAAAGCCGCGGCAGTTCAATCGAGACGCGGTGCGACGCGGTTACGCCGTGGAGTACACGTACGACGCCCCTTACCTGTGGCAGCGCGAGTTCTTACGAGCCCAGGACGCGGCGGTTGGCCAACGCCTTGGCGTATGGCGCTGCCCGCGTCCGGGGTCCTAGCGACCTAAGGAACCTCAAGGAATGTAGCCGGGAGGCACCGGCGAGCAGAGCGTGGTCATGAGGCCACGCAACTCAGCCTCCTTGGCTGCATACCGAGGCTGGCCGGCGAGGTTGCTCAGTTCGAGCGGGTCGTGCACGTAGTTGTACATCTCGATGCCGGCGTCCCCGGACCAATCAACGTAAAGCCAGTTGCGCTGACGGACCCCGCAGTACGCCGGCTGTCCTGGGATGGCCATTCCTTCGAGCACCACGCTCGACCGGAAGGTGTCGAATACCGACTTACCTTCCATGGTCCAGCCAGGATCGACGTTGGCCGCATCGAGAAGAGTCGCTGTGAGATCGACATTCGCCACCAGACTGTCCCTGTCCTCGACCGGGAGGTTATGTCCCCACCGCATGATCAGCGGATACTCGGTCGCCCATCGGTACGGGTTGTACTTCTCGTCCAGTCGGTGCTCCCCCCACATCACCCCTTGGTCGGAGGTGTAGACGAAGAGCGTGTTCGACATGCGGTCACCGAGTGCGCCAATGAGCCGGTTCACTGCGTCATCGACGGCCCTCAGTGACTCTCCCGTCTTGTCCTGCGCCCTCGCGATCCACTGCCGGTCAACCTTGGGCAGAGTCTGCGTGAAGGCCGGTTTGTCACTCATGTCCTGCTCGTTGACGGCAGGGTTGTTGTAGACCGCGTCCGGCTTCCAAGAATCCTTGTAACGGGGCGCCGGCGTGAAGGGATCGTGCGGTGCGTACGGCGTGACGAAGAGGAAGAAGGGTTGATCCGCTGGTGTGCTTCTCACGAATCGCACGGCACGGTCGGCGACGACGTCAGTCGAGTAGTCGGCTGGATTGTCGGCGAAGTACTCGGTGGGGCTCGTGCCCCGAAGCTCGTAGTTGTAGTAACGCCCTCCGCCCTGCCCGTTCGTGGCGTAGATCGCTCGGAAGACATCCCAGCCAGGTGGCACGAAACCATCCGGCGCCTGGTTCCACTCGTTGAGGTACTTGCCGATGAGTCCGGTGCGGTACCCAGCTGCGTCCAGGGCTGTGGCGATCGTTTGGTCCTCGTAGCCCGACTCGTGGAACTGGGGCCAGCCGCCCCAGTCAGGGTCGACGTTGTTGTACACGCCCGTCGTGTGCGAGTGCTGGCCAGAGAGGAACGACGAACGAGCAGGGCAACAAGCCGACGTCGGGCTGAAGCCCACGTAGCGGAGCCCCTTCTGGATGAGTTCGCGGCGAACCGTTGGCATGGTCTGGAAGGTGTTTCGCCGCTGGTCGTCGGACATCACCACGACGATGTTCGGCGGCACGATTCCCGCGGTAGCGGTAGCGGTAGCGGCAGCGGCCCGAGGCTGCGGTGACCCTGGGGGCGTCGCCACGAGCAGTCCGGTAGCCGTCAGGGAGACCGCAACAACTGAGACAAGAACCCTGGACCAAACGTTCACCACGCACCTCCTGATGCGCAAAATCCTCTACAGCCAGAGTCGCTCCTGACCCGGCTGCCCAGTAGGGCTCAAAGTCCCGCGGTACGGAGATTTCTTCGTGGTCGAAGTGCCATCGAGACATGAGAGCCGTTGCGGCGAGACAATGTTCAGGTGATCGACGTACACAACCATCTGGGCCGCTGGCTCTCAGACGACGGCGACTGGCTGGTGCACGACGTCGACCGATTCCTCGCGATGCTCGATGCAGCCGGCGTCGACACGATCGTGAACCTCGACGGCCGATGGGGCGATGAGCTGTCCGCCAACATCGCCAGATACGACGCGGAGCACCCTGGACGAGTCCTCACCTTTTGCCACGTCGACTGGTCCGCTCTCAGCACTGACTCCGACTCGCGCTCGGCCGTCGACGCAATGACTACGCAGCTCGAGGATTCAGTCGTTGCCGGGGCTCGCGGTGTCAAGGTCTGGAAGGACCTCGGGCTTCAGGTGCGCGACCAGTCCGGAACGCTCGTGACGCCAGACGACTCTCGCGTCGTGGCGGTCCTTCAGGCAGCGGGCGAGCTGGAGCTTCCGGTCCTGATCCACACCGCCGATCCGGTCGGGTTCTTCGAGCCACTCACCCGCGAGAATGAGCGATGGGACGAGCTGCAGGTGCATCCGGAGTGGTGGTTCGGTGGGCCGCAGCTTCCGACCTTCTCCGAACTCATGGGCAGCCTCGACCGGCTCATCGCACAGTGCCCCGGCACCACCTTCATCGGGGCCCATGCGGGCTGTTGGGCCGAAGACCTCGACGGCGTCGGCCAGATGTTGGCCTCGCACCCGCAGTGGAACGTCGATATCGCCGGGCGCCTCGGTGAACTGGGCCGACGACCGCAGACCTTCGCCCGGCTCGTCGAGGCGTTTCC
>JBBQAL010000032.1:0-27861 GCA_038316135.1 Candidatus Nanopelagicales bacterium | reverse complement strand
GATGCTCGGGGTCTCGGCGGCTGCAAGTTCGGCAGCCATCCGCTCGCGTTCGGCTGTGGCTTCGGCTTCGATGCGGGCCGCTTCTTCGGCGGCTTCGCGCGCGGTAGTGGCTTCTGCTTCGAGGCGGGCACGTTCGGCTGCTTCTTCTGCCTCACGCTTGGCGGCTTGAGCCTCGGCTTCGATGCGTGCGCGCTCTGCTTCTGCTTCTGAGCGTGCTGCTTCTTCGGCGGCTTCGCGCGCGGCGGCAGCTTCTGCTTCGATGCGTGCGCGTTCGGCCGCCTCTGCTTCCAGACGCGCTGCTTCATCGGCAGCTTCTCGGGCAGTCGCTTCTTCAATCTCGCGGGCGGCTGCCGCCTCCGCTTCGAGGCGTTCGCGTTCTACTGCTTCCTCGGCCTCGCGCTTGGCGGCGGCCTCCGCCTCTAGGCGTGAGATTCTCTCAGTCTCGGCACGGTCGGCTTCTTCCCGCCGCCGACGTCGACGCTCCTCTTCCTCGCGGAACTCTTGCTCGAAGCGCTGCTGCTCTGCTGCCTGCTCCGCGAGCCGAGCTGCCGCTGCTTCGGCGCTCTTGCGCTCCTCCTCAGCTCGCTTGCGCGCCTCCTCGGCCAACACGTTGGCGTGGGCATCCCAGGCTTCGGCCTCGACGTTGGCGCGTTCGGCCTCCAGCCACCCAACGTGTTCGGACCATGCCTCGCGCTCGACGGTCTTCCGGTGCCACTCGAGGTACTTTCCGTGGACGAGCCAAGCTTCTTCCTCGATGGCGCGGCGCTCGCCCTCCAACACCTTTGCGTGTGCAGCCCAGGCTTTGACCTCGACCGAGCGGCGCTCAACCTCGAGGACCTCGACATGTTCGGCCCAAGCCGCAGGTTCGACGCGGACGCGCTCGGCGTCCAGCCAGGTCTGGTGGTCGGCCCAGGCGTCGGCTTCAACGCGCCCGCGCTCGGCGGCGAGCCAGGCCTTGTGGTCCTTCCATGCCTTGTTCTCGACGGCCTTGCGCTCCCGCTCGAGGCGCTCCGCCAGGTGCCGCGCCGACTCATCGAGCCAGAGGGCGTGAGCCTCCCAAGCCTGGGCTTCAACGCGGACGCGGTCGGCGCCCATCCAGGTCTGGTGGTCGGTCCAGGCGTCGGCTTCGACGCGCTTGCGTTCTGCAGCGAGCCAGGCCGTGTGTTCCTTCCACGCCTTATGCTCCATGGCCTTGCGCTCAGCCTGAAGTCGGACCGCCTCGGCAGTTTGACGTTCGGCGAGCCAGGCCTCGTGCTCAACCCAGGCAGTCACTTCTGAGCGGCGACGCTCGTCCTCGAGCCACTGGTAGTGCGAGAGCCAAGCCTCGGCTTCAGCCGCGACCCGCTGTTCGTCGAGCCACGCCGCGTGGGCGGCCCAAGCATCGGCTTCTACCCCGCGAGCCTGCTCGGTGAGCCACGCCTCGTGCTCCAACCAAGCCTCGACCTCGGCCGTTAACCGCTCCTCGGCCTCGCGGATCTGACGCTCGGCAGCCAGGGCTTCCTCGTCAACATCGGGGAGCGCGATCGTGGCGGTCCCCTCCTCGAGCGCCTCAAGTGCCGCAGCGGCGTCCGCCAGCGACGTTCCGGGCCCAGGTGGAGGGACAGTCTTGAATAGGTCGCCAAGGGCAGCGGTGACCTTCTTGACAGCACCGGCGAGCTCGTCACCGTCGGGGTCAGAAGCTGTTTCGAAATCGGGACGCTTGCCGCGGGCGTCCTCGAGCGACGTGACGGATGCGACCGGCTCGTCGTCGGGCAGCTCGACATCGATCAGCCCGCCATCCATCAGAGCGCGCACCACGTGCGCGGCTTCGTAGACGGTGAAGCCGCACTCGGCGGCAAGGTCGGCGATGTCGCGGTTGCCGTCGACCTTGCACAGCAGCGCCCAGTCGGCGCTGGACAGGACAACGTCCGCAGCACCATCGGGACGCGCTGACAACATCGGGATGCCGCGCTGGCCACCGATCAGTGCGATCAGCTCGCTCCAGCGGTGCCGACGCATCTCGACCTCGGAGAGCAGCTCGCGGATGGTACTCGGCGGGGCAACGTCCTGCCTGGTCTTCTTCGTCTTGCGGAACTTGTGGGCGGCAACAGGCCAATCCAGCAGCGCAGCCATGGCATCGCGCAGCTGTTCGACCACGAAGGCTTCGACCACTGAGCGTTCGACGTAGCCGAGGTGGACGAGCAGCTCGCCGAGCCGCCAGCCTTGAAGCTCATTGGTCTGGACGTCCAGGGCAGAGGTCAGTGCCTCGGGGGACAGGTCGCCCGACGCGATTAGCCGGGCGCCCAGCTGGGCGCGGCGGCCGGGGACGAAGACCGAGTAGACCGAGCCGTCCTTGAAGTAGACCTCAGCCTGCTCGCCGGCCGGGTCGGTGACCGTAAGGCAGCCGGACGCCCCAGCGTCGCCGAGCTCGACAAGAACGTGCTCAACGGTGGACGTCATGACCTGCGTTGTAGACAACGGTGTCGGACCCCCTCCATTTGAGCAGGCGCAAGGCCGGCACGACAGGACATGTGGCTTCAGCCGATCGTCACATGGCCGAGCCGCCGTGAGGCGAGGGCTCGACACCTGTTCCTTCGGCATGTCGGGGCCATCGCCTGAGCCTGGGGGACGCCGGATTCACCGGATCGGCCCTACGGTGTCCGGATCGGTCGGGGCCGTGGCAGGATCGCCCGCATGGCCCACCCACCGCAGACCATGATCACGGTCGCCCCTACCGGCGCCGAGTCGAGCAAGGCGGACGTCCCGGCCCTGCCGGTCACACTCGACGAGCTGGTCGCCACCGCCCAGTCCTGTGAGGCCGCCGGTGCCGCGATGATCCACATTCACATCCGCGACGACGACGCGCAGCCGACGCTCGACCTCGGGCGGCTGAAGGAGACGGTCGCGGCCGTCCGTGCGTCCAGCAGCCTCGTCGTCCAGCTATCCACCGGAGGCTCGGTTCACGACGGGTACGACCTACGCCTGCGGGTGCTCGATGCCGAGCCGGACTCGTGTTCGCTGACCTGCGGGACGGTGAACTTCGGCGACGACGTTTTCATGAACAGCTGGCCGTTTATGACCGAGCTCTACCAGCTGACCCAGGCTCGGCAGATCGTTCCAGAGTTTGAGCTCTTCGACCTCGGGCACGTCACCGCCCTGAACCGGCTGCTCGATAAGTTCGGGGCCCCCTACGGTGGGCAGGTGCACTGTGACTTGGTGATGGGAGTCCCTGGCGGCATGCCTGGCACCGCTGCGGCGCTGGTCACCGCCGTCGAGGCGCTGCCACAGGGTGCCTCGTGGTCGGCCACCGGAGTCGGTCGCAGCACGATGCCGGTGATGTACGCCGCCCTGGCGGCCGGGGGCCATCTGCGGGTCGGCATGGAGGACGTCGTCACCTGGGCGCGCGGCGTCCCGGTGCGAGACAACGCCCAGCTTGTGGAACGTGCAGCCGAGGCTGCGACACTCTTTCAACGTCCGCCGATGACGCCGGACGACGCCCGTAGCCTGCTAAGGGTCAAGGATCGCCGAGGAGTCCCCGCATGAGCACCGAATCCAGTTCGACCGACGCGCCCGAGGTCGCCGGCATCGATCCGATGCCAGGTGGACGTCGGCGGATCGACCATGTGCTCGACGCGACGTTTCTGGTCGACCTCGGGTCGCTGGCGCTTGCCGACGTGCGGTCGCGCCGTCACGAGGCGGAGCAGGAGGAGGCCGACCTCTCATACGTTCGCCGACTGCTGCAGGGTCGGATCGATATCGTCCGCGCCGAGCTGAGCCGGCGCACTGGCGATGAGCGCGGGTCGCTGGTCGACCAGCTCGCCGGCATTTTGGCCGACGGGCCCGCAGGTGCGCCGCACGGCATGGGGCGGCACACCACCGTCGAGCCGTCGCGCGTCGCTGAGCACCGTCGTTCGGTCGAGCAGCTGGTTTCCGATGTCGGTGTCTCTGACGTCGTCAACCGCACGGACCAAGAGCTGGCCGAGTCGCTCTCGCGCCTGACCAACTACGAAGCCGCCGTCTCGCGCAACCGTCGCCGCGTCCAAGAGGTCATGGATGTGTGCACAGCTGAGATCGCTCGCCGTTACCAGTCAGGCGAGGCGACCGTCGACGACCTGCTCGCCGGCCGCTGACCCCCCAAGCGCGCCGAGTGCACACCTGGTTGCCACGTCTGAGCGCCGAGTGCCCCCCCTGGGTGACGCTGTGACGGACGGGTCCGCTGGCTACGTGCCGCTTGCGGCCGTTGAGCGGAACGGTTTCGACGAGGGCATCCACTTCGGTCGGCTGGTCGCCCTGGACGCCGAGGGCTCGGTGGTCTTCGCTTCCGGCGATCTGGACGCGCCGATGCATCCGCGCAGCGCCAACAAGCTGATGCAGGCTGCCGGGATGCGCCATCTCGGCCTCGATCTCGAGGGAGAGCTGCTCGCGCTGTCGGCAGCCTCGCACTGGGGCGAGCCGCAGCACGTAGACGCGGTGCGCGCCGTTCTGGCGTCCGCAGGACTGGACGAGTCCGCGCTGCAGACCACCCCGGCCCTACCTGAGGACGCCGAGGCGCTGAGTGCCGTGGTGCGCGGCGACGGCGTGGCCCGGCCGGTCTTTCACGGGTGTTCGGGAAAGCACGCTGCAATGCTGGCGACGTGTGTGTACCGGGGCTGGGACGTGTTGACCTACCTCGATGCCGAGCACCCACTGCAGGTGGCACTGCGCGACTTCGTCGAGGGCGTCATAGGTTCCCCAACCGCGCACACCGCCGTCGACGGCTGCGGAGCTCCGGCGTGGGCGATGTCGTTACGCGCCCTGGCGCAGGCATACCGCGCCGGCACCCTCGCAGAGCCTGGAACACCGCTCCGTGACGTCGCGGATGCAATGCGCGCCCACCCCGAGTACGTGTGCGGCGAGCGGTCCGAGGTGACCGGCTTGATGCGCTCGGTTCCCGGACTGTTGGTCAAGGACGGTGCTGAGGCTGTCTACGTCGCTGCCCTTTCCGACGGCCGGGCGGTCGCCGTCAAGATCGCCGACGGTGGTTTCCGTGCCGCGCAGGCGGTTCTGGTCGCCGCACTGCGCGAGCTCGGTGTGGCGTCCGGCCCAGGTGTCGACGTTGCGGCGCTCGAGCAGTGGGGTGTCCTGCCGGTCCTCGGCCACGGCGAACCGGTGGGACGGATCCGCCCCCTGGCGCCTTGACCTGTCGGCCATCAGGTAGGTGCGGCGGGGCGGACGGCCGCTCAGTCTCGCGCTTGGCGGTCAGCGTGGCTTGGTGACTACCCAGAGCCCGAAGTAGTTGTCTGTCCCGAGGGCGGTGACGTGCGTGGCATCAAACGCGGTACCGCTCGTCAGCTCTTGGGGAGTTGCGGGGTTCCGGGCACCCCAGGAGTAGACCCGACCGTCGCTCCCGAGGGCCGATACCCATTGGTTGCCAGCGGAGAGACTCTCGAAGGTGACCGATCCGAGTGCAGACATGTCGACCGCGTGTGGCGACGAGTTCACTTCCTCGGAGGTGTTGTTCCCCATCTGGCCACTCCCTCCAGCGCCCCAGCAGTACGCCGCTCCGTTCTTGTCGAGGGCGCACGTGAAGTCGCTGGAAGCCGTCAGCTGCGTGAGGTCAGTGTCTGCCAAAACGCCTGTCGTATCGACCGCTCGGGGACGCAAGCGTCTGTGGGTAGTGCCGTCCCCGACCTCACCACTGGCATTGTCACCCCAGCAGTAGGCCCTGCCTTCGTTGTCCAGCGCGCATGTGTGCAACCAACCCGCCTCGATCGCAACAAGGTGCGCATCCGACAGGGCACCTGAGGTAGCAACACGCACTGGAACACGAGTGTCTTCGCGGGAACCGCGTCCCAACTGACCGACGTGTCCGCCCCCCCAGCAGTACGCCTTGCCGCGGTCGTCCACCGCACACGTGTGTTCGACTCCGGCCGAGATGTCCACCAGCTGCTTTCCCGCGAGTACGCCAGAGCGATCCACTGCCACAGGCAGTCCGTTCGAGCCGCCGCCACCGTTGCCGAGTCGGCCGTGGAAATGGGTGCCCCAGCAGTAGGCCCGTCCCGCGTCGTCAATGGCACAGGTGTGCTCTACCGCGGCGGTTATCTCCGTGAGATGGACGCCCTTGAGGACTCCGGTGATATCCACCGGCAGCGGGTCGGGAATGTCTGCCTTGCCCCCGAACCCGCTGGCCCGGCCACCCCCCCAGCAGTAGCCTCGGCCGCTCGCCGTCAGGGCGCATCCGTGGGGGGCATCCTCGGTCAGCTGGACGATGGTGCGGCCGTGCAGGGCCGATGGGCCGGTCCAGGCCCGGTGAGGCACCTGGTAAGCATGCCGGTCAGCAGGGGCCCTGAAGCCGGCCGCTCTACCCCAGCAGAAGAGGGAGTCGTTGACGTCGAGTCCACACGTTCCGAGTCGGTTCGCCTGGATGGAGTGCCACTTGCGAGAACCCGAAATGGGTGTGGGTGTGAGCCGGTTCTCGCGATCACCAGTCCCTAGCGCTCCGTAGTCGTTCCGGCCCCAGCACCTGGTTTCCCTGGTGTCATCGCGAATGCAGGTGTGCCGGAAGCCGACGCTCAACTCACGAACTGTGACGCCCTTCAATCCGTGGACGCGGGTTGGTCGCTGACTGTCACGCTGATCTCCCGTACCAAGACGGCCACTCCTGCCGTTGCCCCAGCAATAGACCTGATGTGTGCGGGTGAGGGCGCAAGTGTGGCTCTGACCGACCTCGATGTGGGTGAAACGCAACTCACTGCCCGACCTCCGGACCCGCACGGGGACGGCGCTTCCTGCACTGGACGCGTTGCCGAGCTGTCCCTGTCCACCGCGCCCCCAGCAGTAGGCAGTGCCGAGGCCGTCGACGGCACAGGTCGTGCGTGGGCCAGCATCGATATCAACCAGGCGGGTTCGGTGAAGCACACCGCTCCTATCGACGCGGCGCGGAGCCAAGCGCGTGTCGTAATCGCCCGTCCCCAGCTGGCCACGGTCACCGAGACCCCAGCAGAAGGCAAGGCCAGCGTCGTCCAGTGCGCAGGAGTGGCGCAAGCCCGTCGCGGCCATCTCTAGGGGCACTCCGGAAAGGGCACCGTCAGTCGGAACCATTACCGCTCGTGAGTTGTCGAGGTTGGTGGGATCCCCCCAAGGTTCGAGGTAATCCTCTCCGAGGCGCACGAGTTTGCCGACGACGTCGATGACACAGGTCGCGTAGCTCGCTCCACCGGCGAACACCGAGCGCAGACTTCGTCCATAGAGTCCGTCGAAAGTATCGTTGGGACGGGAAATCCGATCGCTTTCGGGGCCGATCCAACCGAGCCCTGGATCATTAGGAACGATTTCCGGGCTCGCATTTCCAGCGGGGCTAGGAGAGCCGCTAGAACGAGAACGCACAACGGACCTGCCAACCCGAGAACTACTCTGCGCATGGCGGCCTTCATTGCCTGCTAAGACCAAGCAGGCTACTGGGGTGTTGGTCAGGGTGGGCTGTCCGGTACCAACCATGGCGGCGCGCTGAACGGTGTAGTCCCTTTCGCCCATATCTGGCCAGAAATCGGGCATTTCGCCCGCGATCCTGACCGGCGGGTTAAGCGTTACGCCCCTTCGCCCGAAGGGATCAGTGGCGCGGGGGTCCCCCGCCACGGCTGATGAGTGTGTTCATGCGCGCGTGGGGGAACGGGATCGCCGGCAAGGCGATGGCGACGATGGCGGTCGCGGCGGTCGCGGCGGCCGTGCTGCTCGGTCAACCCTTGATGGCATCGGCCGCCCCCGGACCGCTCACGATCACGCCACTCGGCTGGAACGTCGTTGGTCTCGACAGCAACAACGTGAACGCGGGACCGAACGTCTTCCCGGTCGGCGGAAGGGTCTGCAACACCGGGACCAACCCGGTGACCAACGTCGGCGTCAACTGGAACTGGCTCAGTGCCAACACCTACGTCAACCTGACCAACACCACGTCCTTTAGCACTGCATCGCTCGGTGCCAGTGCTTGCCGCGACTACTACTTCAACGTCCAGGTGACGCGTAACTCATCGGCATACAATACCGCTCGACAGTTCCAGATCACGGCCACCGGTGACTCTGTTTCGGCCGTCTCGACGCCGGCCAACCGTGAGATCTACGTCGAGAAGCTGGTGTCGCAGAACCGCAACGCTGTGACAGCGCTGGCGTTGGTGAACAACCCAGGAGCCGGCTGCATCACGGCTACCGAAACGGTGTACGTGGGATCCACGTGCACGGTCAACATCACCGCAAAGACGGCACCCGGCGGCTACGCGCAGTTGGTGACGGCTTTCTACTTCAACAACTCGATGTTCCAGATTGAGTCGTTTACCGCCAGCTATCCGACACCCGCGGGTGGAACCAATACCCAGATGTACGCCGACGGCTGTGGGTGGAACAACGACCGGACCAGCGGCACCTACCAAAGCTGCATCGGGCCCGACGGATTCACCGGCGGCAAGGTCGGCGGCAATGGGATGACCCTGGCGATCACCTTCAAGGTGCTCGCCACCGGCTCGCAGAACGTCTCGGGAATGATCTACGACTTCTCCGGTTCGTCGTTCCACTACAACGACGACGGAGGATCCGAGCCGAACCTCCTAGTGCTGACCTCGACATACGGGCCGACAGCCCCAGATGCGGTCAATGACAGTGGTACGACCAATGAGGACACCAACGTCGACATCGACGTGCTCGCCAACGACTCCGATGTCAACGGAAACCTCAACCCCTCTTCCCTGTCGGTGGCCACGCAGCCATCGAACGGAACGGCAAGCGTCGTCGGGGGCCAGGTCCGGTATTCGCCCTCGGCCAACTTCAACGGCTCGGACAGCTTCACCTACCAGATCTGCGACTCGACCTCACCGACACCGCTCTGTTCGACCGCCACGGTGAACGTGACCGTGACATCGGTGAATGACCCGCCGGATGCGGTGAATGATTCGCGGACGATCAATGAGGATGCGTCGTTGACGTTCGACCCTCGGGGGAATGACACCGACCCTGACGGCAACGCGTTGACCGTGACTGGCACGGGTTCGGCGTCGAATGGGACAGTTTCGTTCACCGGAACATCGGTGACCTACACGCCGAATACCAACTTCTTCGGCTCAGACTCGTTCACATACACGATCTCGGACGGCAACGGTGGCACTGACACTGCGACGGTCACAATCACGGTGAACGCGGTCAATGACGGCCCGACCGCGGTGAATGACTCGGACTCGGTGAATGAGGACTCCTCGGTGACGGTGGATGTGCTCGGCAATGACACCGATGTCGATGATGGGCTGGACCCTGCTTCGGTGAACGTCACAAGTGGGCCGTCCAACGGGTCGACGTCGGTCAACCCGAGTGGGTCGATTGACTACACCCCGGACCCCGACTTCTTCGGGACCGACTCCTTCACCTACCAGGTCTGCGACTTCGCTGGCCTCTGTGACACCGCCACCGTCGACATCACCATCAACGAGGTCAACGATGGTCCGACGGCCAGGAATGACTCAGACACCGTCAACGAGGACGCCAGCGTCACCGTCGACGTCCTCGGCAACGACTCTGACCCCGATGACGGTCTCGACCCCAGCTCGTTGACCGTGACGGGCTCACCGTCGAACGGCTCTACGTCGGTCAACCCGAGTGGGTCGATCGACTACACCCCCGACCCAAACTTCTTCGGCACCGACTCGTTCACCTACGAGGTCTGTGACTTCGCTGGCCTGTGCGACAGTGCGATCGTCGACATCACCATCAACTCGGTCAACGACGGTCCGGACGCCGTCGACGACTCGGCCCTGGTGAATGAGGACTCGTCGGTCACCGTCGACGTGCTCGGCAACGACACCGACGTGGAGGGGGCTATCGACCCCAGCTCGGTGAATGTCACGAGCGGCCCCAGCAACGGGTCAACATCGGTGAACCCGGACGGGTCGATCGACTACACACCCGACCCGGACTTCTATGGAACCGACTCGTTCACCTACCAGGTCTGCGACGTGGATGGTGACTGTGACACCGCAACTGTCGACATTGCAGTCAGCGGGATCAACGACGGACCAGACGCCGTTGACGACTCCGACACCGTGAACGAGGACTCCTCGGTCACCGTCGACGTGCTCGGCAACGACACTGACATCGATGACGGTCTCGACCCCAGTTCGGTCTCCGTGACGTCAGGGCCGTCTAACGGCTCCACGTCCGTCAACGCGAACGGGTCGATTGACTACACCCCAGACCCCAACTTCTTCGGGACGGACAGCTTCACCTACCAGGTGTGTGACTTCGCCGGTCTCTGCGACAGCGCAATCGTCGACATCACCATCGATTCGGTCAACGACAGCCCCGCCGCCATCGACGACAGCGGCGCAGGTATCTGGGGTACCGACATCGACATTGACATCCTGGCGAACGACTCCGATCCCGATGGTGCCATCGACGACTCTTCAGTCTCGATCACGTCCGGTCCGAGCAACGGGACCGTGAGCGTCAACGCGGACGGAAGCATCACGTACGTCGCTGACGATGGTTTCGTCGGCAATGACTCATTCATGTACCAGGTATGCGATGACGGCACGCCCACCGAGTGCGATACCGCGACTGTCGACATCACCGTCTCAGCCAATCAAGGCCCCGACGCCAGCGATGACACGGCCACCGTTGACGAGGACTCCGGTCCGGTCACCATCGACGTCCTGACTAACGACTCCGATCCTGAGGGCGGCGCGCTGACGGTGACATCGGCTGGACCGGCGAGCAACGGAACGGTCACCGTGAACCCGAACGGCACAATCGACTACACGCCGGACACCAACTTCAGTGGCACGGACACGTTTACCTACACCGTGTGCGACGTCGCCGGTAACTGCTCGACGGCGACCGTCACGGTGACGGTGAACGAGGTCAACGACCCTCCGACCGCTCGCAATGACTCAGATCGGGTGCGTGAGGGGCGGACCATCAACGTTGGCATCCTTGCCAACGACAGCGATGGCGACAACGCGCTTGATCCCATGACTGTCTCGATCCTGACTCAGCCATCACACGGCAGCGTTTCGGTCAACGCCGACGGGTCGGTCGACTTCACCGCGGATGCCGGCTATGACGGGCCTGATTCGTTCCAGTACGAGGTGTGCGACGACGGAACGCCTGCGGAGTGCGACACCGCCACGGTCGAACTCGACATCTGGCTGCGGGACCCGAACCGACGCCCTGACGCAGTCGACGACTCGGTGACGACGCCTGAAGACACCTCGGTGACGATCAACGTGCGCGGCAACGACACCGACCCGGACGGAGACGCGCTGACGATCAGCAACTTTAGCCAGCCGAAGCACGGGACGGTGAGCAGTTCGGGCGGACGCCTGGTCTTCGCGCCGGACGCCAACTGGAACGGATCGACCACCTTCACCTACACGGTCTGTGACCCCGGTGGTCGCTGCGATGATGCAACGGTCACGGTCACCGTCGACCCGGTCGACGACGCGCCGGTGGCCAACGACGATGCGATCGTCGTCAAGGACGGCAAGCCGGTGGACGTCCCGGTCGTTGACAATGACGACGAAGTCGATGGCGAGCCGGTGACGGTGGACGTGGTCGACCAGCCGGACAACGGAACGGTTACGGTCAATGCAGACGGCACCGTCACGTACACACCCGACGACGGCTACGACGGATCGGACGACTTCACCTACGAGATCTGCGACCCCGACGGTGACTGCTCGGAGGCAACTGTCTCGGTCGAGGTCGACGGCTCTTCGGTACCGGTCGATAAGCCCAGCGAGCCCAACGCACCGGACCCTGAACCGCAAGCTTCTGAGCTCCCACACACTGGTGGGGATGTCACTCGCCTTGCACTCTGGGGAGTCACGTTGCTGCTGATGGGTGCAACGATGGTGCGCCGCCGCCGGACCAGACTGGGCTGACGCCTCAGCGCGACCCGCAGCCGGCCCCGGCTGCGGAACCATCGTCGGTGATTCGATGTGTGTCGATACATTTATCGATGACGATGGATAGAGTCGCCTTATGGTCGTCTCCGCCGCTCGGTCCGGCGAGGTCTGTACGTGTGACCTCACCGCTCCTGTCGGAAAGGGTCAACCCACCGTCAGCCAGCACCTCCAGACGCTTCGCGAAGTCGGGCTCGTGACGTCGCACAGGCACGATGCGTGACCACTCCTTCCGCAACTGAGCCGGCGCGCGATATCGCGCGTCAGTTGTCGGCGCTCAACCGCTACCTGCCGGTCTGGATTGGACTGGCGATGCTCGCCGGACTCGTGCTCGGTAGTGCGGCACCTGGACTCAACGACGCGCTCGACGCGGTGTCGGTCGGCAACGTCTCGCTGCCCATTGCGCTCGGCCTGCTGCTGATGATGTACCCGGTGCTTGCCAAGGTGCGTTACGGCGAGCTCGACCGGGTCACCGGCGACCGACGGATGCTCGTCAGTTCGCTTGTTCTGAACTGGTTGGTTGGTCCTGCGCTGATGTTCACGCTGGCGTGGATCTTCCTCGCCGACCTTCCCGAGTACCGGACCGGTCTGATCATCGTCGGCCTGGCGCGCTGCATTGCCATGGTCCTCATCTGGAACGACCTTGCTTGCGGGGATCGCGAGGCCGCCGCTGTGCTCGTGGCCATCAACTCGGTGTTTCAGATCTTTGCGTTCTCTGCGCTGGCGTGGTTCTACCTCGAGATCCTCCCTGAGTGGCTTGGGCTCGGTAATGGGGAGGCGCTCGACGTCTCGGCGTCCGACATCGCCATCTCGGTGCTGGTCTTCCTCGGCATCCCGTTGCTGCTGGGATACCTGACGCGTCGCATCGGCGAGGCCCGCCGCGGACGCGAATGGTACGAGGAGAAGTTCCTCCCGCGCATTGGCCCATTCGCGTTGTACGGGCTGCTCTTCACGATCGTGGTGCTCTTCGCTCTGCAGGGTGAGACGATCCTGGCCGAGCCATGGGACGTGCTGCGCATAGCGCTGCCGCTGATGGCGTACTTCGCCATCATGTGGATGGGTGCGTTCTTCCTTGGTTGGCGGATCGGGCTTCCCTACGGCCGAACAACAACGCTGGCCTTTACAGCTGCTGGCAACAACTTCGAGCTTGCCATCGCGGTCTGCATTGCGACCTTCGGCGTGGCGTCGGGTGAGGCGTTAGCCGGGACGGTGGGCCCGCTCATCGAGGTGCCGGCCTTGGTGGGCTTGGTCTACGTGTCGCTTTGGTCCCGACGCCGGTTCTTCCCGGATGGCGCCAAGCGCTAACACGCTGCTTGCATTTGCTAGCACCGAGGCCTAGACTCAGCCCATGGCTGCTCCGCTCCCCCCATCACTGGCCCCCGCAATCGGTGGCGCTCAGTCAGCTGCGTCTGCCGCCACTTCTGTGCTCTCGTCGGCGATTCCCGCATCGATCCCGTCCGGGGCAGACATCGGCGACTTCCTCAAGCAGCAGCGGCAGCACGCCAAACTGTCGCTGCGCCGGCTGGCCGAGGAGGCCGGTGTCTCCAACCCGTACCTGAGCCAGATCGAGCGGGGCCTGCGTCGCCCCAGCGCTGAGATCCTCCAGCAGCTGGCCAAGGCGCTGCGCATCTCTGCTGAACAGCTCTATGTGCAGGCCGGACTGCTCGAGGATCGTGGCACTTCGCAGGCTGTCGAGGCCGCGCTCGTGTCCGACGCCGCGATCACCGAGCGGCAGAAGCGGGTGCTGCTTGACATCTACGGATCATTCCTGGCAGAGAACGAAGCGCTCGCAGCGGCAGCCGCCGTGGCAGCCGAACCGACTCTGATCGCAAGCCCTCCAGCCGAAAAGGCAGCCAAACGGGCAGGAAAGAAGCCCACCAAGCTGGCCGCAAAGAAGGCGACGAAGAAGGCCACGAAGAGGGCCACGAAGAAAGCTGTCAAAGCCAGTAAGACCACCAAGACCTCCGCCGGAACGACGGCGAAGCGCACCGCCAGAAAGCCCCCAGCCAAGAAGACCACCCGCACGACCGCGCCGCGGTCGGCCAGCTGAAACCGAGAGGCCCCTCAATGCCCACCCTGCCCCCGCTCCCGCCCATGCCGTCGATGCCAGCCAAGCCGGCCATGCCTTCCATGCCTTCGCTCTCCGCGCTCGCCGACCTTCCCGACGTGCCCGGCCCCGTGCTCGCGCTCGTTGGCGCCGGCGACGTTGCCGTTGAGGCCGCTCGCGACCTGCAGGCAAAGCTTGGGTCCATCGACACCAGCAACCTTGACCTGCGCGACAAAGAGGTGCGGATCGATGTCTCGGCCCTCGACCTCGGCAGGTTCGACCCCCGTAAGATCGACGTCGCCAAGATCGACCCGCGCAACATCGACCCAGCCGCAGTGACCGCAACCGGTCTGCTCTGGGCAGCCAAGGGCCAGGAGGCCTACGAGTCGCTCGTGGCTCGCGGTGAGTCGGTCGTCACCAAGGCGCGCGGTTCGGAGTGGTCGGAGGCCGTTGCCGAGGATGCCCCCGTGGTCGCGCAGCCACCAGCTGCCAAGAAGACCGCACCCAAGGCCGCAAAGAAGACCGCTGCCCCCAAGGCCGATCCCGAGGCCTGACCGAGGCCAGCGCTCGGTCATCACCTGACGGGAGCGCTGCAGGGGCCCGCCGCGCACTTTCCCCCTCCAGCGCGGCGGGCTCCTTACTGCGCCGCCGCAGAAGCGACCCCGTACCGTGTACGGGTGAGTCTGATTACGCTTCTCGTCCTGGTGCTGTCCTTCGGCGCGTTCGCCCTTGCGGCGTTCACCTTCGTCGACGCCCTCATGCGTCCGACCGCTGCCTTCCTCGCAGCGGGAAAGCTGACGAAACCGATCTGGGCGTCCATCACCGGAGTGGCTGCCCTCGTGCTCTTTCCCTACTTCTTCGGGCTGCTGTCCTTCTTCGGGATCCCGGCCCTCGTCGCAGCGTTGGTCTACCTCGTCGACGTGCGGCCGGCCATTCGCGGGATGTCTGGCGGACGCCCGCCGAACAATTCGTCCTGGTAGCCATGCCCATGATCGATGGCTTGGCCGGGCCACTGCACCACGTTGTCACCGGAAGCGGCGATCCGACGATCTTGTTCGTTCCTGGCCTGGCGCAGAGCATCGCTGACACGCGACCGTTCGGCAGCGCCGTGGCTGGCACTCGCGTCTTCGTCGACCTGCGTGGGCACGGGGGATCGCAGGCACCAGGGTCCGAAGACGGATGGACGTACGACGGCCTCGCCGCTGACGTGCGAGCCGTAGCGGACGCAGTCGGTGCGACGCGGGCGCTCGGTGTCTCGCTCGGTGCAGGAGCGCTCGTACGTCTGCTTGCCGATGAACCCGACCGATTTCACCGCGTAGTGCTGGCGCTGCCCGGACCAGCGGACGCCGAACGTGATGCCGAGCTGCTCGCCGTCACCGACGATCTCGCCGACGCCGTTGATGCGAACGATCCCATCGCGATCGGCGCTGCCTTGGTGCGGATGCAGCCTGAGGCATCGCGGGGCCGTGGCGACGTTCGGCTCTGGGCGCGGCGTCACGCGGCCGAGCTCGACGGCGGTGCGGTCTCCGGGGCATTGCGCCACTTGCCGCGTCAGGCGGTGCTGCCCTCCCTGGATGCGCTCGGCGCGGTCACCGCGTCGGTACTGGTCTTGACTCAACGCCGCGATGCCATGCACCCGGTCTTGGCTGCCGAGGCGTTGGCTGCTGCGATTCCTGGGGCGCGCCTTGAAGTAAGCGACACCCCATGGATCTGGGGCGGGCGCTCGCAACTTCGGGAAAAGGTCTCGGAGTTCCTCAACCGGGAATGAGCGGGCCATGGTGTGGAGACACTGGGATGACGATCATGGGTCGGTGACGCATCTCCTTGAGTCCGTGCAGCTGCGCGAGATAACCACCGCGAACCGGGCAGCAGTCGAGACACTCTCGGTCAGCAGCTCTCAGGCTGAGTACGTCACCGGCGTCGCAGAGTCGCTCATGGAGGCCGTCGAGACGCCGGATGCGTGCCCGTGGTTCCGCGCGGTGTATGCCGGCGATGAGCCGGTTGGGTTTGTGATGATCAGTGACGGGATCACCGTGGTGAACCCTGAGTACCTCGGTCCCTATTTCCTATGGCGACTCCTCATCGACCAGCGGTATCAGGGGCTCGGCTACGGTGCGGCAGCCCTGGGCCTGGTCGTCGACTACGTGCGGACCCGGCCGGACGCTCGGGTGCTCTTGACTTCGGCAGGGCAAGGGGCTGAGTCACCCGTTCGCTTCTACGAGCGCCAGGGCTTTCGGCTCACCGGCGATGTGCATGCCGGCGAAGTGGTGCTCGCGCTCGATCTGTAGCTCAGTCAGTAAGACGGATCCGCAGGCGACGGAAACCCTTGCCTTTGTTCTCCACCTTTACGATCTGCAGCCCGCCGATCTGACGCGTCGACGCCACGTGTGTGCCACCGTCGGCCTGGGTGTCGAGGCCGACGATGTCGACGATGCGGACGATCTCGAGATCAGGCGGCAGCAGATTCTTTGCGGTGCGGATGATGTCGGGGATGGCGAAGGCTTCGTCACGCGGAAGGTTCTTCACCTCGATAGCGCGGTCGGCGGCGATCTCTTCGGCGCACGCTTCAGCGACTCGCTCCTTGAATCCCTCAGGTACCTCGGGAAGTGCGAAGTCCATCCGCGCTTCGAGGGGTTCCATGTTGCCACCGGTCACCAAGCAGCCGTACTCGCGGAACACCACGCCCGAGAGCAGATGCAAGCCGGAGTGGGTGCGCATCAGTGCCGAGCGTCTGGCGTCCTCGATCGCGCCGCGCACCGAAGTGCCCACCACGGGGACGGGGTCGCCCTCGCGGCAGATCAGTCGAATGTCATCGCCGCGGCGCGCACCGACGATACGTGTCTCGACCCCTCCCCACAGCAGGACGCCGTGGTCGGGCGGCTGCCCTCCGCCGCCCGGGTAGAACGCAGACCGGTCGAGGACGATCCCGTCGTCATCGACGTCGAGTACGACGGCGTCCCACTCGCGCACTGACGCGTCGGCGAGGTCAAGGCGTTCGGTGCGGCCGTGGTCGTGTCCCATGCACCCAGCCAACCACGTGACCCGTGCTTGGAACTCCGCAGATCCGGTCTTAGCCCCAACGGGGTGGGGTCAGGCGGTGGGCGTTGACCACCACTGCAGGTGGGCGCCATACCAGCGGTCGGTCTCGCCGCGAGGGTGCATGTCGAGGCGCCGCATGACCGCCACCGAGGCGTCGTTGCCCGGGTAGGCAAGGGCGTTGATCTCGGTGAGCCCGAGGGTCGAGCGCGCGTGCTGGAGGACGCGTCGGGCGGCTTCGGTAGCGAAGCCCTGCCCCCACGCGTCGGGATGCAGGTGCCAGCCGATCTCGACGTCCTCGGTCAGCGTCCCCTCGGAGTCGGGCAGGTGCATGAGCAGTGCCGAGCCGATCGGCCCGTCTCCGCCGGTCGGGACGACGGCCCATATGCCGAAGCCGGGGGCATCGAATCCGACTGACTGCCAGCGCAGCAGCCGGTCGTGGGCTGCCTGCTCGCTCTGCCACGGCGCTGGATGGGCGCCCAGCCAGCGGGAGACCTCCTCGCGCCGGTAGATGTCGTAGGCGGCCGCGACGTCTGCGGGGTCGTCGGGATCCCAGGCGCGGAGTGCGAGGCGCTCGGAGACCAGCGAGGGGAGGGCCACCCCCCAAGGGTGCCCGACGCCGTCGATGACCGGTGATGAGGGCGGCGATTGTTCCGCCTGTGCGGGTGAACGCGTCGTTCTTGGTGGTGTTCGTGGTTCTGGGGATGGGTGCCTCACCGGTGCCGGTTGGCCTGATGTGCGGGAATGCGGCAGGATCGGGACAGGTTCTGGGTATCGGGGTCAGCGAGCCAAGGCGACGAAGGGACGACACCGTGAGCATGCTCCGGCGCCTGTCGCCGTCACGGGTGGCGATGCTCTCGGTCCACACATCACCCCTCGACCAGCCCGGTACCGGTGACGCCGGCGGTATGAACGTCTACATCGTTGAGACCGCCAAACGACTGGCCGACCTCGGCGTCGATGTCGAGATCTTCACCCGCGCCACCGCGGGTGCGCTGCCGGCCACCAACGAGCTCGCCCCAGGCGTCCTGGTGCGGCACATCGCCGCAGGACCCTTCGAGCCCATGGCCAAGGAAGACTTACCTGCGCTGCTCTGCCCGTTCGCTTCCGGCGTCCTGCGCGTCGAGGCTCAGCACGACCCTGGCCACTTCGATCTCGTCCACTCGCACTACTGGCTCTCCGGGCAGGTCGGCGCGTTGGCCCAGGACCGCTGGCAGGTTCCGCTGGTGCACTCGATGCACACGATGGCCAAGGTTAAGAACGCCCTGCTTGCCGATGGTGACGTTCCTGAGCCGTCCGGTCGCGTCCTTGGTGAGTCGTCGGTGGTCGCTGCGGCTGACCGGCTGCTCGCCAACACGAGTGCAGAAGCTGCTCAACTCGTCGACCTCTACGACGCGCACCCTTCGCAGGTCGCCACCGTTTCGCCGGGAGTCGATCTGAGTGTCTTCACCCCAGGAGACGGTCAGGCTGCGCGCCGCCGACTGGGGCTCGCCCCCTCGGCACACGTGCTGCTCTTCGTTGGCCGGATCCAACCGCTGAAGGCGCCCGACCTCCTGCTCCGAGCGGCCGCTCAGCTGCTCGACGAGCAGCCATCATTGCGTGACGAGCTCGTCGTCGCCGTTGTTGGTGGACCGAGCGGATCGGGGCTGGCTCACCCGCACCACCTCGAGGCGTTGGCCCGCGAGCTCGGCATCGCTGACGTCGTTCGATTCGCCCCGCCAGTGGCGCAGGTCGACCTCGTCGACTGGTACCGGGCCGCCGACGTCACCGTGGTGCCGTCCTACAACGAGTCGTTCGGCCTCGTGGCAATCGAGTCGCAGGCGGTCGGGACGCCCGTGGTCGCAGCCGCCGTTGGTGGCCTGCGCACTGCAGTCTCCGACGGCGTCTCCGGTGTCCTCATCGACGGCCACGACCCGCAGAACTACGCCGCGGTGCTGCAACGGCTCATCGCCGAGCCGCGGCGCCGCACTGCATTGTCGACCGGCGCAGTCCGGCACGCGGCCGAGTTCGGCTGGGACGCCACCGCCAAAGCAACGCTCGCGGTCTATCAGGATGCATTGGCAGCACGTCAGCACCAGCGCGCGGCGTCCTGACGCCCAAGAATGTGTCAGTGGACGCAGCCGCGACAGTTCGAGACGCACTGAGCGAACTCGACGTCGACTTCGAGGAGTCAACGCCAGGGACGTTCGTTGCTGTCCTTCCAGGTGAGCGCAAACTGAAAACGACGGTCTCCCTCGTCGTGGGGCCGCACAGCCTCACGGCCAATGCTTTTGTGGTGCGGCACCCTGACGAGAACGCCGACGGCGTTCACCGATGGTTGCTGCAGCACAACGCCAAGCACCCGGGCGTCGCCTTCGGGATCGACCCGCTCGGTGATGTCTACGTCGTTGCGCAGCTGCCGCTCGTTGCGGTCACCGTGGCTGAGGTCGACCAACTGCTCGGTCGCATCCTGGATGTTGCCGACACTTCGTTTAACGCCCTGCTCGAGCTTGGGTTCGCGGCCAGCATCAGACGCGAGTGGGCCTGGCGCGTCTCGCGCGGTGAGTCGCTGGAGAACCTGCAGGCGTTCACCCACCTCGTCAAGGACGCGGAGGATCAACCGCGCGACGCGTAGGTCTCGGCGAACTCGCGGAAGGCCGCGAACGCGCGTGGGGCGTAGACCGTGCCTGGTCCGCCCATCATCTGGATGCAGACTCCGAGGGCCTCAGCCACCTCCGCCTCGCTGGCGCCAGCCTTGGCGGCTCCCCGCGCATGCGACGCCATGCAGCCGTCACAGTGCTCGCTGGTGGCGATCGCCAGAGCGATCAGCTCTTTGGTCTTACGGTCCAGGGCACCATCGCTGAAGGCCGCTGAGCTGAGGGCATTGAACCCTTCGTACACCTCGGGGATCGCCTTCCGGAGTGCGAGAGCCGGGTCGCGGAGCTCTGCCTGAACGCCCTTGCCGTACGAGTGAGTGTGCGCTTCTGAGTGGGTCATGCGTCCACGTTAACGGTGGGGCAGGGATCGGCAAATGGGCGTTGGTCCCGTCCCGGTACGCTCGCCGCATGTCGACTCTCGTGCTGCTGCGCCACGGTCAAAGTGAGTGGAACGCCAAGAACCTGTTCACCGGTTGGGTGGACGTTGGCCTTACCGATGTCGGCACCGCCGAGGCAGTCCGTGGTGGCCAGCTCCTGCAGTCGGCGAGTGTCTTGCCCGATGTCCTGCACACATCTGTTCAGCGCCGCGCGATCCGGACGTCCGAGCTGGCGCTGGAGGCGTGCAACCGGCAGTGGATTCCGGTGCGCCGCTCATGGCGTTTGAATGAACGTCACTACGGCGCATTGCAGGGCAAGGACAAGAAGCAGACACTCGCGCAGTTCGGCGAGGAGCAGTTCATGCTTTGGCGCCGTTCGTACGACACCGCTCCGCCACCCCTGGCCGATGACGACGAGTTCTCGCAGGTTGGAGACCCCCGGTACGCAGGCTTGCCCCCCGAGTTGTTGCCCCGCTCGGAGTGCCTCAAGGACGTCCTCGAACGGATGCTCCCGTACTGGTATGACGCGATCGTTCCTGATCTGCAAGCTGGGAGCACCGTGTTGGTCACCGCGCACGGGAACTCATTGCGTGCCTTGGTCAAGCATCTCGACCAGATCTCCGACGACGCGATCGCTGGTCTCAACATCCCGACCGGCTTCCCATTGCGCTACGACCTCGATGCTTCCCTGCGTCCAACGACGCCGGGTGGGGAGTACCTCGACCCTGAGGCAGCGAACGCCGCGATCACCGCGGTGGCCAGTCAAGGCCACTAACCGCCACGGCCCGCCGAGTGCACACCACGTGGACACCACGGCCCGCCGAGTGCACACCACGTGGCCAGGCCCCGCGATACCGGGTGACGTCGTCTAGCCGATCCAGAGGTTCACCATCGTTCCCGGGAAGTCGCCCATGGACCCGTACACGTCCGTTCCGGCCGCCGGCTCCTGCCGGATCACCGTCGTGGGGTTGCCCCCCACGGTGTACTTCATGAACGGCCCATAGAGGTTGAGGCGTCGGATCGCGTCCTCCGCCTCTTGCCTGGTGAGGCCGACAAGATCTGGCATCGTGATTGCCGGAGCGGACGGTGGCGGCGTGGTGGGTACCGGGCCTTTGGAGACCAGGATTTCGAGAGGACTGAACAGCATTGCCTTCTGGCGAGCTCGACCGAATTGGGTGACGACGACCCCCTCAGCAACGTCACTGCTGTATTCCCGCGAAATTTCCACTTCGAACCCAGCACTCTCAAGGGCGCTGACGGCCTCTGCTTCCGGCAGTCCGACGACATCGGGCACAGACGCCGTGCGGAGGTCACGGCCGGACAGTCGCGAGGCCCATTCCTCGCCCGCTTGGTCGGAGGCATAGACGCCGTCGAGGTCATAGGAGACCTCGCCTACCTCTATGCCCCAGGCTCCCGTCCCCACAGTCGGGATGCCCTTAGTGGGAATCAGGCCAGCAGCCTCGGCCAGGCTCTCGCCGGCTAGGCCTTCGAAGTTGCCGAGAGCGATCGGTGCGTACAGCGGATCGAGCAGCGGTTTGTTCTCGTCGAGGATCGCCTCCAGCTCAGCGGCCTTGGCCTTCTCCTCGGGGGTCTCGGGGCGCCAGTAGTCACGCGCCTCGATGATCGCCGTCACGTAGGCCACCCTGGCGTCGGTCATCTGGTAGCCCATGATTTCTTGGGACAGCAGGACCAACTCAGTCTCGTCCACGGCAACGCTATCGAGGCAGTAGCCCCAGTCGTGCTCATACCCGACCCACTGTTTGCACCCGTCCCCAGGGAACGCGACCGGTTCGAGCCCCAGTCGTTCGCCGACCGCTTTGCCCGGGGGCTCCACCTGGGACGCCACTTCATCGGACGTCGAAGTGCGTGCGTCAAGGGCCACCGCGGCGCCGACGAGGACCACCGCTGACATAACACCGCCCATCACCGCCAGCCGCTTGCGACGGTCCGATCGCACTCGAGACTTCACGGCGTCCGCTAGTTGGGCGTCCACCGTCATGCGTCCCTGGTACTGATCGAGAGTGCGGCGGATGGTCTCCTCATCAACGATCATGTGCAACCTCCTTCGGTTGGTCGCCGGCTGCTTCGCGCAGCGTGGCGAACGCGCGAGCGGCGTTCGACCGGACGGTGCTCGGTGAGCACCCCACGGTCTCGGCGATCTGTGCGTCGCTCATGTCTTGGTAGTAGCGAAGGACAAGCACTGCCCGCTGCTTCGGTGGAAGCGCCGCTAAGAGTTGCCACATGGCGTCTGCCTCGGCGACCGCATCAGCTGGGTCAGGAAGAGGCGCTCGGGCGTCCCACGTGGTGAGGTCGTCGGTGACCAGCTCGGTCGACGCCTTGCGCCTGCGCCACGAGGTGGCTTCGCGGACGAGGACTCGGTTGACATATGCGGTTGGATGCTCCATCGCGCCGACCCGAGACCAATGGTGATAGAACTTGGCCAGTGCTGTCTGCGCGAGATCCTCCGCGCGGTGGACGTCGCCGCACAGCAGGTAGGCGAGGCGTCGAATCCCCGGCCCAGCGCCCGCGACAAATTCCTCAAAGCTCTGCACGCAAACCTCCCTCACTCTTACAAGGGGGTGGAGCCGGTGATCTGCTGCATCACGGCGCGCAATTGCTTGGGCTAGTCCTGCTCCATCGTCTGCGGCCGCATGCCGGTGGCTTGGTGGACGACGCGGCGGGCCACCGAAACCGCGTGGTCGGCGAAGCGCTCGTAGAAGCGGCTCAGCAGGGTGGCGTCGATAGCGCTTTCGACGCCGTATGACCACTCTGGCGCCAAGATCTTCATGAACATCTGTCGGTGCAGCTCGTCCATGCGATCATCCTCGACCTCAAGGCGAAGGGCATGCGCGACATCGACGGTCTTGATGATCTCGCCGGTCTCGTAGACGAGGCGCACAGCGAGGTCGCCCATCTCGCGGATGGTTTCGTGCAGCTCCTCGGGTACCGCAAGATCGGGGTACCGGCGCCGAGCACTCCTCGCGATGTGCTCGGCCAAGTCGCCCATGCGCTCAAGGGTGGTGCTGATGCGGAGCGCTCCCACCAGGACGCGCAGCTCGCCTGCCACGGGTGCCTGGAGGGCGATGACGTCAAGGGTGAGCTCTTCGAGGGCGTCGGCCCGTTCGTCGATGTCGATATCGCTGGCGATGACCGACTCGGCGGCTTGGAGGTCGCCCTCTAGGAGCGCCCGCGTGGAGCGACCCATGGCGTCGCCCACCATCTGGGTCATCTCGACAAGGCGTTCACTGATCTCGGCCAGTTGCTCGTGATACTGCTCGCGCATGGGCCACAGCGTAGAGGGTCATGGGTGAACAGCAGATGGGCCTCGGTGAACCCTGGCCACCGAAGGGGTGAACATCTCTCAAACGGAGGGCGGAATCGCCCCTGCCGAGAAGAACAGTGGAGTCCGGCGTCCTACTGTTGAGCTGTGTCCGAACCTTCGCCGACCTCCTTCGACGCCGGATCACCTGCGCTGCCCCCTGGGGCAGAGTCGGTGCTCTCGGCGCTTCGGTCGGCCTGGGTCGTGCTCGACGGCCGCGAACGGGTGGTTCGCTCCAGTCCTTCGGCGTTGCCATACGGCCTCATTCGGGGGAGCAGACTTCGCGTCGACACTCTGGTGCTGCTGGCGCGACAGGTGCGTCGCGACGGTGAGGTGCGTGACGTCGAGCTAGAGGTGCCCCGTGGACACCGGGGCACAGAGCTACTGGTGCTGGACGTACGCCTGGCCCCACTGGGCGACCACGTTCTGCTGCTCGCCGAAGACCAGACAGCAGTGCGGCGGCTGGACGCGGTACGTCGCGACTTCGTGGCCAACGTCAGCCACGAACTCAAGACTCCCGTTGGCGCGCTGTCGCTTCTTTCCGAAGCCGTCTCCGGATCTGCTGACGACCCAGATGCGGTGCGCCGCTTCGCACTCCGGATGCAGCATGAGTCGAACCGGCTGACGCTGATGGTGCAGGATCTGATCTCACTCTCTCGGCTTCAGAGCCACGACCCTCTGCGCGAGGCGCGGATCATCAACATCGACGATGTGGTTGCTGAGGCCATCGACAGCACTCACCTCGAGGCGGAGGCGCGCGAGATCCGCCTCGAGCTGCGCGGGCAACATGGCCTGTCGATCCTCGGTGACGAGGACCAGATCGCCGCTGCGCTTCGCAACCTGATGGCGAACGCCATCAACTACAGCCCCGACCACACCCGCATCACGGTGGGCGTTCACCTCGCCGACGACGTCGTCGAGATTAGCGTGGCCGACCAAGGGATCGGGATACCCGAACGCGACCTCGAGCGCATCTTCGAGCGGTTCTATCGCGTCGACCCTGCCCGTTCGCGGATCACCGGCGGCACCGGGCTGGGGCTTTCGATCGTCAAGCACGTCGCTGCCAACCATGGTGGTGAGGTGGGGGTGTGGAGTTCTGAGGGTGCCGGCTCCACCTTCACGTTGCGCTTCCCCGCGCACCGTGGCGACTGGCGCGCGCTCGGGCAGAACCGAGACCAGACCGACTTCACCGTTGATGAGGAGACCCCGTGACTCGAGTGCTGGTCGTCGAGGACGAGGAGTCGTTCAGTGACGCACTGTCGTACATGCTGCGGAAGGAGGGGTACGACGTTGCCGTCGCCACCAACGGCCACGATGCGCTCGACGACTTCGAGCGGAACGGAGCCGACTTGGTGCTGCTTGACCTGATGCTCCCCGGCATTCCAGGAACCGAGGTGTGTCGGACGATCAGACAGCGGTCGAACGTGCCGGTGATCATGCTCACCGCCAAGGACAGCGAGATCGACAAGGTCGTCGGTCTCGAGCTCGGCGCTGACGACTACGTCACCAAGCCGTTCTCGTCGCGCGAGCTCGTCGCCCGCATCCGTGCGGTGCTCCGTCGCGGCGGCGACGCTGAAGAGCTCCTGCCTCCGGTGCTCGAGGGTGGGCCGGTGCGGATGGACATCGAGCGCCACGTGGTCACGGTTCGCGGCCAGGCTCTGAAGTTGCCGCTCAAGGAGTTCGAGCTGCTGGAGATGTTGCTGCGCAATGCCGGACGCGTCCTCACCAGGATGCAGCTGATCGACCGGGTGTGGGGGTCGGATTATGTGGGTGACACCAAGACGCTCGACGTCCACGTCAAGCGGCTACGCGCCAAGATCGAGGAAGACCCGGCGAACCCGCGCCACATCGTGACGCTCCGTGGCCTCGGCTACAAGTTCGAAGGCTGACCCGCCCATAACTAGAGCGTTAGGCGGAGTCGCCGATGGCGGCGTACTCATCGTCGGAGGCGACCACCAGGACGTCGATTGTGGTACTGCCAGCGTTGGTGAAGGTGAGTGTCAACGCGGTCCAGTCGCCCGGCTCGACGCCGCCGTCCTGGACAAGCGCGATGCGCTCTGAGCCCCCACCGATCGCCACCCGCTCGCCGGGCGCGATTTCAACCGGCCCGCCAACGAAGGCTGCTGTTTGGTCGCCGATCTTGGCCTCGTTCAGGACGTCGGTCTCGGCGCCGTTGTTCACCAGTGTGACCGTGATTGAAGCGGCACCGCCGTCGCTGACAACCAGAGCGTTGCGTACCGCCAGGTAAGGGTCGTCGAATCCGGCGTTCTCAGGAATGTTGACGTTGCGACCATCTGAGGGGTTGTACGGCTGGCTGGTCTGGGCTGACTGTCCCGCCGCGCAACCACTGAGGGCGAGCAGGCAAGCGGCCGCGGCGGCAATGGGCAGCCGCAGGCGAGGGGTCATGAAGGTGAGCGAACGCGTCATGGCCGACAGCGTAGCCACTGGCCCCACCGGTTCGAACGGTTACCCAGCCATCACGTTTGGCTGGGTCCGGTCGGCGCCAGATCGACCAACGCGCCCTCCAAGCGGGTGTCGGGTGCTGGATCGCGGACGACGTCAACGACCACGCCGTCATCACGCACGAGCAGCAGCGTGGTCCCGGTCAGCCCATAGGTAGCTCGCAGGGTGTCCGTTGGGTCGGTCAAGGTCGACAGTTGAAGTGGTCCAACCGCCTCGGTCAGCGCGGCGAGCTGGCCGGCTTGGTCGGTGCCCCCGACGGCGACTGTCGAGACGCCGAAGGACCCAGCCTGACGCGACACCGTTGCCAACAGCTGCTCGCACTCGTCGCACTGGTCAGGGACGAGCAGGATCACGGCGGGGCGCACCGACCGGGCAGTGATCGGCGTCGATCCGTCCTGCAAGACGGCTTCCTCGGGCAGCAGCCCGCCGATCTCACCGGGCGCCGGCACGTTGCTGGCCAAAGGTGCTGCTGGTGGGGCGGACGCCTGCGGGCCGACGACCCATGCGCCTACTGCGCTGGAGATGGCCACGACCAGGAGCGAGACCACCAGCACCCCGGCCGTCAACGCCAGCCTCCGGCTCCGGGCCGCACGCCGGTCGGCCCAGGTGCCGGACGGCGCCGCAACGGGACCGCCTGCTTCCTCGTGCAGCCAGGCCATTCGATCGGCGGCAAGGTCGCGAGGGTCGTCCGGGGCATGAAGAGTCAGCCCGGCCAGATCTTCGGGCAGCAGGTCGTCGTGATGGCCGTCCGGGCTTGGCCCGGCTCCGTGCGAGCCGCTCATAGGTGAAGTATGCCGGTGATCGGACCGTTTGCGACCGGCGTGATCAGCGGCGAGGTGGCCCCTGGCTGTCGATCGGCGCTGCAGAGCGCGCGCGTGCCACGACAGTGCCTACTCTGTCAACCCCCTGGCTGAGGGTTCTTCCCGCCGCGAACACCCTCTGACCTGCGGAAACGCCGATCAACGTGACCGAGAGACGTGTTAGACTAGGACTTCCGCACAACTCCAGACGGCACATCCGCGTGGGTTTTCCTACGTAACCGGCCGACGACAACGAGCCGACCCTCCAGGTCGGCTCGGCTCCGTCCTAGACGCAACGAGGGGACACCACCACATGACGTTCGAGGTCGGCGAGACAGTCGTCTACCCCCACCATGGCGCTGCGAAGATCGAGGCCATGGAGACCCGGGTCATCAAGGGTGAAGAGCGGATCTACCTGGTCCTGAAGGTCGCTCAGGGCGACCTCACGGTACGGGTCCCTGCCGACAACGCCGAATACGTTGGCGTTCGAGATGTCGTTGACGCTGCTGGCCTCGAGCGGGTCTTCACCGTCCTCCGAATGCCCTACACCGAAGAGCCGACCAACTGGTCGCGGCGCTACAAGGCCAACCTCGAGAAGCTCGCATCGGGCGACGTCATCAAGGTGGCTGAGGTCGTTCGCGACCTCTTCCGCCGTGAGCAGGACCGCGGCCTGTCGGCCGGCGAGAAGCGAATGCTGGCAAAAGCCCGCCAAATCCTTGTGTCCGAGCTCGCACTTGCCGAAAAGACCAATGAGGACAAGGCCGAGGCCATCCTCGACGAGGTGCTGGCCAGCTAGCGGGGTCCGGCGGCTCGGCGAGGGTGCTCGGCACCCACCAGCCGCCTTCAAGGAGCAGTACCGCATGAAACGCCCTCGGCTCGCGCGCGTCCCCAGCGGGGTTGTCGAACTCCTGCGTCTCTTCGTCGTCGTGTTCTTCGCCGGTCTGGGGTCACTGATCGGGTCCCAGTGGGAGCTCGACAACACCCCATTCGCCGGCATCGACGGAGGACTGCTCGGCGTCGTCCTCGGATCGTTTGTGGGATACGCCATCGGCGGTGTCCTGGGCCGCAGCACCGTCGCCGCGGTCGACCGTACCGAGGAGCGCCTTCGTTCGGTCTCGGCCGAGACCATCGTCGGCGGTGTTTTTGGCGGCATGGTTGGTGTCTTCGTTGGAGTGGCCGTTGCCTGGCCGATCTTCTTCATCGGCACGCCGGCACTTGCGATCCCCATCTTCGCCTTCGCCGTCTTCGTCCTCGGGCTGCTTGGCTTCCGGGTCGGCGCGTCGAAG
>JBBQAL010000105.1:0-9856 GCA_038316135.1 Candidatus Nanopelagicales bacterium | reverse complement strand
CCGGTGGCTGAACCCCTGGCCGGCCGGCATCGCAGGTTGGGACCTCCGGCCGCCGCAGCGCCGCCCCCGGTCGGATGACGGGGGCCTTCGGCAGGTAGCCCCGACGGGATTCGAACCCGCGCTACCGCCTTGAGAGGGCGGCGTGCTAGGCCGCTACACAACGGGGCCGTGCGTACTCAGCACTCCACTCGAACTGTCCAACAAGGACTGTCCAACCAGGACTGACCAACCAGGACTGACCGAGAGGGACTGGACGTCGGAAGACAGTACCCAGGCGGGTAACTGCTCCAACGCGCTGGGGTACCAGGACTCGAACCTAGACTAACGGAACCAGAAACCGTCGGGCTGCCAATTACCCCATACCCCATGGGTGCCGAGAAATTCCGGCAGGCCACCGAGGATACCCAACCGGGCAGCGCCCCCCAAATCGCCCTTGGTCAGTTGCCTGCTGCGATCTGTTGGGCCCCTGCGAGGCGCGACAGGCTGCGCTCTTTGCCCAACATCTCCAGAGACTCAAACAGGGGCGGCGACACCCGACGCCCGCTGACCGCTACCCGCACCGGACCGAACGCTACGCGCGGCTTGAGCCCGAGACCGTCGATCAACGAACCCCGCAGTGCGGTCTCGATGCTCTCCGTCGACCACACTTCGAGTCCGTTCAGCGCTGCGAGGGCTGCGTCAAGCACGGGCTGACTTTCGGCCTTGAGCTGCTTAGCCGCATCATCAGGGTCGACGACGAACGACGCCTCGTCGACCAGAAGGAAGTGCAGCATGTCGGCAGCCTGACCCAGGGTCTCGACCCGTTCCTGCACCAACTCAGCTGCCGAGCGAACCGTTTGTTCAGCAGCAGCGCCCAGTGTGACTCCGCGCTGTTCGCGCAGGAACGAGACCAACCTGGACACGAACTCCTCGTCATCGAGGAGCCGGATCCAGTCGGCGTTGAGCGCCGTGCACTTCTTCAAGTCGAAGCGGGCCGGGCTAGCGTTGACGCGCGAAATGTCGAAGGCGTCGGCCATCTCTTGCAGCGAGAAACGGTCCCTGTCCTCGCTGAGCGACCAACCCAGCAGCGCGAGGTAGTTGATCATGCCTTCGGGGAGGTACCCCTGGTCCACATAGAACAGGAGCGACGACTCGGGGTCGCGCTTGGAGAGCTTCTTGTTGCCCTCCCCCATGACATATGGCAGGTGACCGAACTCAGGGTTCGGTCCAGTGGCAACACCGATGTCACGTAAGGCATCCCACAGCGCCAACTGGCGTGGGGTCGACGACAGCAGGTCCTCGCCGCGCAGCACGTGCGTGATCTGCATCAAGGCGTCATCGACGGGGTTCACCAGCGTGTAGAGCGGCTCGCCGTTGGCACGGACCAACACATAGTCGCGAACTTCGCCGGCCGGGAAGGTGACCTGGCCCCGGACGAGGTCGTCCCAGCTGAAGGATCCGTCCGGCATTCGAAACCGAACCACCGACGTTCGGCCTTCCGCTTCGTAGGCGTCCACCTGGTCAGCGTCGAGAGCTCGGCAATGACCGTCGTAGCCGGGCGGTCTCTTGGCGAGGCGATCAGCCTCACGACGCTGCTCGAGCTCTTCGGATGTGCAGTAGCACCGATAGGCGTGCTGGCTCGCCAACAGTTTCTCGCCGACGTCGCGATATCCCTCCAGACGCTCCGACTGCCGGTAAGGCGCGAACGGGCCACCCACCTCCGGGCCTTCGTCCCAGTCGAGCCCGAGCCACCGCATCGACGTGACGAGCTGCTCGTACGACTCTTCACTGTCGCGCTGAGAGTCGGTGTCCTCGATCCGGAAGACGAACGTGCCACCGTGCCGACGGGCGAAGGCCCAGTTGAACAGGGCGGTCCTGGCCATCCCGACATGGGGATTGCCGGTCGGTGACGGGCAGAAACGGACGCGGACGGGAGTGACTGGAGCGGTCATGGGTTCTCTCGGGCGAAGGGGAACAACTGACCCGTCCAGCGTACCGACGATCGGATCGAGCGTGCCGGGTGACCGGTCAGCTGGCGACGCGAACGGTGTGGTCGAGGCGGCCGACGCCAGCAACCGTGACCGACACGTGGTCACCGTCGCTCAGCTCTCCCACTCCGGCCGGAGTGCCGGTCAAGATGACGTCACCAGGGATCAAGGTCATCACCGATGACACAAAGACCACGAGATCAGAGATCGAGTGCACCATCGCCGAGGCAGGAGCCGACTGTCGAACGTCACCGTTCACTTCGGTCTGCACACTGAGCCCTTCCGGGTCGACATCGGTGGAGATCCACGGCCCCAGCGGGCAGAACGAGTCGAAGGCCTTGGCCCTCGTCCACTGACCGTCACTTCGCTGGAGGTCGCGCGCCGTCACATCGTTTGCGCAGGTGTAGCCGAGGATTACGTCGTCCACCCGTCCGGGTGGGACGTCCCTTGCCAACCGTCCGATGACCACAGCGATCTCGCCCTCGAACTCCACCTGCTGCGACTGCTTCGGCAAGACGACCGATTCTCCGGGCCCGATCACGCTCGTGGATGGCTTGAGAAACATCACCGGCGTCGTCGGTGCCTCTCCACCCATTTCACGGGCGTGGTCAGCGTAGTTCTTCCCGATGCCGATCACCTTGTTCGGAAGCACGGGCGGTAGCAGCCGGACATCACTCATCGCCAACCGCGCCGACGTCCGTTCGAACGGTGCGAACGGGTGGCCATCGATGACGTTGACCGTCAGAGATGAAACGTCATCGAGGTCGCCGTCAACGACTCCGTAGGCGATTTGGTCTGCGACAGTGAACCGAGCGATACGCACGCGGGGGACGCTACCCGGTGGGGTGTCGGCGCTACGGCTGGGGCTGCCGAAGCGCCTCGACGATCAGCCGTGCATACGCCTCCTGACCCCGGGGGGTCAGGTGGGTTCCGTCCGCCTCGAGGTACTCCGGGTGGCCAACGGACGCACGCGCCCAGTCGGCAATCACCACGTTCTCCCGTCCGGAGGCAGCACGTCTGATGGTCTCGTTGCTCTCGTCCATCCAGGGCACCTGCGAACGAACGGTGAGCACGACCACCCGGTCCAGGTCAGCCAACTCCTTGAGGAAGTCCGGAAACCCCTGCGGATCTGGGGGGCCATTCGTTCCCGTCTGCAGAACCAGGATGTCCGCAAGTCGATCAACCTTGATCCGCTCGCGGATCCGATTCGCGATCTCGACCGGCTGGCGGCCGATTGCGGCGTCAACTGTGACGCGCGGCAGCTCCGCCCTCATGGCGTCACGGGCGCCGAGCAGCACGGAGTCGCCAACAGCCGTGATCGGTCGCTGCTGGGCTGGCAAGGCATCCATCCGCGCATCGCGGCGCTTCTGGCGCTGCTCCTTTGCGGACGCGTTGGTGTTGGATCCAGGTTCCCCCGAGTCCGCCTTCGGTGCCAGGTCGCCGGCTCCCAACTCGGTGACACCCCCGAGGTAGGTCGTGCTGTCAATGGCGGGTACCGCGGCGAGCGCCACCCCTCCAGCCACGACAGTTGCGGCGGCCAGGCCGGCTCCAGCAGCTACCTTGGCCCTCGTTCGCACGGTTCCATCGGTGAACCGGGAGCGCCAGCGCCCCAGCGCACCCCGCCGGATGGGCATCTCCAGCCAGCGGTAGCTGACCTCGGCAGCAGCGAAGGTGAGGCAGAGCGACACAACTGCCGCCGACCAGCCTCGAAGGGCGATGTCCAGGTCGGGCCTGGTCACCATGAAGATCGGCCAATGCCAGAGATAGATGCCGTAGGACCGCGTGCCGAGCCAGCTCATCACCGGATTCCCGAGCAGCAGCCCAAAGCGCGCTGCCGGATGCGATGCAGCCATCACCAGCAGGGCGGTCATGATCGCCACAACGAGGAATCCTCCGCGGAAGAGCCATCCCGACGACTCAGTGGTGAACAGGAAAATCGCGAGCAAGGCAAGGATCGCCCCACCTCCTGCGATGCCGACCACAGCTTGAGCTGACCGGGGGATCTGGCGGGGCAGCGTGCCAGGACGCCACACCACGGCGAGGGCAGCACCGACGAGCACCGTCATCGCGTGGGTATCTGCGCCGAAGTACAGCCGTGCGGTGTCTGCCGCCGCAGGGATGTCGCTCCGTACCGCAAGAAGCGTCATCAGTGCCGACGACAGCAGGGCGCCGGAGAGCGCCGTGACGCCCACCCCTGCCCGCCCCCATCGCTTCCACGCGAAGAACGCAACGGCGGGCCACACCAGGTAGAACTGCTCCTCGATTCCGAGGGACCACAAGTGTTGCAACACGGGTGGGCGGCCCAACACCTCGAAGTAGCTTCGATCGTCGAAGATGTACCACCAGTTCGTCGTATAGCTCAGGGCTGCGAGGACGTCCTGGCGGAAGGTGGCCGCAGCGTCCCTGGCCACGGTCAACACCAACACGCTGCTGACGACGAGAACAGCGAGGAGCGCCGGCAACAGACGCCTGGCCCGACGCGCATAGAAACCGCCGAAGCGCAGGCGCTTGGTTGTCTCCATCTCGCCAAGCAGTAGCGACGTGATCAGGAATCCAGAGAGAACGAAGAAGACGTCGACCCCGAGAAAGCCTCCAGGCAACACCCGTTGCGGCAGGTGAAACAGCAGTACTGCCACCACCGCGATGGCGCGGACACCATCGAGGCCCGGTAGGTATGGCAGCTTCGGTATGCCGGACGGTCGAGAAGCGCGTCCAGTGTTCGACCTGGCGATGACCTGCGTGGTGGTGTCCGTCATCACGGACCGGCGACCGCGCCAGAACCAGGGTCAGAACTGGGGTCAGAACTGGGGTCAGAACTGGGGTCAGAAATGGGGCCATGGCCAGGGGGGTCGACGCTCTCGGCGATCCTGCCGGCACGGAGCAGCCCGTACGTGATGGCGTCGTCCAACGCCATCCAGGAAGCCGCAATGACGTTCTCGTGGACTCCGATCGTGTCCCACTCTCCCTGACCGTCAGATGACTCGACGAGGACCCGCGTCACCGCACCGGTACCTTCGTTGCCCTCGAGGATTCGCACCTTGTAGTCGACGAGTTCCACCGCGGCCAGCTCGGGGAAGATCTGCTCCAGCGCGAGACGCAACGCCCGGTCGAGTGCGTTCACCGGGCCGTTCCCCTCGCCGGTAGCCACGATCCGCTGGCCCTTCGCGAAGATCTTCACGGTGGCCTCGCTGACCACCTGCCCGGCTGGGCGCTGTTCCACGATCGTGCGCCACGACTCAACGGTGAAGTAGCGGCGTCGCTCCCCCTCGGTGACTTCACGCAGCAGCAGCTCGAAGGATGCATCGGCTGCCTCGAACGAAAATCCCTGTGCCTCCATGCTCTTCACCCGGCCGACAACGGCGCCCAGCGCATCCCGGTTGTCCGCGAGGTCGTAGCCAAGCTCTTTGCCCTTGAGTTCGATCGAAGCACGTCCGGCCATCTCGGTGATCAGGACGCGCATGTCATTGCCGACGATCGTGGGGTCGAGGTGGTTGTAGAGATCTGGTGAGATCTTGATGGCGCTGGCGTGCAACCCTGCCTTGTGCGCGAACGCAGAGACCCCAACGAAGGCCTGGTGGGTGTCTGGCGCGATGTTGGCCAGCTCAGCCAAGGCGTGCGAAACCCGCACCAACTCGGGCAGCCGGCCAGGAGGTAAAACCCGACGGTCGAGCTTCGTCTCGAGATTGCCGATCACCGCAAAGAGATCGGCGTTTCCGGTGCGCTCGCCGTACCCGTTGGCCGTGCACTGGACGTGCGTGACGCCAGCTTCCACAGCCGCCAGAGTGTTCGCGACAGCGCACGCCGTGTCGTCCTGGCAGTGGATGCCAAGCCTCATCCCACCGCTTCGGGAGACGATGTTACTCACGATGCTGTGGAGTCGAACTGGTAGGAGACCTCCGTTGGTGTCGCAGAGAACTCCTACGTCAGCGCCAGCACCGGTTGCCGCCTCAAGAACGCGTAGTCCGTAATCAGGGTCGTGCTCGTAGCCGTCGAAGAAGTGCTCGAGGTCAACAAATACCCGACGCCCCTCTGCGACGAGGAAGTCGACAGTGTCGCGCACCATCGCCAAGTTCTCGTCGAGAGTGGTTCGCAGCGCCTCGGTGACATGGCGCACGTCGGACTTGGCGACCAACGTGATGACCGGCGTCTGCGCATCCAACAACGCCTGAACCTGCGGGTCCTTGCCAACGGCGAGTCCGGGGCGCCGGGTGGACCCAAAGGCAACTAGCTGGGCACTCTTGAGAGTGAGCTCAGCTCGTGCCCTGGAGAAGAACTCGGTGTCCTTGGGCAGTGCACCGGGCCATCCACCTTCGATGAAGCCGACCCCGAGATCGTCCAGCAGTCGAGCGACTGCCAGCTTGTCGGCAACGGAGTAGGAAATGCCCTCACGCTGAGCGCCATCCCGCAGCGTGGTGTCGTAAACGTGGAAGGCGTCGTCGGGACGCATCGCACCGGTGTCACTCACGGGGGTATTTCACCTGAATTCGATAAAAAAGTGACCCCCCGCAACTGCGAGAGGTCGGCGCACCGGCGAGCCGGTGCGCTAGGCGATAATGAGAGGGGCTGTCACGCCTCTAGTGTGGCACACCGTTCCGGGGCTGGCGCCATCGCAGACGAGAGTCTTTTGCCCGCCAGTCCTCCGCCGAGTCTGGAGCAACGCCGAGTCTGGAGCAACGTGGACCACGCCCGACACCGCGCTGAGCGCCGAACTCCGGCTGGCTGGGTCGCCATCGGGGTGGGAGCCGGCGCCCTCTTGGGAGCCGCCGCAGTGCTCGCCATCTGGGTCGCCGTCGCCGGCGCACCCTGGAGCCCTGACGAGCAGGCCACAGCGTCGGTTCAGCCCGCGGTCAGCCCGCGCTACGAGGCAAGGTCGTCTCGATCCGATCGGGCTCAACTCGCCACACCGCCCGCGCAGCTCGACGCCACCCCGTCCAGCGATGCGCCCACTACACCCGTCCACCTGTTGGGCGACTCGCTTGCCGTTGGCATCGCCCCCTACCTGGACGCGGGGTTGGGCGACCGCCCCTTGACCACGGATGCGGCCGAAGGAAGAGGCACGGCAACGATGGTCTCGCTGCTTTCTACGTATGCCGCGACGTCGGCACCCACGTGGGTGGTCAGCCTGGGCACGAACGACAACCCCGAGGAGTTTCCGGACCAGGCCGCAGCCATCATGGACCTCGCTGGCCCCAACCGATGCGTTGTGTGGTTCGACGTGTGGCGCGCAGACACCGACGATGCGATCAACGCAACACTGGCCCAACTGGGTTCCGAGAACCCCAATCTGCACGTGGTTGCCTGGCACGACGTCGCAGCCGCTCACCAGGACTGGTTCAGCGGAACCGATGTACACCCGTCGATCGCCGGCTACGCCGTACGCGGGCAGTTGGCAGTTGACGCTGTCAACCGCGAGTGCGGCACCAGCTCCTAGTTCGGCACCAGCCCCGAGTTCGGCACCAGCTCGTGCATCCAGTTGTGGGTGTCGTTGATCCGTCCGTGTTGCAGGTTCAGCAGGTGCGCACGAAGGCGTTCGGTGATCGGACCTGGGTTCCCATCACCCACCGCCCACTCACCGAGAGACCACCGGACCTTGCCGACCGGAGTCACCACCGCAGCTGTCCCGCACGCAAAGACCTCGGTGATCGTGCCGTCGGCGTTGCCCTCGCGCCAGTCATCGATACTGATCCGCGCCTCGTCGGCAACGATCCCCAGATCCTCAGCAACTTGCAGGATGGAGCTGCGGGTAACGCCCGGCAACAACGCGCCGGTGAGCTCGGGGGTGACCAGTCGGGCGCTGTCTCCCGACCCGAATACGAAGTACAGATTCATCCCGCCCATTTCCTCGACCCACCGGTGCTCGGCCGCATCAAGCCACACCACTTGGTCGCACCCCTCAGCGGCCGCTTGAGCTTGGGCGATCAGGCTCGCCGCATAGTTGCCAGCGCACTTGGCTTCGCCGGTTCCGCCAGGCGCGGCACGCACGTACTCGGTCGAGAGCCAGACCGATACCGGCTTGATGCCACCGTGGAAGTACGCGCCGGCCGGCGAAGCGATCAGCATGAAGAGGTAGGAGTTGGCCGGCTTCACGCCGAGGCCGACCTCGGTAGAGAACATGAAGGGGCGCAGGTACAGGCTGGTTTCGTCGTAGCCGGGGACCCAGGCCCGGTCTTGGTCGACCAGCGCTTCGATCGCGCCGATGAAGAGCTCCTCCGGTAGCTCGGGCATCGCCAGCCTGCGCGCCGAGCGCTGAAAGCGTCTGGCGTTCATCTCGGGGCGAAACGTCGCGATCGAGCCATCTTTGCGGCGGTAGGCCTTCAGCCCCTCGAAAATTTCCTGCCCGTAGTGCAAGGACATCGTTGCCGGATCGAGCTCAAGGGGGCCGTAAGGGATCAACTGGGCGTCATGCCAGCCGCGCCCCTCTGTCCACTCGATGGTGACCATGTGGTCGGAGAAGAACCGGCCGAATCCAGGGCTGGCAAGGATCGCCTCGCGCTGGATGTCCGGGAGTGGCTGCGATGTGGGCTTACGGGCGATCAAACTCATGAGCGCGACGGTACCTTTCCGTTGGCCACTTTGCAGGCGGCCAGCTGAGCGAGTTAGGACCCGGCGACAGCTGCTGCCAGGTCGTCACCGATCTGTGCAGTCGAGCGTACGCGGTCTCCTCTGGCGGCGAGGTCGTCAGAGACCGCCTGTTCCACCGAAGCCGCGGCTTTGTCGAGGCCGAGGTGGTCGAGCAGCATCGCGACCGACAGGACGGTCGCCGTTGGGTCTGCTTTCTGTTGTCCAGCGATGTCGGGAGCAGACCCATGCACCGGTTCGAACATGCTGGGGTTGGTACCGCTCATGTCGAGGTTGCCGGAGGCAGCCCGACCGATACCACCGGCGATCGCTGCACCGATGTCGGTGATGATGTCGCCAAAGAGGTTGTCGGTGACCACGACGTCAAACCGCTCGGGGTTGGTGACCAAGAACATCGATGCCGCGTCCACGTGCAGATACTCGGTGCGCACATCCGGGAAGTCGATGGCGACAGCGTGGAAGGTGCGCGTCCAGAGATCGCCAGCATAGGTCAGGACGTTGTTCTTGTGCACCAGCGTGAGCGTTCGCCGCTGACGACGAGTAGCACGTTCGAACGCATCCCGAACAACTCGTTCAATGCCGTAGGCGGTGTTGAGGCTCTCCTCGGTTGCCACCTCGAAAGGAGTTCCCTTACGCAGAGAGCCACCCGAGCCCGCATAGGGGCCTTCGGTTCCCTCGCGTACGACGACCATGTCGATGTCCGCCGAGGTCTTCCCAGCCAGCGGCGTGGCAACGCCCGGGTAGAGCTTGACCGGCCGAAGATTGACATGGTGGTCGAGCTCGAAGCGAAGACGAAGCAACAGGCCCCGCTCGAGCGCACCGCTCGGGACCGAAGGGTCGCCAACAGCGCCGAGCAGGATGGCATTGTGACCCCGGATCTCCTCAAGGACTGAGTCTGGGAGAGTCTCACCGGTCCGGTGCCAGCGCTCGGCTCCGAGGTCGTACTCAGTTCGCACGAAGTTGACCTCGTGGCGCCCTGCTACTGCGTCGAGAATCTTCAAGCCTTCAGCGACGACCTCTGGGCCGATGCCGTCACCGGCGATAACTGCGAGCTTGTACGTGTTCGACATCCCTCAAGGGTACGAGGGCGTCTCAGCCGCCGGTGAACCTGTCTCAGAATGTGGGCGCGTTCAATCAGAGCAGATCGTCCAAGTCGAGCGAACGTCCCTCGTGAGCGCCGATCGCCTCGACGATCTCGTTGAGGGCCCCCGGCTCGATCGGTGAGTCAACGGTCATCGCGATTAGTGCGTGACCACCCTGCTCGTCGCGGCTCACCTGCATGCCGGCGATGTTGACACCGTGCTCACAGC
>JBBQAL010000028.1:0-30831 GCA_038316135.1 Candidatus Nanopelagicales bacterium | reverse complement strand
ACCAAGAGCCGATCCCTCGTGAACGAGGAAATCGGCTCTGACCTGCGGCGATGTGTGCGCGCCCGGAGAGATTCGAACTCCCAACCTTCTGATCCGTAGTCAGATGCTCTATCCGTTGAGCTACGGGCGCATGGCCTGAGGGGCCAGGCAGAGACTTTACCGGGCCTGACCGGTTGGCCCGAAATCGGCACCCTCGGCTAGGTGCTGGTCTTCTGCCTTGACCGCTGGCCCGAGAAGTATCCGTCTCATCATCGAAAAGTCACGTAGCTCCAAACCACGCGATGGTGAGCGGAAGCAACCCATCGGCGCTGCAGCGGCGAGTCCGGAGTAGATGCCCACGCTGAGCCTTCTGAGTGGGCATCTACTTCCGTCTCGATGAACTGACGGGGCGGAGGCGGGGGGATTTGAACCCCCGAGGGGCTTTAAGACCCCAACCCGCTTAGCAGGCGGGCGCCATCGACCGGACTAGGCGACGCCTCCCCACGGTCTTTCGACCGCCCGAGAAGGGTACCGGGCAGCGGCTCGGGGCGGCAAAGCACCTCACTGGGTCTCCCAAGCGCCTACCGTGGGTGCGTGGCCGACGTCTGGGAGTTGCGGGGGCGGTCACTGGAACATCGCTCGGTCAACGTCGCTGCTGCCGTCAAACTCGCGGCCGACCCAGAGAGCGTCGTCTGGATCCAGGTGACTCCCGACGAGATGCGGCACATCGGCCCACTCCTCGACATCCATCCCCGAGCTGTTGAAGAGGTCGTCAACAACACCGACAACGGCGGGGTCGGAGCACACCGGACCAAGCTTGAGCGATTCCCCGGAAGCGTGCTGCTCTACCTCTACCGCTCAGTCCTGGGTGACGACATTACAGTTGACCTAAGCGCGTCCCCTGTCATCATCACCCAAGAGAGCGTCATCGCGGTCAAGCACGATCACCCGATCGAGATGACCGACCTCGTGGCTCGATGGGAACAGAACCCTGAACTCCTCGACCACGGCATCCCGGCGCTCCTGTATGCGCTCCTCGACCTCGTCGTCGACTCTTACCTCGACACCGTCGACGCACTCGCGGACGCCGTCGACGACATGGAGGATGTCCTCTTCCAAGATCAACCATCCATCGAAGTAGATCCGCGCGAGGCCCAGAAGCGCAGCTTCGCCACACGCAAGGCATTGGTTCGGCTTCGTCGGGTGGCTCAACCAATGCGTGAACTCGCCTCTGGCCTCATGCGCCACGAGGAGGGAGAGCGATCGACGGTCAACGCCCCGATGCAGCCGTACTACCAGGACGTCTACGACCACGTACTGCGCGTCAACGACACCATCGAAGGTCTCCGCGACCTCATCACGACGATCTACGAAACCCGGCTCGCACTCAACGACCACTCGCTCAACACTGTGACGCGCCAGTTGGCCGCGTGGGCCGCAATCATCGCCGTCCCCACCGCCGTCACCGGGTTCTATGGTCAGAACATCCCCTACCCCGGTTTCGCTAACCACAGCGGCTTCTGGACCAGCACTTCGATCTGGATCGGTGTCTCGATCCTGCTCTATGTCATGTTCAGGCGCCGACGCTGGCTCTAGCCGATCAGAAGGACGGCCGAAGCGGTATGCCCGCGGAACCGCCCTCGCCAAGCTTCACTGCCAGCACCTGGTGCAGCTGAATGTTGTTGATGTCGAAGCCCACTCTGGACGCAGCGATGTACAGCTGCCACACCCGGGCACGACGAAGCCCCACCTCGGCAACGGCCTCTTCCCAGTTCGCCTCAAGGTTCACACCCCAGTCGCGGCACGTCATCGCGTAGTGCTCGCGCAGGTTCTCGCTATGGCGTGGTTCGAGACCGTGGTTCTGCATCGACGACACAATCGTGCCGACGCCAACCAATTCGCCGTCCGGGAACACGTATCGGTCGAAGAATCCCCCGACGCGTGCTCTCTCCTGCGTCGTTGGACGCGTGATGCAGTGGTTGAGCAGGTGGCCCTCTGGACGCAACTTGGCCGCGAGCCGCGAGAAGTACGCGCCGAGCTGACGGCGGCCGATGTGCTCAGTCAACCCAATCGAGGAGACCGCATCGAAACCCGACTCGGGCACGTCGCGGTAGTCAAGGAACCGCACTTCAGCACGATCGGCAAGCCCGCGTTCAGCAATCGACTTCTGCGCCCATTCGGCCTGTTGCTGCGACAGCGTCACCCCCAACGCCTTCACGCCATAGTGCTCAGCAGCGTGCACCACCATGCCGCCCCAGCCGCATCCGACATCCAGCAACCGGTGGCCGGGCTCAAGTGCGAGCTTGCGTGCGACGAGGTCGTACTTCGCCGCCTGAGCGATCTCGAGTGACGCCTCGCTGTCGGGGTAGACGGCGCACGTGTATGTCATTGTCGAACCCAGGACCAGTTCATAGAAGCGGTTCGACACGTCGTAGTGGTGCGCGACGGCCTTGGCATCTCGATCCTTGCTGTGCCGTAGCCCACGACGCCAGGGAGGGGACGCCTCCTCCGGCGGGAGGGGCGGACGCCGGAGAACCCAGCCGCCAAGCTCGCGCAACACCTGCAACTTGTCGCGGGTCGAAGCGTCTTGGGCACCGTCCATCACCAGGAGGGTAAGCGCGCGGTGCAGACTCCCTTCGACGACGAGAGAACCGCTGACGAACGCCCTCGCTAGTCCGAGGTCGCCCGGCGCCGTTGCGAGGAACTGCATGGCCTCGGGTGACCGAATGGAAAGGGTGACGTCGGCGGCATCGTCTCCGAACACGCTGCCGTCGTATGCCGTTAGGCGTAGCCCGGGCCGCTTACCGATGACCCGGCCGAACGCGGTGGCGATCGATGACGTGGCCATGACTCCTCCTCAATGTCCCCGTACGCACTTGGCAAAGAGATCAAGCAACCGACCCTGCGGGTCGTACCGTTTCTTGAGCAACTCGTACTGCGCCCCGTTGTAGATGCTCCAGAAATCGGCCGCGTCGTAGTAGGACGACGAGTACAGGGACTTCCTTCCCCCTAGCTCGGTGACGACCTCTTCGATCCGTCGGTTGTAGTGACCATCCCGCTGACCGGGAATCACTTCAACCGACGACCAGAATCCGAGGTTCACGTACGTCGTCTCGGGGTCGAGGGCGTAAAGATCCCACGTGACCTCGCTGCTGCGCTGCCGCAGCGGACAGAGCCACACCGGCGCAATACCAAGCTCGGCGTGGAAGAAGTCGAGGAACCCTTCGAGGCGATCGACCGGGATCTCGACATCCTGGATCACCGGTTCACGCTGCGAATGACCACGCCTGGCATCCCAGGTCGACTTCCACCCGTGCCGCCGCTCGAAGCCAACGACTTTCCAGTAGACATCGCTGCGAAGGAGGCGTCTCGGTAAGAACGGACGCACGAGGGGGTGCTGAACGCCCAGTGCACCCGAACACCAAAACCAGTCAGTGTCCCAACGCCAGAGGTAGTCGCGAATCGTGAGGTAGTCGCTACTGCGCTGCTCGAGCGACTTGTAGTACACCTTCGAGCGCGTGTAGTCGGACAGGTATGGCACCTCGTCGACGAAGCGGCCAACCGCGACAATGGTTCGGTCCCCGTTGAACACGACACCGTCGAGGAAATCGACGGGACGGCCACGGTGCTCGCGGGTCCGTACGATCTCGCAGATCGTCTCGGCAGCGTCAGCCGCGGTATGCAGCGGAAAGTGCTCAAGCGCGACGAAGGGCTTGACCGGCTCGAGCTCGATCCGCAGCCGCAATGCATAGCCGAGAGTGCCGTAAGAGTTCGGAAACCCGGTGAACAGCTCGGCATGCGGGCCGTCCCGCGTCGCGGTGACGACCCGACCATCACCGGTCAGCACGTCGAAGTCGATGACCGACTCGTGCGGACAGCCGTTACGGAACGACGTCGACTCGATGCCAAGGCCCGTGACAGCGCCTCCCAGCGTGATGGTCTTCAACTCTGGGACGACCAGCGGCATCAGCCCATGCCGGAGTGTCGCGTCAACAAGGTCTTCGTAGGTGGTCATCCCCAACACGTCCGCCGTGCGGCCGGCCTGGTCGACTTCGATGACGCCGGAGAAGGCGGCGACGTCCAGCCCTGGCGCTCGCGTCACGTCGCGTAGGCGAAACAGGTTCGACGTGCGCTTTGCGAGCCGAATGGGTGCGTCGTCCGGCAGGTCGTTGTACTGGGCCTGAAGGCGATCGACGGCAACCCGATATGCGGCTCGCGCATTCAGGGTGCTGGGGGCGATAAGACGCTCCGTCACAGGGTGAGCCTAGGAAGATCACGCCTGACGCGCGAGGAGTTTGGCGAAGAACGTTAAGGATGGAGGCCAAGAGCCGACAGCACCAGACCGGCCGCCGACGCAAGGGTGAGGACGCGTAGGAGCCCCCATCTCACGCCCAGGACCAGGACCAGGCAGACCACAGTGAGCAGCAGGGCGGAGCCGTCCAACGACCCCGCAACGGGGACTTCCACGCTGATCGGCCCCCAGGAGCGCTCCGAGAGATCGTCGAAGAGGACGTTGAGCGAGAACCACAGCGCCAGATCGGCGATGACGCCAACGACAGCCGCGGTCACAGCCGCCAGAGCACCGGCGACCCTGCGGTTGTGCCGCAGTCGCTCCACCGATGGGGCGCCGATGAGCACAAAGCCGAACGATGGCAAGAACGTCGCCCAGGCCGCGATCGCGAACCCGATCAGGCCGGCGACCACTCCGGGCATGCCCAGCTCATCGGACGCCCGATAGGCGCCGACGTAGCCGACGAAGGTCATCACGAGTACAAGCGGGCCGGGCGTCGTTTCAGCCAACCCAAGACCAGCGACCATGTCACGCGGCTCGAGCCACGCGTAGTTGACGACCGCCTGTTGAGACACATACGAGAGGGCTGCGTACGCCCCACCGAATGAGAGCACGGCAGTCTTCGCAAAGAGCCAAGCCTCTTGGCTGAAGATGTTCTCCATCCCGAGTGTGGCCATGATCAGCAGCAGGGGGACCGCCCAAAGAACGAGGGACGCATACCCAGCTCGACGCGCCGAGCGAGCCGCCGACTTCGACACCTGGTCGACTTCGGCGTCGACGTCGACTCTCACATGCAAAGCGTCGGGCGACTGGCGTCCCACCACCCAGCCGATAGCGAGCGCCGCGATGACGACGAAGGGGAAGAGAATGTTGAAGAGGGCCAGCGCGATGAAGGCACCGACCGCGAGTGCGAAGAGGAGGGGCGTTCGTAACGAGCGACGTCCCACACGTATGACGGCCTGGACAACAATCGCGATGACAGCGGTCTGAATGCCGAAGAGCAACGCCGAAATCCAACTGACGTCACCGAACGACGCATAGACGGCGGCGAGTACCGCCATCACCGCCAAGCCGGGGAGGACGAAGAGGACACCAGCAACCAGGGCGCCTATGACGCCGTTGAGGACCCACCCGAGATACACAGCAAGCTGGAGGGCCTCCGGGCCAGGCAGCACCATGCAGAAGTTGAGCGCGTGCAAGTAACGCTTCTCGTCAATCCAGTGTCGCTCTTCGACGACGACGCGATGCATGACGGCGATCTGACCCGCCGGTCCGCCGAAGCTGTTGACGCCGACGTATCCCCAGGTCCGAGCGGCATCGCCCAGAGTCGGGGTTGCCGAAGGCGAGTCCACGGCGTCACCCTCTCAAGTCACCACACTCGGCGGCGAATTGTGGCATCCAGGGGACATCCGGCAGGGTCTAGATGCGGAAGCGGGAGATCGACTCTCTGAGGTCGTCGGCCAATGAGGTCAACGATGCGGCGGCATGGGCTGCCTCGCGAGACCCGGTAGCCGTCTGCTCCGAAACGCCCACCACGTCGTTCATGGCTGATGCGACCTCAGCCGAGGCCGTTCGCTGCTGCGCCGAAGCGTTGGAGATCTCGCGAGCTGCCGTCGTCGTCTCGTCAGCAACCTCAGAGATTCGTTCGAGGACGGTCACGACGTCACGAGCGAGCGCGACGCCGTTGAGGACTTCCTCAGCACCTTCCGCGGTAGCTGCCGTCGTTGCCCGCATCTCGGCTTGAATCTCCGAGACGATCGTCTGGATCTGCTTGGTCGATGCCTGGGCACGCTCGGCGAGCTTGCGGACCTCTGCCGCAACGACGGCGAAGCCCCGGCCGTGTTCCCCAGCCCTGGCGGCCTCAATAGCCGCGTTCAAGGCCAGCAAGTTGGTCTGGTTGGCCATCTCGTCGATGACGTCGAGGATGCGGCCGATCTCGCCAGACTTGTCGGCCAGCGCAGCAGTGCGCTCGGCCACCAACCGGGAACGATGAGCGATCGCATCGATCGCGTCGACGGCGTTCGTGACGGCCTCTTGACCTTCCTCGGCGAACCTGAACGTAAGAGCAGCTTGATTGACGACCTCTGTGCTGGAAGCTGCGATCGTCTCGGCCATATCAGCCAGTTGTTGCAGAGTCACGGTCGATTCAGTCACCGCGCCCGACTGCTTTGACGAAGCCGACGCCTGAAGCTCAGCAGCAGACTGCAGCTCTTGAGCGCTCACCGAGATCCGCTCGCCGCCATCACGAACGCGGTCGACGAGCATGCGCAGCGAGACCAAGGTCTCGTCGATGTTGATCGCCAACGAGTGAAGCGCGGCATCGTCCCCGTCTGGCGTGGGGATCGCGACAGCGAGATCACCCTCCGCCGCCAGTCCCAGCGAGACCGAAAGTTCTTCGACCCGTCGCTGCAGTCGCGTGTTGTGGCCCTCGTGGATACCCGTCTTGAGCATCTCGTCAAACCCGACGGTGAGCGGGATGATGGCTGCGGCAGCCAGCAACCATGGAAGAACCTCAAGGCTGAGCGTTCCGGACGCGAGCGAGGCGGCGAACAGCATGGCGAGCGCCAGCAAAGTGAACGTGGCCAATCCCTTGCGCTCGACCACATCGGCCACGAAGACAGCAACCGTGACGAAGAGCACCCACACCGGGCTGCGTAAGCCACCCGTGAGCGCGACGAGCCCAGCGACCCACACCATCTCAGTCGTGATCAGGGCGTGGGCAAGTCGTCGGTTGCCCACCTCAAGCTCTTGGCTGGCCGCTTTCCGGGCCAGCACCGTCACGAGGCCCGCAAAGCCGAAACCCAAGACGCACCAGATCAGGGCAGGGATCAGAGCCACCGGGACCGAGTCATCGGAGACGTTGATCAGCACGGTGAGAACCAGGCCCAGGCCAGCATTGACCCACGCCGCCAGGGCGCCGGTGCGCGCCAACTGCTGCGGGTTGTCCATTGCGCCTTTCCGACTGTCGAAATGCCCCCGGCCACCGCGCCCTGAAGCGTTCGGACGTGCGCACCAGGGCGCACCCGTGAACGATCCGGGCGAGACACCAGTTGTGTCGGCAGCCACTGGACGTTTCTTGATCCGTCCGAGTTAGTCATGAAATGGTGAGCCGAACGGGTGACGCTGTGTAACAGCCAGAGGCTGTGGTTAGTCTCCGGCCTATGGGTGGGCAGGCGGCTGTTGCCGCGGGTGATCAACAGACCGTCAACGCTGCCGTCGCCGTGCTCAGGGCCGGGGGGAACGCCGTCGACGCCGTACTCGGCGCCGGGTTCGCGGCAGCGGTCGCCGAACCAGGCCTCACCAGCCTTGGTGGCGGAGGATTCCTGCTGACCAGGAGCCCCGCCGGGGACACCGAGGTGCTGGACTTCTTCGTTGACGTCCCCGGCCGCGGACTGCCCCAAGGTGAACTGACCCCGCACTTCACGCCGGTCACCGTCGTCTTCTCCGATGCTGAACAGATTTTTCACGCCGGGTTCGGCTCGGTGGCCGTTCCGGGGGTGCTCAGCGGCTACCTCTCCGCGCATCGGAGGCTCGGCCGGCTGCCGCTCGAACAGGTGGTTGCCCCAGCCACCGACCTGGCGCGTCAGGGCGCCACACTCAGCCCCACCCAGGCGGAGGTCCTTCAGCTGCTTCGGTCGATCTATGCCCTCACCCCGGAAGCTGCACACCTCTTTCTTCCGGGGGGAACGCCCTGCGTGGCCGGTGACCGCTTCACCAACCTCGAATATGCGGACTTCCTCGACCAGCTCGCGCGCTTGGATCCGGAGAGCTGGGTCGAGATCCCGCAGACCCGGGATCTGCTGAGCCGGATGCAGACCAGCGGCGGGCTTCTCACTCATGATGACCTCGCGTCGTACCGGGTGCAGACCCGCGAACCGCACCACGTCGACTACCGGGGAGCTCGGCTGACCACGAACCCACCCCCCTCGTTCGGGGGGTCAATCGTTTGTGCCGCGCTGCGCGAACTCGACGGTGCCGACAGCGACGCAGCCCCAGCACCTCGCACACTTGTCGAGGCACTTCACCATGCGACCGATGCCCAGAAAGCCCAGCGCACTGCGGCCAGCTCAAGCAAGGGAACGACCCACGTCAGCGTCATCGATGCCGACGGAATGGTCGCGTCAATGACGACGTCCAACGGATCTTGCTCAGGAACTCTGGTTCCGGGAACCGGTGTCCAGCTCAACAACATGATGGGCGAGGCTGACCTGCACCCCGATGGGTTCCACGACGCCGAGCCCGGCACCCGGGTGGCGTCGATGATGGCGCCCAGCCTGCTCGACCTCGCCGACGGATCAGTCGTGGCGATCGGCAGCGGTGGCAGCGAGCGGATCCGCAGCGCGCTGCTACAGACAGTCGCACACCTGGTGGCCGGACTCCCACTCGCCGACGCGATCGCCGCTCCCCGGGTGCACTTCGACGGCACCACCAGCCAGTTGGAGCCGGACGTAGCGGCAGGCATAGCCGCCGAGCTCGCACCGCTCGGCCCGGTCAATCGCTGGAGTCGCGGCAGCATGTACTTCGGCGGGGTCAATGCCGTGCGTCGGCATCCCGATGGGCGTCTGGAGGCCAGTGGCGACGCCAGGAGGCACGGCTCGGCCGCCGTGGTCGATCTCTGAGGGCCATCGTCGTGTGCGTTCATCGGCCCCATGGGACCGGTCTGCCTACACGATGGTGAGCTGGCCCGAATTCGGACCTTCCCGGCCCCTCATGGGACACTTTCGCGGTTAACCAGAGAGGATCTGATGGACGGCAACTCCACCTTCCGCCACTCCCGCACTTCGGTGCTGTCGATCGTGGCGATCGAGGCACCGGTCGTGGTCACCTCGACCGAGCTCGATGAGCAGCTTGCCCCCGCTTACGAGCGCCTGGGCGCGCGCCCTGGCCTGCTCGAAGGGCTCGCCGGCATCCACGAGCGTCGCTGGTGGCCGGAAGGGATGAACTTCGCCGATGGTGCCGCCATGGCCGGCGCGAAGGCGATCGCTCAGTCCGGTGTCGATCCCTCGCAGATCGGCCTGATGATCAACTCCTCGGTGTCGCGGGCTTACCTCGAGCCGTCAACGGCCGTCGGGATCCACCACAAGCTGGAGCTTCCCCCGTCCGCCATGAACTTCGACCTGGCCAACGCCTGCCTTGGCTTCGTGAACGGCATCCACATCGCCGCGACCATGATCGATGCCGGACACATCGACTACGCCCTCATCGTCAACGGCGAGGACGCGCAGAAGGTCCAGGAGAACACCATCCGCCGGCTCTGTGCGCCGACCGCGACCACTGCCGACTTCTTCAGCGAGTTCGCCACCTTGACGCTCGGCTCCGGTGCCGCGGCGATGGTGCTCGGCCGCAGCGATCTGCACAGCGAAGGCCACCGGGTGATCGGTGGGGTGTCTCGAGCCGCCACCGAGCATCACGAGCTGTGCGTCGGCGACATGGATCAGATGCATACCGACGCGCGTGGACTGATGGACGCCGGGCTCGACCTCGCCGAAGCCGCTTGGAAGACCGGCGACTTCGACTGGTCCGACTGCGACCGTTTCATCATCCACCAGGTCTCGCGGGTTCACACCAGTGCGCTCTGCGAGCGTCTCGGCATCGACCAGAAGAAGGTGCCGCTGTCGTTTCCGTTGTTCGGGAACATCGGTCCTGCGTCCGTACCCTTCACCCTCGCGCACGAGGTCGACAACCTCCTACCGGGTGAACGCGTGCTCTGTATGGGGATCGGGTCCGGTCTCAACACCGCCTTCTGCGAAATCGTTTGGTGACCAGCGCGGCTCTTCCCCCTTCTGACCTACCGGGGCTCGACCCGGAATGGTCAACGATTGTCTCGGCGCCGGATGTCGATGGCGTCCAACGCGAGTGGCACGTCATCGACAGCGCACCTGCCAACCCCGTCGGCACCGTGCTCTGTGTGCACGGAAACCCCACCTGGTCCTACACCTTTCGGTCGATCGTCGCCGAGCTGTCGCACACTTGGCGGGTCATCGCGCCCGACCACCTCGGAATGGGGTACAGCGAACGAACCGGCGATGCTCACACGCTGGCCGATCGCATCGATGAGCTGGGCTCGCTGACAGACGCGCTCGGAGTTCAAGGCCCCGTCCTTGTCGTCGCGCACGACTGGGGTGGGCCCATATCGCTCGGCTGGGCCGAACGGCACACCGACCTCGTAGCCGGCGTCGTTCTGCTCAACACGGCGGTCAGCCAGCCGGACGACGCTCACGTTCCCGCCCTGATCAGCGCCGCCCGCGCAGGCGGTCTGCTGCGCACGGTGACGCAACGGACCCGCGCGTTCCTCGACGGCACCCTGCGATTGGCGCACCCCGCACTCCCTCGTGATGTCGCCGACGCCTACCGCGCGCCGTACCGATCGGCGTCCCGCCGACAGTCGATCGCCGACTTTGTCGCCGACATCCCGCTCGAGCCCGACCACCCCAGTCGCGGCCTGCTCGACTCCGTCGCGGAGGGGCTTCAGGTGCTGCGCGACACTCCCACACTGTTGCTCTGGGGTCCTCGCGATCCAGTGTTCGCCGACCGCTACCTGCGTGACCTGCAGCGGCGGCTCCCCCAGGCGCAGACGCATCGATTCGAGGGTGCCGGTCACCTCGTCATCGAAGACGCGCCTGTTGCCGCAGCTGTCCGGCGCTTCGCCGACGACCTCGCGGCTGGTCGAACCCGCGAACTGCGCTCGCATCCTCCGCTCCTGCCAGCGACTTCGACCGAGCGACGCACACTGTGGTCTGCACTCGAGGACCGCGGCGGCGACAACGCCGTTGCCGTCGTCGAGATGGGGCGCCGCCGCCCAGCCAGGACCATCACCTGGAGACAGCTCGCGGCAACCGTTCGCGACCTCTCGGCCGGACTGACCGCCACCGGTGTGCGTCCTGGGGATCGAGTCGCGCTGCTCATTCCACCTGGCGCCGACCTGACGGCCGTTCTCTACGCCACGTGGCGAGCCGGAGCCGTGCCCGTCATCGCCGACGCCGGGCTCGGTCTCCCCGGGCTGCGCCGCGCACTGCGCGGGGCCAACGTTGAGCATGTGATCGGCGTGGCTCGCGGCTTGAGCGCCGCCAAGGGGATGGGATTGCGCGGTACTTACATCTCGGTCGGTGGGTTCGCCCCAGGCTTGCGCCGCGCACTCGGCGTCGACTACACCGTCGTCGAGCTGGCCCAGATCGGGCGTCAACTACCGACATCGTCCACTCCGCCGGTCACGGCTGAGGCTGCTGTGCTCTTCACGTCGGGTGCGACCGGTCCGGCCAAGGGCGTTGTCTACCGCCACGCGCAACTCGAAGCTCAGCGAGACATCGTTCGCGACACGTTCGGCATCCGATCCGGAGACCGCCTCGTCGCAGCCTTCGCCCCATTCGCGCTCTTCGGCCCAGCCCTCGGTATCGCGTCGGCTGTCCCGGACATGGACGTCACGAAGCCCGGCACACTGACGTCGCGAGCACTGGCAGACGCCGTCGCAGCCATCGACGCCTCACTCGTGTTCGCCGCCCCCGCTGCGCTGCGCAACATCGTGCGCACCGCGTCGACACTCGACACTGCGCAGCGCGCGCGATGTGCGCGGGTGCGCTTGCTGTTGTCGGCTGGAGCTCCGGTCTCCCGCGCGACTCTGCGTGCGGCGTCCAACGTCTTCGACGGATGTGAGGCACACACCCCTTACGGCATGACCGAGGCTCTCCCGGTGGCCGACGTGACGCTCGATGAGCTTGAGGTCGGTGGACGCGGGAATGGAGTTCTCGTTGGCCACCCGGTTGCCGGCGTTCAAGTTGCCATCAGCCCGCTGGATGCCCTCGGTGCCGCGACCGGGCCGCTCACCGACACCCCCGACGTCAGCGGCGAGATCTGCGTGCGCGGACCGCACGTCAAGGACCACTACGACCAGCTCTGGGTCACCCAACGCGAAAGCGCGCGCGACCACGGGTGGCATCGCACCGGAGACATCGGTCACGTAGACGTCGACAGACGCCTCTGGGTGGAGGGACGTATCGCCCACGTCATCACGACGCCGGTAGGTGTGGTGACGCCGGTAGGACCAGAGCAGCGGCTCGAGCGGCTCGACGCGGTTCAGCTTGCCGCGGTCGTCGGCGTCGGCCCCCCCGGTCGACAGGTAGTGGTCGCTGTGGTCGAGGCGCCGCTGCAGGCCGAGGGCGTGGCGTCGGTCGAGCTCATTGACTCCCTTCGCCTCGCTGCCGGCGTCGACTTCGCCGCAGCCCTCGTCGTCGATTCACTTCCGGTCGACATCCGGCACAACTCAAAGATCGACCGCCTTGAGGTTTCCGCCCTGGCTGCGAAGGTGCTCTCGGGCGACGGTGGAGCCAGCCTGTGAGGGTGCTTGTTACCGGCGGAACCAGTCTGCTCGGAGCTGCCGTTGCGCACCGCTTGAGCGACCGCGGCCACGACGTCGTGACGATGCAGCGTGGCGAAGCCGCGGCACCTGGGAGGCAGGTGCGCGGTGACATCCGCGACGCGGCAGCAGTCTCGTCTGCAGCAGAAGGCGCGGATGCCGTGGTGCACCTCGCGGCGCGTGTGTCCGTAGTCGGTGACTGGGAAGAGTTCGAGACGGTCAACGTCGGTGGGACGCAGAACGTGCTGGACGCCGTGCGCGAGCACGGCATCTCGCGACTGGTGCATGTGTCGTCTCCTTCTGTCGCTCACTTTGGCGAGCCGCTGGTCGCGGCGGATGCCGACCCCGCCGACCCCCAACGCGCGCACGGCCACTATGCGCGCAGCAAGGCGATGTCCGAGCGGTTGGTGCTCGGGGCCGTTGACGACTCACTGTCAGCAGTGGCGGTACGCCCTCATCTGGTCTGGGGGCCCGGTGACACCCAACTCGTCGGTCGCATCGTCGAGCGTGCGACGGCCGGCCGGCTCGTGCTGATCAACGGTGGCAGCGCGCTGATCGACACCACCTACCTCGACAACGCCGCCGACGCGTTGGTCGCTGCCCTGGATCGAGTCGACGACGTCAGCGGCGAGGCTTTCGTCGTCACCAACGGCGAACCGCGCACCGTCGCCGAGTTACTGACACGCATCTGCCGAGCAGCCGGCGTCCCCGAGCCGGCCCGTTCGGTGCCGCGCACCTTGGCGTCCGGCGCGGGGGCCGTCGTCGAACGCGCGTGGTCAGCCACTGGTCGCGAGGGTGAACCGCCCATGACCCGGTTCCTAGCCGAGCAGTTGTCGACCGCGCACTGGTTCGACCAGCGCCGTACGCAAGCGCGCCTGCAGTGGACTCCCGCCGTTTCGCTGGCTGAGGGGTTCCAGCGACTGGCCGCGTCCTACACCCACCACAGCGCGTGACTTTGCTGACGCCATGGCGTCAGCGAGCCCACACGTTGCGAGCAGGATCGTGCGGTACGGCAGAATGGTCATCCCGGGAGGGTTGGCAGAGCGGCCGAATGCACTCGCCTTGAAAGCGAGCGATGCGAAAGCATCCGGGGGTTCAAATCCCTCACCCTCCGCCAGTCGACGCAATCCTCGACTCGCCAACGACGCTGCAACGCCGGATGACCTCTAGAGCGTCTTGGCGTAGCAGCGGTTCTGCGGTTCGTTGCGGTAGTGACCGAAGCCAGGGATGCGCTCGTACCCGCTCGACTCGTAGAGGCCCATCGCCTCAGGCTGAGCGAGCCCGCTCTCCATCAGGATGCGGGTGAACCCCATCAACCGTGCTTCATTCTCGACGAGCGCCAAGAGGTCGCGAGAGTAGCCGCGTCCTCGGTGCGTCCCTCGGATGAACATTCGCTTGACCTCGACGTCAGCATCGGACCGTCGTCGCATGCCCGCGCAGCCAACCAACGCACCATCGAGGTACGCAAGCAGGAAGGTGCCCCTGGGAAGTGCGAAGTCGTCAGGGTCGACGGGCGTCTCGTCGCGTCCGCCGTAGCGGATGACGTACTCCTCCTGCAGTTCCTCGATCAGCATGTGCGCGTCAGGTGAGTCGTACCGCACAGTCTCCAGCGTGAACGTCACGCGGGTCACCGTAACCGTGCTGGCACCCCTACGCTCATCCCCCATGACCCCCCGTCCGCTCGCCGAGCTGGTGGACCCGTCTTGGCTGCCTGCCCTTGAACCCGAGGCCGCAACCATCTCGCGCGTCGGTGAGTTCCTGCGCGCGGAGATCGCCGCGGGCCGTGGTTACCTTCCAGCCGGTGAGAACGTGCTGCGGGCGTTCGGAACGCCCCTGGACGCCGTTCGCGTTCTGATCGTCGGTCAGGACCCCTACCCCACCCCCGGCCATCCCGTCGGACTCTCCTTTTCCGTCGCTCCCGACGTTCGACCACTTCCCAGGAGCCTGGCGAACATCTTCACCGAACTCGTCGACGACCTTGACCTACCGCCCCCCACCACTGGCGACCTCTCCCCGTGGGCTGCGCGGGGCGTCCTGCTGCTCAACCGGGTATTGACCGTGCAGCCAGGGGAGCCGGCCTCGCACCGAGGTAAGGGCTGGGAGCAAGTGACCGAGGCGGCGATTCGCGCCTTGGCCAGCCGCGGGGGTCCGCTGGTTGCCGTGCTCTGGGGCCGGGACGCCCAGGGGTTGGCGCCGTGGCTGGGGGACGTCCCGCAGATTGCCAGCGCCCACCCGAGCCCGCTCTCGGCGTCCCGCGGCTTCTTCGGGTCTCGCCCCTTCAGCCGGGTCAACGTGGCACTGGTCGCGCAGGGGTCCGAGCCCATCGACTGGCGACTGCCCTGAACGCTCGCCCTTTTGGGGATAATTTGTCACCGAAGGTGACCCATCGAGCGCGGAGAGTGTCCGATTTGTCCCAAGCCTGTGGACAACCTGTGGACTAGAGGGGCAATTAGCCCATATGGGTGACGAAGGACGGTGCATCGCCCGTTTCACGCCAGCTCCCGAACACGCCCGACACACCCGTTGGACGTACCGGCCGGGCATCCGTCCCCAGACCACCCATCAGGTGTGGTCGAATACGCGGCGGGATAGGAGAGACCTGAGGGGGTCGGATGGGGCAGGCGCGACAGCGGTTCGTGGCGTCCTTCAGCGTTCTCCGAATTCGCGACATGCGCCGCGTCTGGGGCTCCCAGGTGCTCAGCGAGGTCGGCGACTGGGCCGCGCGCTTCGCGCTCGCGGTCCTCGTGTACGACCGCACCGGCTCACCGTTCCTGACCGCGGCGACACTCGCCGTCACCTACCTGCCGTACCTGCTCAGCCCGATCATCACACCGTGGGCCCAGCGATACTCACTCCGCGGAATGATGATCGGTTCCGACCTCATCCGGATGCTGCTCTTCGCGCTCATCGCATTGCCGCTGCCGACATGGTCACTCCTGGTGCTGGCGTTCATCGCCGGGCTGGCATCTCCACCCTTCGAAGCAGCGCGCACAGCGATCATTCCCGAGGCGGCCGGCGAGGACCGGATGGCAGACGGGTACGCCCTCAGCAACGTGACCTTCCAGACCGCACAGGCGGCCGGACTCGCAGCCGGAGGTGCACTGCTGCTTCTCATTGGTCCGCAGGCAGCGCTGATCATGAACGCGGCCACGTTCGCAGTCTCCGCCGTACTGCTCTTCGGGATCTCCGCCGGACGTCAGCCACCGCCGCCTGAGCCGCCCATCGCACGCACCCGCAACGCGTTCACACTGATGTCGCGACGCGGCCTGCTGCGTCAGATGCTCCTCTTCTTCCTGCTCCTGGCACTTGCCGACGCCGCAATCAGCGCACTCCTTCCGGTCTTCTTGCGCAGCGAGGACATCAACCCCTTGGTGATGGCTGCCCTTCTTGCCACCGCGCCGCTGATCGGTGCGTTCAGCGGCACGATCGTTCCGCGGGAAGGTTCACCCACCCGGCTGCTCCGCATCTCCTGCACCATCACGATCCTGGCAGCCAGCCCCGCGGCGTTGTTCTTCGCGCTGGCAGGCTCGGGCCAGGGAATGGCCACCGTGGTCTTGGCGTTCCTCGCAGTCGCTGCATTCGGTGTCACGATCGCAGCAGATGTCCCGACGATGACCGGTTCGATGATGATGGTGCCCGAGCAACTGCGGGCGCCGTTTGTCTCAATCGTGCAGCCCGGGTTGATGGGCATCCAGGCCTTCGGCGCGCTGGCCGCCGGCGCGTTGGCATCGCTGCTGCCAACCACATCCACGATGGCGATCGCGCTCATCATTCCGGTCGCCTACAGCTCGTTGGCCCTCATTCGCACGCTGCCACCTGCCGTGATCGATCTACGCTCAGCAGCTGGCAGCGATGCGGCTGACACCACCGTGGACGAGGCGTCGGACGCCCCGCTGCCGTAACCTGCCTTGCCATGAAGGCATTGGTGATCGCCAACAGCGGCGACGACGACGCTGGTCACGTCGGCGAACGTCTGCAGCAGCGCGGGTTCGAGCTCAAGATCTTCCACCGCGACGGTGCTGGTGAGATCGACCTCGATGGCATTGACCTCTTGGTGATGCTTGGTTCTGACTGGTCGGTCTACTGGGAGAAGGTCGCCAACCACGTCGACCGTGAGTCAGCGCTTGTGCGTGCTGCCGCGCACTCCGACACCCCGGTGCTCGGGATCTGTTACGGGGGGCAGCTGATGTCGCACGCGCTCGGAGGGTCGGTGGAACGCGCGCATCGCGGCGAGCTCGGCTGGTACGACATCACGACGGACGACCCGATGCTGGCTCCTCCTGGACCGTGGTTTGAGTACCACATCGACAAGTTCACCCCACCGATTGACGCCGAAGTTCTTGCATCGACGGAGGCAGGACCACAGGCCTACCGCCTAGGGCGCATGCTCGCTCTCCAGTTCCACCCGGAGGTATCGCCTGCCATCATCCATCGCTGGGGCAAGGACGCCGCAGCCGATGCCGATTCCTACGGCGTCGACCTCGAAGTGATCTACCAGCAGACCGAGCAGCTTGCCGAACAGAACCGCCAACGCTGCTACGCCCTCGTCGACGCCTTCCTCGACACCGTGGCACTTGTCTGACCCAAGGTGGCGTTAACGGGCCGGAGGTGGCGGCCGGCAGCCACCTTTGCGCACGACGACCACGTCACCTGATCATCGTGCGGCCGGAGGGGACGGCTCGGCGGGCTCGGCGGGCGTCAGAGGGTGACTTCGCGGCCCATCGCGATCGCTGAGTGAAGTGAGGTCATCCCGACGGACTCGTAGAGCCGAGTCGCTCCGGTGGAGTTCTGCGTGTCAACGCCGAGCTGGACGCCTGTGCGTCCACGCTGCTGATAGTCGGCGAAGGCAGATAGCAGCAGCGCACGCGCGATACCTCGTCCCCGCAGGTGTTTCTGCACGCCAACCGAGGGGATGACTCCCAGCCCGTGCTCGTCACGGCGGTTGTCACCGATCAGCACGCCAACCGGCTCAACGCCCTGCCAGGCGAACCACCAGGCGTCCGGGTCGAACGCCTCAGCGGTACGCACGTAATCGATGTAATCGGGCAGCGACTTCACCTCCCCATCGAACCCGTGGTGCTCGCTGAACGTCTCGTTGATGAGGTGGTAGGCCTGTTCGATCACCACATCGTCGCGCGGGTCGACTTTGCCGATCCGGAAACCCTCAGGAACGACTGGTGCCTCAAGCGTTTCGGTCGCAGAGATCTCGCGCTGCATGCGCCAGTAGATTGTCTCGACCGGCAAGCCGGCACGGTCGTAGGCCTCCCGCATCAAGGTCTCGGACTCGTAGAGGTTCGCCGTCAGATGGATCTCCGACGCTCCCCGCGCCTTGGCCGACTCGATGATTCGCGCGGCGCACGCTGCGATTCCAGCGTCGGCGACAGCCACCTGCCGTGCCGCGTCGAGCGCGGGATCGATGCACACGTCCATCCAACCGGACCCGTCCCGTTCGTCGTAGCCCTGCCCATACGCGGTGACCCGACCATCGGGGGCCAAGGCAACAAAGGTGTCGGTTCCCAGCTCGAAGTGCGGGCCGATCAGGTCGTCGCGAAGCTCAGCTTCACTTACGTCGGGCTCACCGAGTACGACGGTGGTGAGCCGTGCCACCAAGTCGACCAGGGCTGGCACGTCATCCAAGCTGATTGGTCGGATCTCGTGGTCAGGGAGCGCCTTCTCCAGGGCAGTTAATTCCATGCCAACACCCTGTCGGAGGGGCCGGTCTTCGTCCACCGGGTTTCTAGGCCAAGATGGAGCCATGACGCAGCCGCAGGAAGAGACGCCGAACCGCATCGTGATCGTCGGCCCCGACGGTCAGCCCGTTGGAGAGGTCCCGGCACCAGGAATCGAGGGTGACGACGGCCAGCCACCTATCACCGAGCTGGTTGAGCAGCCGGCCAAGGTGATGCGCATCGGGACCATGATCAAGCAGCTCCTCGAGGAGGTGCGAAGCGCACCGCTTGACGAAGCTGGACGCGCGCGGCTCAAGGAGATCCACCGAAGGTCGATCGCTGAGCTCGAGGACGGGCTCGCCCCTGAGCTCACCGAGGAGCTCGAACGAATCTCGCTGCCCTTCACCGATGAAGGCGTTCCCAGCGAGGCCGAGCTGCGCATCGCACAGGCCCAGCTGGTCGGCTGGCTCGAGGGTCTCTTCCACGGCATTCAGACGGCGCTCTTCGCGCAGCAGGTTGCCGCGCGGGCGCAGTTTGAAGAGATGCGCCGACGCGCTGCGCTCCCAGCGGGGCCGGACGCCGCCACCTCGCCCAGCTTCGACCAGAACCAGCGCAGCACCGGCCCCTACCTCTAAAAGAAACGGACCGCGCCGTGCTGCGTCAGGCAGGCGGCGGCGGAACGACCAGGTGGCAGGCCGCCTCATGGGTGAGGTCGGCGGTGTTCGCACCGATCGGGATGCTCGGCGGCAGGATCGCCGGGCTGATCGTTGAGCACGCCGCCAGCACTCCAGCATGCTCGGCAACTCCGTCGCGCACCTCTTGGCAGCGCGGGTGGAAGCGGCACCCGGACGGGATCTTTGTCGGGTCAGGGGTTTCGCCGGAAAGCACGATCTGTTCGACGCCCTTCATCTCAGGCACAACCGAGAGCAGCGCCCGGGTGTAGGGATGCTGGGGGTTGCTCAACACCTTCTCGGTTGGCCCTTGCTCAACGACCCGCCCGAGGTACATGACCACGATGCGGTCGGCGATGTTCCAGGCAAGTCCGAGGTCGTGCGTCACGACGAGCAAAGTGAGACCGAGCTCTTCACGAAGCTTGAGCATGAGCGCGAGGATCTCACCACGCACCGAGGCGTCGAGGCTGCTGACCGGCTCGTCGGCGATGATGACGTCCGGGTCCAGAGCGAGCGCACCGGCGATGACGACACGCTGCCGTTGCCCACCCGAGAGCTCGTGCGGGTAGCGTAGAAAGAACCGCTCGGGCGGACGAAGCCCGGCCATCGACATCGCTCGTGCGACGCGCCCAGCCTCATCGTCCATTCCGTGGGTGCGTGGTCCTTCCGCCACTGCCTCGTAGACGGAGTGGCGAGGATTAAGTGATCCAGTCGGGTCCTGGAGCACCAGTTGCACATTCTTGCGGTAACGCTTGAGGGCCCGGCCGGAGTACTCGAGGGGCTCACCGCGGAATCGAACTTCGCCGGACGCCGGCTTCTCAAGGCCAAGGATTGTGCGCGCCAGTGTCGTCTTCCCGCAGCCGGATTCCCCGACCAGGGCAATGATTTCGCCCTTGCGGATGGCGAGGTTGACTCCGTCGACCGCCTTGGCGGTACCGCCCTCACGACCCGTGAAGGTGACGTGGAGATCGTCGACCTCCACCACCATCCCGGTCGAAGGCGACTCTTCGGCCGCTGCACTCACTAGACCACCGCTCCTTGATCGACGTGGATGCAGGCCACCTTGCGTGAAGGTCCGACGTCCTTCAGCAGGACGTTGGCATCAGTGCATTCATCGGTGGCGATGGGGCAACGCGGGTGGAACGAGCAGCCGCTCGGCAGGTCACCGGGAAAGGGCGGGTCACCGGCTAACCCACTCGGAGCGTACCTCGACTCGGTGTCTCCGATCGTGGGGAATGCGCCCATGAGCGCCCGTGTGTACGGATGGGCAGGATCGGCGAAGAGCTCGCTCGCGACTCCTTGCTCGACGACACGTCCGGCGTACATGATCGCAATCCGGTCGCAGTTTGACGCAAGAACCGACAGGTCGTGGCTGATGATGAGCATGCCCATCTGCCGATCGCGCGCGATCCCCTTGAGCAGGTCGAGGATCTGCGCCTGCACCATGACATCGAGGGCCGTCGTCGGCTCGTCACAGAGCAACACCGAGGGGTCGCACGTCAGCGCCAAGGCAATCATGATGCGCTGTTTCTGACCGCCAGACAGCTGGTGGGGATATGCGTTGGCGTGGCGCGCAGGAAGCCCCACCTGCTCGAGCAACTCACGCACCTTGCGCTCCGCCGAAGCCTCCGTCGCACTCTTGTCGTGGATCAGGATCGGCTCGGCCAGCTGCTTGCCGATGCGCTGGATCGGATTCAACGAGTGCAATGCACCCTGGAAGACGACGGCTGCTTCACCCCACCGGACAGCGCGCATCCGGTTCCACTTCATGTCGAAGACATTCTCGCCGTCGACGAGCACCTCACCTTCGACCGTGGCGCTCTTGGGGTAGAGGCGTAACACCGTCGAGATCAGGGTCGACTTGCCGCACCCGGACTCACCGGCAACACCGACGACCTCACCCGCATTGACCACGAGGTCGACGCCCCGCACGGCCGGCACCGGGCCTTCTGCCGGGTGATAGGTCAGGGAGACGTCACGCATCTCGAGCGCAGCCACAACTACTCACTTCCCAAGCGCGGGTTTAGGACAACTTCGAGAGTTCGACCGATCAGAGTGAATGCCAGCACGACCGCGATCACGCAGAGTCCAGGTGGGAAAAGGAACCACCAGGCACCGCGCAGCGCGGCACCGGACCCGTCTGCGTTATCGAGCATGCCTCCCCAAGAGATCTCATTCGGATCGAGCAGACCGAGAAAGCCCAGGACTGTCATGGACAAGATGACGATGGCAACGGTAAGGGTGGTGTTGGCGATGACCAACGGCGTGACGTTAGGCAGCACGTGCCGGGTCATCTGTTTCCAGTCGCTGTTTCCGAGCACTTTGGCGCGCTCAATGTAAGGACGCGCCTCCACGCTCAACGTCTGGGCACGCACCAGTCGTGCCGTCCCTGGCCAAGACGTGACCCCGAGGACGACCACCGTTATCCAGAGCGAGGTCTGCCCCAACACGGCTTGAAGGACGATCACCAAGGGTACGAAGGGGAGAACGAGGAACCAGTCGGTCAACCGCTCCATCGCGCCGCCGAAGAGCCCACGGAAGTGCCCACTCGCGATGCCAACGAGGGTGCCAATCACCATCGCCATCAGCGAAGCGAGGATGCCGATGATCAGCGAAGGTCGGGCTCCCCAAGCAAGTTCGGCGAGGACCGACCGGCCTAGGTCGTCGGTGCCCAGCCAGTAGTAGAACTCAGAACTCGGGGGAGCCATGTCGTCGTTTGAGAGGTTCGCATTCGGGTCCAGCAGGTAATCGGGAAAGATCAGCGGCGCGGCTACCGCGACGATGATGAAGAACAGCAGGATGCCAACACCGACCATGCCGGTGCGATGGGTGGCGAAGGTCCTGATGAATCGCACTACAGACTTGCGGCGGCGGGTCCAAGCAATGGACCGGGCGCTGGCGAATACTGGCTGCTCGACTTCGGTGGCACTCATACGCGAATCCTCGGGTCGACCACCGCGATGAGCAGATCAGCGATGATGTTGAAAGCGATGACGGTGACGCTGAAGAGCAAGAAGACCGCTTGCAGCAGCGGTAAGTCCTGAAACTGGATCGCGTTCCAGGTGAGCAGACCCAACCCGGGATACGAGAACACTGTTTCAACGGTGATGGCTCCGCCGAAGACGAAGCCGATGTTGAGAAAGATCAGCGTGATCGTCGGCAGCGAGGCGTTCGGGACGGCGTGACTGCGCCGGATGGCACGATCCATCAGCCCCTTGGCACGGGCGGTCATCAGATAGTCCTGCCCAAGTTCGTCGACCATCGAGGCGCGCATGATCAGCGAATAGTCAGCCAGATAGACAGCAGCAAGCGCCGACGCCGGTAAGACCGTGTGGTATGCAATGCTAATTATCCCTTGCAGCGTCCAGGGATCGAGCCCCGACCCGATGCTGGATCCACTGGGGAAAATTCCAGGTAGCGGACCAATACCAGTGGAGAAAACCAAGATGAGGATCAGTCCGAGCCAGAACTCCGGCGTCGCGTAGAGAAAGAGGGTGACGCCGGTCGACCACCTGTCGAACCTGCTCCCACGATTCCACCCGGAACGGATCCCGATCCAGATGCCGACCACCGTAGCCACCAGTGTCGCTGTGCCAAGCAGGAACAGCGTCCAGGGAACTGCCGCGGCAATGACGTCCCACACCGGCTTGCCCTGGATGGTCGAATAAGAGTCGAGCTGGAGCGGGTCCTTGAGGTAGTTGAAGAACTGCTTCCAGATGGGGGCGTCAAGCTCTTCTCTCAACTTGGCTAGATCAGCGGGTGAAATCTCGCGGGCGCCTTTGTACCGTGCCAGCGGGTCACCTGGCAGAAGCTGGAACAGGAAGAAGTTCACGAAGAGCACGAAGATCAACGTCCCCAGGCCTGACAGCAACCGGCGCGCCGTGAACCGGCCCAACCCAGCCACGCGCGAGGTGCGCCGGACCCCACCCTCTGGGGTCGAGTCCAGCGCACCTTCGGACGTCGGGTCCAACGCACCTGCGGAGCCCCCCGCAGGTTCGATCTGCGCCACTGGCTACTCCACGTCGGCGCCGCTACTGCGCCGCCCACGGGTTGCCAACCAGACGATCAGCCCCACCAATACTGCAGCAGCCGCAACCCCTCCGACGATGAGCGCGGTGTTCGTATCGCTCGAACTGCCAGAACTGCCACCTCCGTCGGTGACCGGCTCGATGTTCAGGTACGAGTATATGCCGTACTGGAACAGGATGGCGCCATTGTCAGACGGCTGCTCCACGAACCCGGTGTAGCGGTCACTGCGGTACGCCTGTAGGTAGTCGTACACCTCGTAGACGATGTAGGCGTTCGCGTCGTAGACCATCTGCTGCATCTGCTTGACGATGTCGGCCCGAGCGGTTCGGTCGGTCTCGGTGCTCTGCTGCTGGTAGAGCTTGTCGTAGTCCTTGTTGCAGTAGAAGCTGTCATTGAGACCGGCGTAAATCTGGCCACTTCCGGTCTCGTAGCTCATCTGGTCGCAGGTGAAGACCGAAGCCTGGTAGTCAGGATCAGGCTCGACCACCCAACCCCATTCGTACATGTCGTATGTGCCGTCTCCGGCGATGCCGTAAAGGCGGCCCTCCGAGACTGACTCAGCGTTGGAGTCGATTCCAATGTCTTTCAACCAACCCTGCAGCAACTGGATCGTGGTCTGCGATGTCGACGAGCTCTGCCGCGAGTACAGCTGGTAGACCAACGGGTCTGTGCCATCCGGCATCGTGCGAATTCCGTCCGGCCCTCTGGTATACCCAGCATCGTCCAGCATCTGGTTCGCCTTGTCGGGGTCATAGGTGATCGGGTCCGTGATGCTCAAGTGGTAGTCACCGTAGATCGGTGGAATGAACGTGTCACCCGGCACTCCGCGCCCCTGCAAGGTGCGATCAACCAGAGCATCTTTGTCGATGGCGTAGTGGATCGCTTCGCGCACAATCGGATCCTTCAGCGATGGGTGCCCCGTACCAATCGGGGTACCGTCGACAGTCTGTGCCCCGCCGTTGAAGGTGATGTAGTTGAAGCCGGAGTACTGAGATGACTTAGCAGTGATGCCGTCCTTGCCCTCGAGGGTATTGAACAACGACGCCTCGATGTCGTCGGCGAAGTCAATCTCACCGTTCTCGAGCGCGGTGACGAGCCCGTTGTCGTTCTGGTAGATCTTGAACTCGATGCCATCGATATTCGGCTGTTGCCCGTACCAGTTCGGGTTCACGGTGTATCGGTAGTACTGACCCTTGACGGCGTCGGTCAACATGAAGGGACCAGAACCCACCATGCCCGGCGGGTCCGAATCGGGCTCGTTGGTGTAGGTCTTGAGCTCGTCGGCACCGATCTTGCTCCAGATGTGCTCGGGCAGAATCGGAACCGACAGGTTGTTCATGATCGCCGACGGCTTCTTCACAGTCATCTCGACGGTGTAGTCGTCAACCGCCTTAACGCTGGCGATGTTCTTCACGTAGCTGCCGTAGTTCGTCTTCTCAATCGACTCGCCCGCGATGACCCGATTGAAGGAGTAGACGACATCGGCGGAGGTGAGTGGCACACCATCACTGAACATTGCGTCCTGGCGAAGGTTGTACGTCCAGGTGAGGCCGTCTTCGGACGCACCCCAGGTCTCGGCGAGAGCCGCGACAGGTGAGAAGTTCTCGGCGCTGTAACCCGTGAGGGTTCCATAAGTGAGTCCCCAGGCCTCGTAGGCAGCAACCGTGATCCCCTTAAAGGGGTTGAGGTTGTCGACATCCTGCAGCATCCCGACGACAAAGACGTTCTTGCCGTCCTGCACCAATGCCTGTGCCTGACCTCCAGTGGCCGCCAACGGCAATATCCCCGCTACCACCGCTGTCGTGGCTACGGCCCCCCACCGCACGACCCTCCGCGTCATCAGCATGCCCAATCCCTCCTGGCGCCGCACCTTGCGGCCACCGGCCTCTCTCAAGCCCTGCTCGGGTGTGACAGGAAGATCCCCGGCTTCGGTCCCCTCAAACCGCACGATCTCCGGGATCAACGCACACTCGACCCAGCAGTGTCTGCTGTGTGGGGCGAACCTAACCGCTCAGTCCTGACGCGTCTAGCGTTTGTGATCGAACCGTGTCGGCCGAGGCAGAGTGCTTGGTGTCGGATGACCGGAAAACCGACTTCGGGGAAGGCGCCCGTTGCTCGGTCGCTACCCTCACGACATCGCCGACAGCGTTCGCTTCACTCTCGAGGGGTCCCATGTCCGATCGTGCAGCGCTGACCACCCAGGCAGCCCTCCCGCGCGTCCGAGACGTGCTCGAGCTGCCGGATGTCGCCGTTGGCCTTCCCCGCGTGGACGCCGGGGCTCTGGGGCTCGATGCGCGGGTGCGCTGGGTGCACGTCAGCGAGCTGCCCGACATTGCCGGCCTGCTATCCGGAGGAGAGGTGATCCTGACCACCGGAATCGCTCTTCCGGAGACGGATGATGCACTGCGGATCTACGCCGGTGCCCTCGCGACTGCTGGCGCAGTCGCCCTGGTGGTTGAGCTCGGACGGCGATACTCCGAGTTGCCGCGGGCGCTCGTGAAGGCGTGCGACGGACACCGATTACCGCTCATCACGCTGCACCGCGAGCTACGCTTCGTCACGGTCACTCAGGCGGTGCACTCCTTGATCGTCGAGGAACAAATCAGCGCCCTGCACGCCTCGGAGTCGGCGCATCGCGTCTTTACCAGGCTCTGTGTCGAAGGCGCTTCGGCCTCTTCGATCGTGCATGAGGCAGCACGCCTGTCCGGCTGCGCCGTTGTGTTCGAGAACCTCGTGCACCAGGTTGTAGCCCACGCCCCAGCAGCCAGGTCGACGGACGAGGTGCTCCGCGACTGGAGCACGAGGTCGCGAGCCGCTCAGACGTCAGCGCACAGTGACGTTTGCGGGCCCGAGGGATGGGTCGTTGCGATGGTCGAGGCTCGGGGCGAGGTGTGGGGACGCCTTGTGCTGTTGCCTGACGGCGACCCGGGGCCTCTGCAGTTGATGGTGTTGGAGCGGGCCGCCACCGCGCTCACTCTCAACCGGCTCCTCGAGCAGCAGCAAGATCCGATGGAGCTTCAGGCGCATCGCACCACGCTGGCTGACATCATCGACCGGCGCTTCGAGTCCTCGGACGACATCCATGCGCGAACAGCAGCCCTTGGTGTTCCCACGGCAAGACGTGAGCTGGTGGCCGTCGTCGTCGAACTCAGCGCCGACCGGGCCCACCAGCCGCACGCCCGACCACGAGATCTTGAGGCGGAGCTGGTGGCGTCTGCGCTGCGCTCGGCTGAGGTGAAGGCCTTGGTTGGTTCGTTGCGACCCGGGCGCGTCGGCGTCCTGCTGCCATTGCCGGACGGTGCAGACGCCTCGGTGCTGCTGTCGCGCATCGCGCAGCACATCCTGGCGAAAGCTGATGCGGCAAAGGTGGGCCGGCCAGTGATCGGCGTCGGCTCATGGGTGCGTGACCTCGATGCCGTGCGGCGCTCGTTCGCCGAGGCGGCCCACGCCGCAGAGGCGGCGCAGGGTTCGCCGGAGGTGAAGCCGTACTACGAGCTGCCAGACGTCCAGCTGCGTGGATTGCTTTACCTGCTCGGGGGAGACCCGCGTCTTCAGGCCTTTGTCGAGCGAACCCTCGGGCCGCTCATTGACCACGATGCCAAGAACGGCACTGACCTGGTTGGCGCGCTGCAGATCTATCTGACCCATGGACGCAACAAGTCGGCGGCGGCCGATGCTGCACACCTGTCACGGCAGGCGTTCTACCAACGTCTGACCACGATCGAAAAGGTGCTCAGCGTCGACCTCGACTCAGCCGAGGCGTGCACGTCCCTCCACGCCGCCGTCATGGCGTACGAGGCCCTTCGCCCCTAGCCGCTGCCGGGAATCAGCCACTTGACCCCGGTGAACCGGCCGAAGTCTCGGTCGAACGACACAACCGTTCCCTTGTTTTCGAGTGCCATCGCGGCGAGGTGCGCGTCCGGAACCAAGTTGCCACCCTGTGGAGCCATCCGCAGGACTTCACCAAGGAGGGCGGCGTGACCTTTGCCGGGATTCACCAGGATCGACGACGGCTGACTCGTCCAGCCGTTGACGACGTCGATTGAGTCGGCGGTCGACAGCGCGGAAGGGAAGATCGTGCGGTTGGTAGACACCCGGATGAACGCGAGAAGCACCGACCAGGTGAACGCGACCGTTCGATCACCGTTGAGCGCTCCGTCGAGCCAGTCGCGAGCGGTCAGATGTTGTGATGCCTTGGTATTGATGGCGTACAGAAGGACATTTGCGTCAGGGAAGTTCATACGCCGCGGTGCAGTTTGCGCTGGATCTCGTCGTCCTCAAGCTGGGCTGCTACCTGAAGGGCCTTCGTGAGGTCGACCGTTGGTTGTCCCATCGCGAAGGTCGGGGTTCGGAAAGGCGGGCCGCCGCGCTCGGCGGTCTCACGGATGAGCTGGTTCAAGGCCTGCTTGAAGCCCACCCCCCGTTCGGCCATACGCCGTCGCACGAGCGTGGTTGTGTCGTCATCGAGGGTGACAGTGGTGCGCACTGTGTCATCATACCATCATCTAGTCTGATGTTTGAACATCATTCATCGATACGCTCGTCCCTCTAGAGTCTCCGGATGTGCACGGTGATCCTGGCGTGGCAGTGCTACGCCAAGGCTCCCTTAGTGGTGGCCGCCAACCGTGATGAGTTGTTGGGACGCCCCAGCGACCCGCCGTTACTCCTGACGGCAGAGCCACCGAGGTGGGGCGGGCGCGATCGGGTGGCCGGGGGCACCTGGCTGGCCGTTGACCCAACGGGCCGGGTCGGCGCAGTGACCAACCGACACCCGGGCGGGCTGCTCCCAATCCTCGACGCCTCTCGTCGGACGCGGGGCACGCTGCCGCTCGAGGCTCTCGCCGGCTCCGATGCCGACGCGCTGGCCTGGATGGAATCGCTTCAGCCAGGCAACTACAACCCCGTCAACGTTCTCTACGCATCGTCCGACGCTGCGTTCTGGACAGCGCTCGACGACGAGCGCAGCCGCCTCACGGCAGCACTCACACCCGGCATCCACGTCCTCACCGAGCAGGACCTCAACGACCCGACCGACCCGAAGGCCGCGCGAATCCTAAGCCAGGCCCAGGGGGCGTTGGCGTCAGCGGACGGTCCCGACGACCTCGTCCACCGCCTGCGCGACATCCTCAGGTCGCACGAGACCCCCGATGCCGGGTCGCCCGCCTGCATCCATGCCGAGCGTCACGGCACCGTCTCGAGCTCGACCGTCGTCGTCAAGGCCGGCGGCGTCCGCTACGAGCACGCCGAGGGCCCGCCGTGCGTGAATCAGTTCAAACGGGTCATCTGATGGAACGTATGGCGCCATCTGTCCCATCCTGTGGCACCGTTGTTCCATGGGACGCCTCGTAGACCGACGCCGGATGACCCGGCTGCGCGCTGGCGTAACCACCGAAGTCGTCGATCAGCTCGCGGTTGAAGAGCCCCTGACGATCCGGGTCAACGGCGTCGACACCGCAACGACGATGCGGACTCCCGGCCACGACATCGAGCTCGCCCTGGGTTGGCTGGTCTCCGAAGGAACGGTGCACACATCTCACGACGCCATCGGAGCCATTGCTTGCGATGAGAACACCGTCGACGTTCGACTCGCAACAACGCTTACCCCGCCACCGCCTCGGCTGACGATGACCAGCAGCGCCTGCGGTATCTGTGGAGCCGACAGCATCACCGAGGTCGTCCGGCGACGCGGCAAGGTGCTCGACAACACTGCGAGCGTCTCGCCCACGGTGATCACCGCACTGCCCGACCGGCTTCGCGCCTCGCAGTCAGCCTTCGACCGCACGGGCGGTCTACATGCCGCCGGGCTCTTCACCTTCGACGGCGATCCGGTCTGCATCCGCGAAGATGTCGGCCGCCACAACGCCGTTGACAAGGTGGTCGGCTGGGCGTTGCAGCACGACGCACTACCGGCATCCGAGTGGCTGCTTCAGGTGAGTGCGCGCGCATCGTTCGAGCTGACCCAAAAGGCGGTAATGGCCGGGCTGCCGATGCTCGCTGCCGTATCAGCACCCTCGACGCTCGCTGTTGACCTTGCCCGAGAGTCCGGGCTGACGCTGGTCGGGTTCTCGCGCAACGAGGCGTTCAATTGTTACGCGGGCGTTGAGCGGATCAGGCTGGCTGAAGCTGCCGCACCGCGCGCAACGCAACCTCATTGAGGTCAGCCTCGCCGGCATCGACCGCCGCGAAGAGGTCGCGCTGCATCGCTGGCGCCCAGAACATGGTCAAATGCTGTGCGACCAAAGCCACGGCGTCATCGTCGGAAAGATGAGCCTGGTTCACAGCGATCTGGTTGGCCATACGCACCAGGTCTTTGACACTCACGCGTCGGCCCTGACCCGGTTCGGATCAACTGCGTTAGCCGGACGCATCTGCACAGCAGTCACCTTGTACTCGGGGCAGTTCGTTGCCCAGTCAGAGTTCTCGGTCGTCACCACGTTTGCACCACTCTCAGGGTGGTGGAAGGTCGTATAGACGACGCCCTGAGGGACGCGGTCAGTGATGTGCGCGCGCATGTGTGTTTCGCCCACTCGACTGTTCAGCGCCACCCAATCGCCTTCGCTGATCCCACGTTCAGCAGCATCCGCCTCGTGCATCTCGAGGAGGTCCTCGGAGTGCCACTCGACGTTTGCGGTACGACGCGTCTGAGCACCGACGTTGTACTGGGACAGGATGCGTCCGGTGGTCAACAGCAGCGGGAATTTGCGGTTTGCCTTCTCGTCAGTGGGGACGTAGGGCGTCGGAACGAAGTGGCCCTTGCCACGGACAAACTCGTCGACGTGCATGATCGGTGTTCCCTCAGGGGCAGCCTCATTGCACGGCCACTGCAGGCTGCCGACGTCGTCGAGGTGCGCGAACGAGACGCCGGCGAACGTCGGTGTCACGTGCGCGATCTCATCCATGATCTGGGACGCCTCGTCGTACCCCATCGGGTAACCCATCGCCGTGGCGATATCGCACGCCACCTGCCACTCGTCCTTACCGGTCTTCGGCTCCATCACTGGGCGCACCCGGTTGATCCGGCGTTCGGCGTTGGTGAAGGTGCCGTCCTTCTCAAGGAACGAGGTTCCCGGCAAGAAGACGTGGGCAAACTTGGCGGTCTCGTTGAGGAAGAGGTCTTGCACGACCAATGTGTCGAGTGCGGTAAGTGCGGCGGTCACGTGGGTGATGTTCGGATCGGACTGCGCGACGTCCTCACCTTGGACGAACAGACCACGGAAGGTTCCTGCGACAGCCGCGTCAAACATGTTCGGGATACGAAGCCCAGGCTCGGCCCGCATCTCGCGGCCCCAAGCGTCCTCGAAGATCACCCGAACGGTGTCGTCGGAGACGTGCCGATACCCACTGAACTCGTGCGGGAACGAACCCATGTCGCAGGAACCCTGCACATTGTTCTGTCCGCGCAGTGGGTTTACGCCGACGCCATCGCGGCCGATGTTGCCGGTGGCCATTGCAAGGTTGGCCATGCCCATGACCATCGTCGAACCCTGACTGTGCTCGGTGACACCCAGGCCGTAATAGATCGCAGCATTCGGCGCCGTTGCATACAACCGCGCTGCCGCCCGAATCTCGGACGCCGAAACGCCGGTCGCCAATTCCATCGCCTCTGGACTGTTCTCCGGGCGGGCGATGAACGCTTCCCACGTGGCGAACGACTCATCCTCGCAGCGGGAGGCGACGAACTCGCGGTCCACCAAGCCTTCGCTGACCACAACGTGCGCCAGCGCATTGACCATAGCCACGTTCGTCCCCGGAAGCAGCGGGAGGTGATGTGCTGCTTGGATGTGCGGCGTGCGAACGAGGTCGATCCGTCGAGGATCGACCACAACAAGCTGGGCTCCTTGA
>JBBQAL010000034.1:0-26643 GCA_038316135.1 Candidatus Nanopelagicales bacterium | reverse complement strand
ATCTGGTAATGCGATCAACCGCTTCGGGATCAGGCGGAACACTTCCACCGGAAGTGGCGGGTGGTCACGCTGGATCAAGCACGTGACGCGGAACGCGTGGGTGTATGCGATCGGGGTCACGCTGTTGCTTATCGCTCTCGCCGCGCCCGTTCTGGCACTACGCGTTGGCATCCCCGACGATGGCGCCCTCCCGACGAACCGCACCGAGCGCCAGGCATATGACTTGGTGGCTGACGGCTTCGGCCTTGGGCGCAATGGACCGTTGGTCATCGCCATGGACTTCAACGGACACGAAGACGTCGTCGGGCGTTTGGTTGACGCGGTCGAAACCGATCCGGGTATCGCCGAAGTCGCAGCGCCGAACATCAACATCGACGAAGGGATAGCCACCGTGGTGGCGTTCCCCAGCACCGGTCCGCAGGACGACGCGACGCATGAAACGGTCGAGCGCCTACGCACCGAAGTCATTCCTGAGGCCGTTGCTGGAAGCACGGCGCGGGCCTACATCGGCGGCCAGATGGTGAACTTCGCTGACGTCGGTCAAAGGGTCAACGAACGGCTGCCCTACTTCATCGGTGCAGTTCTCGCGTTGTCCTTCCTCCTACTCATGCTGGTCTTCAGGTCAGTGCTGGTGCCCCTGAAGGCCGTACTGCTGAACCTCTTAAGCATCGGGGCGTCATACGGCGTGATGGTCATGGTGTTCCAGTGGGGTTGGGGCGGCGATCTGATCGGCCTCACATCGACGGTGCCAATCGTTTCCTTCATTCCCATGTTCATGTTCGCGATCTTGTTCGGCCTCTCCATGGACTACGAGGTGTTCCTGCTGTCCAGAGTTCGTGAGGAGTTCGACATCAGCGGTGACAACGACGAGTCGGTGGTCAGCGGGATCGCCAGCACCGGTCGGGTCATCACCTCGGCGGCGCTCATCATGGTCGCGGTCTTCCTTGCTTTCGTCACAGGGCCTGACGCCGCCACCAAGATGTTTGGGCTCGGTCTCGCGACGGCCATCTTCATTGACGCCACGCTGGTCCGCATGGTTCTGGTGCCGGCAACCATGAAGCTGCTCGGCAAGGCCAACTGGTGGCTCCCCGGCTGGCTGGATCGCCTACTGCCGTCCATCGACTCCGATGGACCTAGGGCTCTGCCGGAGCCCGCGTCGAGCGTTGATCGAGATGCGGGGCGGGCGCTCGCCTCCGCCCGTTCGGCCGCTGAGTAGGACAGAGCAGCCTGGACAACGTTTCGTCGTCCAGGCTGCTCTCGTTCCTCATTCGGCCAGGAGCCGGTAGAGCCGCTTGCGGGCCTCGGTGAGTATCGCCTCGGCTTCTGCAACCTGCTCGGGGCTGCCGGTGCTAGCAACCTGTTTGGCCGCGGCACCAACACTGAATACGGTCTTCCGCAGGTCGATGTCGCCAGCCGACGAAGCGAGACGCTGCCAAGGTGGTGCGCCATCGGCTGCTTCATCAGCGGCCTTTCGACCGGCGTCGGTCAGCTGGAAGACCCGGCGGCCATCCTGCTCGATGCTCGACACCAAACCTTCGTCGGACAGTCGGCGGAGGGTCGGGTAGATCGATCCGGGGCTCGGACGCCAGGCTCCCTTGGTCCGCTCAGCAAGCTCATCCATGACCTGGTAGCCGTGCATGGGCTCTTCGGCCAGTAAAGCCAGGATGGCTGCCCGCGCGTCGCCGCGGTTGGCCCGTTGGCCACCGCTCGGACCGCGCCGGCCGCGTCCTCGGCGACCGCCGAAGCCGTGTGGACCGCCAGGGCCTCTGCCGGGGGTGTCGCCTTGGTCCTGGGACATGTCGCTTCCTCCTCTGATGGGACCGCCGCGCCGACGGCGCTGCCGCCGGCTGCTGGTGTCTTGGTCGGGATCGGTCGACGTTCGCCAGGGTGGCGTCCGCCGAGATGGGTGTTTCGTAGATGGGTGTTTCGTAGATGGGGGTTTCACAGTTCTGTCTCATTTCGTTCTCAGTCAGGGTGGCCTTGTTGCCTCCTTGAACGTATCACGATGTATCGCGATGTACCGTACAACGCCTCCAGGCCGAAGGTATTCCCACCTGGGCTGAGAACTTGTCAGATTGCTTCAGCGAGCCGCGACGAAGGCTGCGACCGCTCGGTCAATGTCATCCTCGGAATGGGCTGCGGAGAGCTGCACCCGGATGCGGGCTTGCCCGTGCGGGACCACCGGGAACGAGAAAGCCACCGCGTAGACCCCGGCATCCCACAGCTTCTGCGCAACGGCGCTCGCCGCCACGGCGTCACCGAACATCACCGGCACAATGGCGTGCTCACCTGGCAGCAGTTCAAAACCGGCCTCAGACATTCCGGCCCGGAATCGTGCCGCGTTGCGTTCGAGCTGGCTTCGGAGCTGATCAGACTCTGCAAGGATATCGAGGACAGCCAGCGAAGCGCCGACCACTGCTGGGGCCACGGAGTTCGAGAACAGGTAGGGCCGCGCACGCTGCTTGAGCACGGCAACAATTTCTCGCCGAGCAGCCACGTAGCCGCCGCTCGCTCCGCCCAGCGCCTTGCCCAAGGTCCCGGTGAGAATGTCAATCTGATTTTCGACACCGTAACGAGCTGGCGTTCCACGCCCGCCTTCACCGACGAACCCGACGGCGTGTGAGTCATCAACCATCACGAGCGCGTCGTACCGGTCGGCGAGTTCGCAGATCTCATCCAGCGGCGCGTAGTAGCCGTCCATGGAGAAGACGCCGTCTGTGACGATGAGCCGATACCGGGCATCGACGGCTTCCTGCAGCCGAGCCTCAAGCTCTGCCATGTCTCGGTTGGCGTATCGGTAGCGCTGCGCTTTGCACAGCCGGACGCCGTCGATGATGCTCGCGTGGTTCAGCGCATCGGAGATCACCGCGTCACGCTGATCAAGAAGTGCCTCGAACACTCCACCGTTGGCGTCGAAGCAGGACGGGAACAAGATGGTGTCTTCCTGGCGCAGCCAGGATGCCAGCCGCTCCTCCAGTTCCCGGTGAATGTCCTGTGTGCCGCAGATGAACCGAACCGACGCCATGCCGAACCCGCGCTCTTGCAGCGTCTTGGACGCGGCCGCGACGACACGAGGGTCGTCGGCCAGACCGAGGTAGTTATTGGCGCAGAGGTTAAGAATCTCGCGGCCATCCTCGTCTCGTACGTGAGTGCCCTGAGGGCTCGCCAAGACGCGCTCAGGCTTGAAGACCCCCGTCTCCTGCATCTCGGCAATACGGGACGAGAGCTCTGACCTCAGTGATTCCAACACGTCACACCTCCGACCAGTCGAGCAGAACCTTGCCACAGCGTCCGCTCGATGCAGTGTCGAACGCCTCTTCGAACTGGTCATACCGGAAGCGGTGCGTGATCACCGGTGAGATGTCAAGCCCGGCCGCGACCAGGACCGACATGGCGTACCAGGTCTCATACATCTCACGGCCGTAGATTCCCTTGATCGTGAGCATCGACGTGATCGTCTTCATCCAGTCGAAGGGTGCCTCATCGCTGCTGGGCAGGCCGAGCAGCGCCATCCGGCCGCCGTTGGCCATCGTGTCGAGCATGCTCGACAGAGCGGAAGGGGCGCCAGACATCTCGAGGCCCACGTCCCAACCCTCCTTCATACCCAGTTCGGTCATCACGTCGCTGAGGTCACGCTGCGTCGGGTCGACAGCCAAGGTGACGCCGGTGCTGCGGGCCAGTTCAAGCCGATAGGGACTGACATCGGTGACCACGACGTGGCGGGCGCCGGCGTGACGGGCGACCGCCGCGGCCATGATGCCGATCGGGCCCGCCCCGGTGACGAGGACATCCTCACCGAGCACCGGGAACGCCAGCGCAGAGTGCACGGCATTGCCGAACGGGTCGAAGATCGCCGCCACCTCGACATCCAGTGCCGCCGGGTGCCGCCAGATGTTGCCAGCCGGAACCGAAATGTACTCGGCGAACCCTCCGTCACGGTGTACGCCCACCCCCTTGGTATTCGGGCACAGCTGCCGTCGTCCGGCCCGACAGTTGCGGCAGCGACCGCAGACGATGTGTCCCTCGACGCTGACCAGGTCTCCATCGACCAAGGTGTCCACACCTGGGCCAACGGCCACAATATGCCCAGCGATCTCATGGCCAAGCACGACGGGAGGGGTGACCATCGAGCGCACCGAGGGGTCCCACGCCCTGATGTGCAGGTCAGTGCCACAAATACCTGTCCTGGCCACCTTGATCAGAACCTGGCCACTCTCAACGGTGGGTTCTGGCACCTCCATCAGGTCGAGCCCCGGCTCTGCCGCACGCTTGACCAACGCCTTCATGAACCCTCCGCGCTGTTGCCCGTACTCGTCGGTCCCCGTCAGGAGCGACGAGGCGACGCACCAAACGCGGTGCGAACCGCAGAGCGTACCTCCCGGTGCGGCCAGATCCACGCCGCGATGACCACAATGGACATGCCCACTGCGCCGGCAAGCACAACTGCGGCAGCCGGCGAGGTGCGTTCGGCCACCGCCCCGAGGCCGATCAGACCGACAATCGCCATTCCGTTGAACCCGGCCCCAGCCACACCGAAGACTCGCCCGCGGCGGTGCTCGGCGGTGAGTTGCATCGATAGCGCCATCAGGGTGACCACGTACCCCTGAAACAGCCCGTTGATCGACCACAGCACGATCGCGGCAGGAACGGGGGGCTCGGCAGCCGTTGCGAGCAGCGGCACCATCGACGCAATCGCCAACGGGAAGATCAACCGCACCTGCCTCTGCATCGGCAACCGGGCTACGAACAGGGCGCCAACGGCAGCCCCAGCAGGAGTCGCTGCCAAGAGCGCCGTCGCGGCCCATGGCGGAGCTCCCGCCTCAGCGGCATACGGAAGTGCGACAGCATCTGTGGCGACCAGCAGGGCGGCCGATCCCCAGAGCAGGAACACGACACCACGAATCGCCCGGTCAGCAACGATGCTGACGAGTCCGGACTTGGCGTCCTGCAACAGACGGCGGGCGCTCGTGCCTGCTGCGGCGGCAGATGGGCGCGGAACGACGAATGCCAGGACGATCAGGTAGGAGATCAAGAAGGTCAAGGCGTTGAAAAGCAACACCCATCCAGCGCTGGTCACGCCCAGCGCCACACCGGCAAGGAGGAAGCCGAGCACCTGAACCACTTGTTCGAAGGTGGTGCCCAGCCCGACGACCGCCTGGTACTCGACGGGCGATCGCGCAGCATCAGGGAGCAACGACGAGCGGGCTGAAAGCGCCGGGGCGCTGAAGGTCTCGGCCACGAGCAACAACAGCACCGCCGCGAAGTTGGCATCCCGTGCGACCGCGATCGCTAATACCGTGACGATCAGAGCGCGCGCCAGGTCGGACCACAGGATGACCGAGCGACGAGGAAAGCGATCAGCGAGCGAGCCCAAGAAGGCGAACCCAAACGTGCTGGGGACGTACGAGACGGCAAGCACCATCGCTGCCAACAAGGCGTTTCCATTGCTGCGATCAAGCACGTAGAGAGCCAGGACAACGCGTGCAAGCTGGTCGCCGATACCCGACAGCAGCCGCGCGACCAGGAGGGCCAACAGCTCAGTGTTCCCGAGGACCGCTCGGTACTTCGCGGCCCCTGATGTGAGCTGGTCTGTCACGTGTAGAACACCTTCTCCACAACCGCCCTGGCCCGTCGGGAGACCCTGCGATAGTCCTCGACGAGCTCGCCGGACCGGCCAGGTTCGTACCCCATCACACCTGCCACTAGGGCCAGATCCCCGGAGTCGCGGGGAACACTGTCGGACGGTCGTCCCTTTGCCACCATGATGGCGTCCCGGATGTGCGTCGCCAGCAGCCACGCCGCACGCAGCACGTCGGCATCTTCGACAGTGAGCAGGCTCGCCTCTAGCGCCGCTGACAAGGCGGGCAGCGTGCTGGTGGTCCGCAACGACTCAACTAGATTTGCATGCTCCATCTGCAGGAGCTGCACCGTCCACTCGACATCGGCCAGACCTCCTGGGCCGAGCTTGGTGTGCAAGGCCGGATCGGCACCGCGTGGCAGGCGCTCAGACTCCACGCGCGCCTTGACTCGCCGGATCTCGGTCACCGCCGAACGCGACAACCCACCTTGGGGCCACCGGAGTCGGTCGATCAGAGCTGTGAAGGCCTCCCCTACCCGATCGTCACCGGCCATCGGCTGCGCCCGAAGGAGCGCCTGGCTCTCCCACGTCAACGACCAGCGTTCGTAGTAGGCACGATAAGAGGCAATCGTGCGTACCAACGCCCCGCTGCGTCCCTCCGGTCGCAGGTCGGCATCGAGCAACATCGGGGGGTCTGGGGCCGGCAACGTGAGTAGCCGACGCAACTCGGTGGCCAGCACAAGTGCATGGCGCGAGGCCGCTTCCTCATCCGCCCCCGGAGTGGGGTCGTGAACGAAGAGCACATCGAGGTCGCTGCCGAGGCCGAGCTCGCGACCACCGAACCGCCCCATGCCGATGACCGCGAATCGGGTGGGTTCAGGGCCAGCACCTGCGGCACTCTTGGTCACGACCTCGAGCACGGCAGCGAGGGCGGCCTCGGCAACCGCTGTCAGTGCCGGCCCCGACTCTGTTGGGCCAACTGCGCCCAGCACCTCAGCGGCCGTTAGCCGGAACAGTTCGCGCCGTCGAATCGCGCGCACGGCCCCTGCAGCCGCCTCCGCTGACTCCGCTCGCCCGGTTGTTGCGCGCATCTCACCAAGAAGCTCATCGGTAGTCCGTGGACGGAGCGCATCCTGGGCCGCAAGCAATGCGACTGCATCCGGTGCTCGAAGCAGCAGGTCGGTCGCGAATCGGCTGGTGGCAAGAATCCGGGCGAGGCGCTCCGCGGTTGCCCCTGCATCTCGTAGCAGTGCGAGATACCAATGGGTGCTTCCCAACGCTTCACTGACCCTGCGGAAGCCAAGCAGTCCAGCATCGGGGTCTGGGGCGTCGGCGAACCATCCGAGCATCACCGGAAGCAGCGTCCGCTGGATGGCTGCCCGCCTGCTGACCCCGGACGTCAGGGCCTCCAAGTGACGCAGCGCGCCTTTCGGGTCCGCGTATCCGAGCGCCTCCATCCGCGCCTGCGCAGCTTCCGGCGTGAGTCGTGACTCGCCGGCGTCGAGCCTTGCTACCGCCTGCAGGAGCGGACGGTAGAAGAGCTTCTCGTGAAGTCGTCGTACCTCGCGCGCATGGCGCCGCCATTGTTCGGTGAGCTCATCGACTGGCTCACGCGTGTATCCGACCGAACGCCCGAGCACGCGCAGTGCCGCGGGGTCGGTCGGCATCAGATGGGTCCGGCGAAGTCGGCGAAGCTGCAGTCGGTGCTCGAGTGATCTCAGGAAGCGATAGGCATCACTGAGTGACGAGGCATCATCGCGACCGACGTACCCACCAGCGGCCAACGCGTCGAGCGCTCGGAGCGTGTTGCCACTCCGCAGAGTGTCATCGCTACGACCGTGGACCAGCTGGAGGAGTTGCACCGAGAACTCGATGTCACGCAGACCCCCTGGACCGAGCTTGAGCTGGCGGTCGACCTCACCGGCCGGTATGTGAGCCTCGACCCTTCGCCGCATTTGCTGGACGTCAGCGACGAACCCCTCCCGGCCGGACGCCTCCCACACCAGTGGCCCGATGGCGTCCAGGTACCGCTGACCGAGCCCGAGATCCCCCGCGACTGGTCGGGCCTTGAGCAACGCCTGGAACTCCCATGTCTTGGCCCAACGTCGGTAGTACGCGACATGGCTGGCCAAGGTTCGGGTGAGCGGGCCAGACTTTCCTTCCGGCCGAAGCCCAGCGTCCACCTCCCACAGCGAACCCTCGGCAGTCACCGTGGAACAAGCGCGGGCGACCGATGCTGCGAGGCGGTTCCCGATGCGGGTCGCACTCTCTTCGTCAACCTCGAGCCCAGACTCGACAACGTAGATCACGTCGACGTCGCTTACATAGTTGAGTTCACGCCCACCGCACTTGCCCATGGCAATGATGGCGAACCGAACTCCTGCCGCTTCCGGACCTACTTCGGCACGCGCCACAGCTGTGGCGGCTTCAAGGGCAGCAGCGGCGAGATCAGCTAGCTCAGCAGCGATGTCCGAGACGTCCGGCGACGTGGTGAGGTCTCGTGAAGCAACGCGCAACAGGAGTCGGCGGTACTCAACGCGCATTGCATCCAGCGCCATCGGACCCTCAAGCGTTGCGCTCGGCAAACTGCCGCTCGGATCGGCCCCGACCGCAGTCAGCATCGCCACGCGCATCGCCTCAGCGGTGGGGCGGGTCACTCCCAGCTCGGGATCGTTGAGGATCTCGCAGTCAGCGGGTCGGCGGGCGAGGTGGTCGGCCAGAGCAGAACTTGCTCCCAACACCGCGAATACTCGCTCGGCGTACTCGGGGACAGCAGCGAAAGTATCGAGAAGCTGGCGAGCGGCTTCGGACATCTCAAGCACCCGCGCCAACCCGGCCAAAGCGCCGTCAGGATCAGCAACCCTCGAGACTTGGGTGAGCAAGACCTCGGACGGTTCAAGTCCTCGTTCGGCAAGCCGGTCCAGCGTGACGCTGGCCGCGTCAGCGTTGACGAAGCCCCACCGGGAGAGTTTCCCGGGAGTTGCCTGACTGCGTGCGCTCCCCACAGGGGTCACCGTAGCGACGACCGACGGCGCTAGAGCGCAGGCAGGTATCGCTCGAGCTCGAAGGCAGTGACCTGGTTGCGGTACTCCTCCCACTCCGCCCGCTTGTTGCGCAGAAAGAAGTCGAACACCTGCTCGCCGAGAGTTTGGGCCACCAGCTCGCTGCGCTCCATCACCGCGATCGCCTCAGCGAGGTTCTGGGGCAAGGGGTCAATACCCATCGCCCGACGCTCAGCCTCGGTCAACAACCAGACGTCGTCCTCGGCGCCGGGTGGTAACTCATAACCCTCCTCGATCCCCTTCAGCCCGGCAGCGAGCAGCACCGCAAAGGCGAGGTAGGGATTGCAGGCGGAGTCCAGAGTGCGCACCTCAATCCGGGTGCTCTGACCCTTCTGTGGTTTGTACATCGGAACGCGCACCATGGCTGACCTGTTGTTGTGCCCCCAACAGACATACGCCGGTGCCTCTCCACCGCCGTACAGACGTTTGTAGGAGTTCACCCATTGGTTGGTGACGGCAGTGATCTCGGGCGCATGACGCAAGAGACCGGCAATGAAAGACCTTCCGACCTTCGACAGCTGATAGTCGGCTCCTGGTTCGAAGAACGCGTTTCGGTCGCCTTCGAAGAGCGACAGGTGGGTGTGCATGCCAGAGCCGGGGTGTTCGGCAAGGGGCTTGGGCATGAAGGAGGCGTAGAGCCCCTGGGACAGGGCGACCTCTTTGATAACGGTGCGAAACGTCATGAGATTGTCAGCCGTGCTGAGCGCATCCGCGTAGCGCAGGTCGATTTCCTGCTGGCCAGGGGCACCTTCGTGATGGCTGAACTCCACCGAGATACCCATGGCCTCGAGCATGGTGATGGCGTCCCGACGAAAGTCCTGACCGACCGAGGTCGGTGTGTGGTCGAAGTAGCCGCCGTTGTCGATGGGCACCGGCTGGCGACCGGGTTCGGGCAGCTCGTTGAAGAGGAAGAACTCGATCTCAGGGTGGGTGTAAAACGTGAACCCCATGTCAGCCGCGCGGCCCAAGGCGCGTTTGAGGACGTAGCGCGGGTCAGCGAAGGACGGCGAGCCATCGGGCATCAAGATGTCGCAGAACATTCGGGCCACCCCTGGCTCACCGCGCCAGGGCAGAACGGTGAACGAGGTGGGGTCTGGCTTGACCAGCATGTCCGACTCAGAGACGCGGGCGAATCCCTCGATCGCCGAACCGTCAAACCCGATGCCCTCAGCGAAGGCCGCTTCAAGTTCAGCCGGCGCGACAGCGACGGACTTCAGATAGCCGAGAACATCGGTGAACCAGAGCCGAATGAAGCGAATGTCGCGCTCTTCGGTGGTGCGGAGCACAAACTCCTGCTGTTTGTCCATCCGTCCATGGTGGCGTCGTCGTGTTTCACCGACGTTACGACGCGGCCAACACCTCGCGGGTCTGGCGGGTGATCCGGTGCTCGGCGACGAAAGACAGGAAGGGCACGGTGCCGGCTAGGCAGACGAGGACACCCTTGCTCAGCGGCCACTTCATCCGGAAAGAGAGATCGAAGACGGTGACGAGGTAGCCCATGTACACGAATCCGTGGACCCGCGGCACAAGGTCGAGCACCGTTTCCACGTCGAGGACGTAGCGCAGGAACATGTTGGCGCACAGCAAGAGAAGCCCAATACCCGCTGCCCACGCCATGACCCGATACCGCGTAAGCGCGGAGCTATTGGCCTTGACTTGCTCGGCTGCCGTGCCCTTGGTCATTCCCTACCCCTTCGAGGATCCGTGCTCATCAGGAACCTCCATGGTGTCAAGGGAACCGGCGACGGGCACATCGGGCTCAGCCGCGAGGTCCTCGCGCTCCACTCGGACCATGCGCACGAACCAGAAGATCGCGAACAGGCCGAACAACCACCACTGGACGCCGTAGGCGGCGTTCTGCCAGTCCACTGGTTGCTGCACGGTCAGCGACGGAGGCGACACCCCCACCAGAGGAGGCTGCGGTTGGGGCTGTTGCTGGATCACGAACCCTTGAAACAGAGGCGGCTGCCACAGTGAGAGAAGCTCGGCACTGGACACGATCTCGACCTGGCCATCAGGCAGCGGACCGCGGCCACGTTTTCGGAGCGCGTCTGACTCCGTCGGCTCCAACCAACCGACGATGGCTCGTCGTCCCAGGGGCGGAGGGGGCACGGCCTCCCCCGTAGGCAACCAACCGCGTACCACGGGCATGACGGTGTCCCCCGTGGCCCCGGTGCCATCGACCTCGAACGCGGTCAGCACCCACACGCCCAAGCGGCCGGATTGCTGTCGGTCGACGACGAGCAGCTCCTGATCGGGGCGAAACGAGCCACTCAGCGTGACACGGCGGCCCACCTGCTCCTGGTCAACCGGCACTCCCGGCTGGTGGACATCGATCAGCGCAGCAACGCCAGCCGACGGTGCTCTGACGGTCTCGCCCCACGCCCGGCCCCATTGCCATGAACCCAGCCAGGCGCATGCGACCACGACCATCACCAACAACGCAAACCGCCCGACCCAGCGCGGGGTGAGCAGCATGCGAAGCACCCTGCGACGGTATCTCGACGCTGTCGAGCCCGTGGCTAGGGTGGTCTCGTGGCCTCTGAGCAGAACCCGTCGCGTCCGTGGCGCATCGCACTGGTCCAGGAGAACGCCACCGTCGGCGATCTCGCTGGCAACGCCGAGCTCGTCCTCAGCCGCACCCAAGAGGCGGCCGAGGCCGGCGCCAGCCTGGTCGTCTTCCCGGAGATGTTCCTCACCGGGTACCCCGTCGAGGACCTCGCGCTCCGGAAGTCGTTCATCGAGGCGTCCCAGCAGACGCTCACCGCGCTCGCCGTTCGCCTTGAGGCCGCCGGACTGGCCGAGACCACGGTGGTGGTGGGCTATCTCGACACCGACGTCGACGGATCTGACCGCCTGGGCAGCCCCCGCCACTCCCCCCAGAATGCAGCTGCAGCACTTCGGTCGGGAAAAGTAGTGGGCCGGTATGCCAAACACCACCTCCCCAACTACGGAGTATTCGACGAGTACCGGTACTTCGTACCGGGAACCCGGGGCTGCACCGTCGACGTGGACGGTCACCGAGTGGCCCTGTCCATCTGCGAGGACCTCTGGCAGGACGGCGGTCCGGTGGTGTGGGCACGCGAGTCTGACGCCGAGCTTCTGGTGGTGATCAACGGGTCCCCGTACGAGCGGAACAAGGACGACACGCGTCTTGCTCTCTGTCGCCGGAGGGCTCGCGAGGCCGGGATGCCGCTCGCCTACGTCAACATGGTCGGCGGACAGGACGAGCTGGTCTTCGACGGTGACTCGCTGGTGGTCGACCAAGCAGGCGAGGTCCTCGCCCGCGGCCCCCAGTTCTCCGCTGCCGTCGTCTACGCCGACTTTCCGGCGGACGCGACCGACCAACCATCGATCACCGCGAGGTTGGACGACGCCGAGGAGGTGTATCAGGCCTTGACCTGCGGGCTTCGCGACTACGTGCACAAGAACGGCTTCAGCACCGTGCTGATCGGCCTCTCGGGGGGGATCGACTCTGCGCTCACCGCCGCGATCGCCGTCGACGCGCTCGGGGCTGAGCAGGTGTTCGGCGTTGGCATGCCGAGCGCCTACTCGTCCCAGCACTCTCGCGATGACGCCGCAGACCTCGCTGCCCGCACCGGACTCCCCTTCCGCGAAGTCCCCATCGCTTCGATGGTGGACGCCTACCTCGCCCAGATCGATCTCACCGGCCTCGCCGAGGAGAACTTGCAGGCGCGGGTCCGCGGAACGACCCTCATGGGCATTTCGAATCAAGAGGGTCAGCTCGTTCTGGCCACCGGCAACAAGAGTGAGCTTTCGGTCGGGTACTCGACCCTCTACGGCGACGCAGTCGGCGCATACGCCCCGCTGAAGGACGTTTCGAAGACGCTGGTGTGGGCACTCTCGAGGTGGCGCAACAGTTCGGCGGACGTTGCCGGCCAGGTCCCTCCCATCCCGCCGAACAGCATCAACAAGCCACCCTCGGCCGAGCTGCGCCCCAACCAGCTCGACACCGACTCGCTTCCGGACTACGCCATGCTCGACGACGTGCTGGATGACTACGTCGAGCACGACCATGGTGTGTCCGAGCTCATTGCGGCGGGATTCGACCCTGACCTTGTTGAGCGAGTGGTCACACTCACCGACCGGGCTGAGTACAAGCGTCGCCAGTATCCGCCTGGCCCGAAGATCTCACTCAAGGCCTTTGGTCGCGACCGCCGGTTGCCGATCACCAACCGATGGCAAGAAGATTTCGACCACCAGCGGCACTCGTGAGCCCTTCGACGCCTCTACCTCACCCGCCCGGATGGGCTGAGCTTTCTCGGCAACCGACATCACTCTTCCTTGATATCGATGGCACATTGGTGGACTTCGAGTCCCATCCAGATCTTGTCAGGGCCACCGACGGGCTGATCCTCTTGCTGCAGTCGATCAGCTCCGCACTCGACGGTGCCATTGCCCTGATCTCCGGACGCCCGCTGCACGACATCGATCGGGTCTTCAAACCGTGGCAGCCTTTCGCAGCTGGAGGACATGGGGCCGAGGTCCGGGGCGGCACCGGAACGCGACTGCACCGACCCGACAACGACCAATTGGTTGAGGCGCGAGCAGCCTTGACCAAGGGGGTTGCTGGGCTTCCCGGTGCCTGGATCGAGGACAAGGGCTACGGCTTGGCCCTGCACTACCGCGAGGCACCTCAGCACGAGGCACAGGCGGCGGCTCTGGTCGAACGAGTTGCCGCCGGTTCGAACGGAACTCTCCAGGTGCAGCCAGGTGCCTACGTACAAGAACTTCGCCCTGCCGCCTTCGACAAGGGCCTGGCACTCGACGAACTGATGGGCCAACGGCCCTTCTCGGGGCGTCGCCCGGTCGTTGTCGGGGACGACCACACTGACGAGGCCGCCTTCGGTTCAGCACACCGGCATGGGGGGATCTCGGTTCTGGTTGGCCCACGTGACGATACCGTCGCGCAATATCGGATCACCGATCCAGAGGCGGTGCGCGGATGGCTGACCCAGATTCCCGAGGAGGTGTTCCCATGACGCCCCCCGAGCAGTCGCTCGACCTGGCGGTGATCGGCAACGGCACCGTAGGCATGCTGGTCGACCACCAGGGTCGCTACGTGTGGGGGTGCCTGCCGCACCTGGCTGCTGACCCTACCTTCTGCGAGCTACTTCAGCCTGAGGCCGAGGGCCACGGAGTGTGCGCTGTCGAGCTCGAGGGCCTGGTGTCCACGGAGCAACGGTATGTACCCAACACCGCTGTGTTGGTGACCGTACTTCGTGCCGATGATGGCAGCGCCGTAGAGATCACCGACTTCGCACCACGCTTCCACCGGTGGGACCGCCTCTACCACCCGGTCATGTACGTGCGCCGCATTCGACCACTGGCTGGCGGACCACGCGTCACGATCCGCGTTCGACCACTCAGCGACTGGGGCGGGCGTATACCCGAACAAACTAGTGGCAGCCACCACATCCGCTGGGTCTTGAAGGACACCACACTGCGGCTCACGACCGACACCCGTGTGCCATACATCGAGCGCGAGCTGCCCTTCGTCCTCGACCGCCCCATCAATATGATTCTCGGACCCGACGAGAGCCTGACCACGTCTGCGGAAGCCTTCGCGCGCGAGGCGTACGACCGAACGCTCGACTACTGGCAGTCGTGGTCGCGTTCGCTGTCGATTCCTTTCGAATGGCAGGACGCGGTGATCCGCGCAGCAATCACGTTGAAGCTGTGCCAGTACGAAGGCACCGGAGCCATTGTTGCCGCGCTGACCACCTCAATTCCCGAAGCTCCCGATACCGGCCGCAACTGGGACTACCGCTACTGCTGGCTGCGCGACGCCGCCTTCGTCGTGCGAACCCTCAACCAGCTCGGGGCCACCAAGAGCATGGAGGAGTTCCTCGGGTACATCTACACGCTGGCCTCCGGAACGGACCAAATGCAGCCGGTCTACGGCATCCACTTCGAGCGTGCCCTCACCGAACAGATCGAGCCACACCTGGCCGGGTATCGCGGCAACGGACCGGTACGTAGCGGCAACGAGGCGTACTTGCAGAAGCAACACGATGTCTACGGAAGCGTCGTCATGGCGTCAACGCACCTGTTCTTCGACCAGCGCCTCACAACGCCTGGAGACGCCGGAGCCTTTGAGCAGCTCGAGCGGGCCGGCGACCTCGCCTACGAACTCTTCGATCAACCAGATGCCGGTCTCTGGGAGTTTCGCGGGCGCCAAGGGGTGCATACCTACAGCAGCGTCATGTGTTGGGTTGCAGCCGATCGACTGGCCAAGATCGCGGTTCAGCTCGGCTACCGAGACCGAGCCACACATTGGCGCTCGCGAGCCGATCTGATGCGCGACCGGATCATCCACGAGGCCTACGACGAAGAGCAGGGGGCCTTCATGGAGACGTGGGGTGGTTCTCGGCTCGACGCGTCAACGCTCGTGCTCCCTGATCTGGGCTTCATCTCAGCCGATGACGAGCGCTTTCTGGGCACCCTTGACGCCGTCGAGAAGAACCTCAAGCGTGGTGACTACCTGTTCCGATACGTCGACGCAGACGACTTCGGTGAGCCGCATACCTCATTCAACTTGTGCACGTTCTGGTACCTCGACGCCCTAGCCCGAGTCGGCCGCACCGAGGAAGCACGGAGTCTGTTCGAGCACATTCTCAGCAGACGCAACCATCTCGGTCTCATGTCTGAAGACCTCCACCCCGAGACCGGCGAACTTTGGGGGAACTTCCCACAGACGTACTCGATGCTGGGGATCATCCAGATCGCGATGCGCCTTTCCCGCCCCTGGGAGCATGCCTCGTGAGCAGGCTCATCGTGGTGTCGAACCGGGTCGCACTTCCCCGGGAGACACGGGCCGGCGGCTTGGCCGCTGCCATGCATGCTGCGCTGGCCGAGAATGGCGGCATCTGGTTCGGCTGGTCCGGGAAGGTGGCCGACTCACCCGGGCCACCCACCGAGATGACCGAAGGTGGCATCACCTACGTCACCGTTGACCTGGCCAGAGCCGAGTACGACGCGTACTACAACGGCTTTGCGAACCGCACTCTCTGGCCGTTGCTGCACTACCGCCTGGATCTCGTTGACTACCGCCGTGACACCTACCGGGGATACCAGCGGGTGAACCGCTCGTTCGCCCGCCTGCTCGCACCGATGATCCGTGACGACGACCTGGTGTGGGTGCAGGACTACCACTTGATGCCACTCGCTGCCCTCCTGCGAGAAGAGGGAGTGCGCGCCCGGATCGGATTCTTCCTGCACACTCCGCTACCGCCTCCCGACCTGATCGTCGCGCTGCCGGGCCATCGTGCGCTGATGGAGGCCCTCACCGACTACGACTTGATCGGGTTCCAGACCGAGGGTGACCGTCAGGCGTGCGTCGACTATTTGATCAACCTTGCGGGAGGCAGCCTCACGTACGACGACTACGTGACGATGCCGTCGGGTACCCGCACCCTGGTCAAGAGCATTCCGATCTCTATCGATCGTGACTTGGTCTCCCAACAAGCGATGCGCGCTTCACAGCAGGTGACCGTGCGTCGCCTCCGTGATTCGCTGCTGGGCCGCTGGCTGATCGTCGGGGTTGACCGGCTCGACTACTCCAAGGGGCTGCACGATCGGTTTGCGGCCTTCGGACGCTTCTTGGACCGTCATTCCGAGCACCGAAGACAGGCGGTGTTTCTCCAGGTTGCTCCGACCTCGCGTGGAGAGGTACCCGAGTACCGCCAGATCCGTGCTGATCTCGAGCGCCAGTCCGGAGCCGTCAACGGACGCTTCAGCGAAGCTGACTGGGTTCCGCTCCGCTATGTCAATCGCACCTACACACAGAGCACCCTGGCCGGCTTCTACCGAACCGCCAGGGTCGGTCTTGTGACGCCGTTGCGAGATGGGATGAACCTCGTAGCCAAGGAATACGTCGCGGCTCAGGACCCCGAGGACCCTGGCGTGCTGATCTTGTCGTCGTTTGCCGGCGCCGCTCGCGAGCTGGAGAGCGCCGTGATCGTGAACCCCCACGACGTCGACGGCGTTGCCGAGGCAATCCACCGGTCGATCACGATGACTCTGCCCGAACGTCGTCGGCGATGGCGAGAGCTCGATGAGGTGCTCAGGGGGTGGACGATCGCGGACTGGCGGGAGTCGTACCTGACGCAACTTGCAGACACGCGGGCGCCCAGCTCGGACTAAGGCCCGGGATCGGCGGCTTCCTTCTGCTTGAGATGTTCCGGTGGCGTGATGGTGGGAAGGAACAGGATGACGAGCAGGGCTGCCAGTGCGACGATTCCGGCCGAGATCAGGGAGGTGAGCTGGGTCGCGTCAAGGAAGTCCTGGTAGGCGGCGGCCCTCAACGCTTCCACCTGATCGGCCGGTGCGCCAGCGTTGATCGCTGAGTCGAGTACGACGTCGGTCGCCACGACCGACGTCGATGCAGCAGCACGGGTGTGATCGGGAAGATCAGCGAGGGTCTCGTTGGCAGCCGCGGCATAGGTTGTGGCCAGCAGCGTGCCGATAACGGCGACTCCGAGGGCGCCGCCGACCTGGCGGACGGTGTTCTGGACCGCAGATCCCGCACCGGCCTGAGGCAACGGCAACGAGTTCTGGATCAACGTCGACGCTGGCGCCATGACGTTACCCATACCGAATCCGAAGGCGAAGAACACCGTCAAGATCATCCAAAGCGGGGTGTCCACGTCCATGGCGGAAATCCCGAGACACGCGCCACCCACCGCGGCCAGCCCAACCGTCATCACCGGTCGGTAACCAAAGCGCCCGACGACTTTGGCGCTGCGTGGCGCCGCGAGCAGCTGGCCGACCGCGAATGGGATGAAACAGAGTCCAGCTTGGAGAGTGTCAAAGCCCCGAAGCACCTGAAGGTAGAACGGCAGCGTGAACGTGATGCCAGAGAGAGCGAAGAAAGCCAAACTCACCGCGGCAAGGCTGACCGCGAACCCGCGGTTGCCGAACAAAGAGACATCGAACGAGGGATGATCGCTACGGGCTTCCATCAGCACGAAGACCGTGAGAATGGCGACCCCGGCTGTGATGGGGCCTAGTACCAGCAGGTCGATCCAGGTGCCGGCCTCACTCGCATGGATGATGCCGAATACCAACAAAAACAGACCGACAGCCGACACAACGAGCCCGCCCACATCCAGCGGCTTCGGGTTCGGGTTCCGCGTCTCGGGGACGACGCGGATGATTCCGAAGATGCCGACGGCGATGATCGGCACGTTGATCAAGAAAACCGACCCCCACGCGTTACCCGTCAGCCACTCTGACCATGCCGGGTGTTGCAGCAGCAGACCACCGAGGACCGGTCCCAGAGCGACGGCGCCACCAACTGCCCCTGCCCATGTGCCGATCGCCTTGCCACGCTCCTCGCGGGGAAAGACCACGGTGATGATTGCGAGGGTCACCGGCAGTACCGCGGCGCCGCCAACGCCCATGACCGCTCGGAATCCGATCAACATGTGAGCGCTTACCGAGAACGCACAGATGGCTGATGCGACCGCAAAGAGCGTCAATCCGATCAACAGGATGCGACGCCGTCCGTACTTGTCTCCGAGCACCCCCCAGGTGAAAAGCAGGGCCGCAAAGGCCAAGATGTAGGCGTCAACGGCCCAGACAAGCTCCCCCGGCGTTGCCGCTAAGTCGCGCTGGATGGTGGGTAGGGCGATATTCAGCACAGTGTTGTCGAGCACGACGATCAGCAGGCTGACCAGCAGCACCCCAAGGATCGCCCACCGCCGAGGGTGCCCTTCCCCGCTGTGCTCAGCCGGGTCCCAAAAATCTCCCCCACTCCGATGTTTGGGTTCTGCCCCTTGTGGTGTCACCATGGAAGTAGTCCGGGGACCACATATGGCCTCGAGGCGAAGGGATAAGAGATGACCCCCACCGTCCAATCTCCAGGCTCAGATTCCGCGTCGACTGGCGCCGACGGTCCACGACTCTACGGCGCACGTGGATCAGGTCGCGTCACTCTGCACGACTTGGCGAGCGCCAAGCAACGCGGCGAGCGCTGGCCGATGCTCACTGCATACGACGCGATGACCGCACGCCTGTTCGATGAAGTCGGCATTCCCGTGCTGCTGGTCGGAGACTCAGCGGCCAATGTTGTCTACGGATACGAGACCACCATTCCAATCACGATGGACGAGCTGGTTCCGTTGGTGGCGGCTGTCGCGCGGTCGACTCAGCGGGCATTGGTAGTGGCCGACATGCCGTTCGGCACGTACCAGGCTTCGCCCGATCAAGCGCTTGCACAGGCGGCCCGGTTCCTCAAGGAGGGCGGTGCGCACGCCGTCAAGCTCGAGGGGGGTCAACGCATCGTGCCCCAGGTCGAGGCGTTGGTCGGGGCCGGCATCCCGGTGATGGGTCACCTGGGTCTGACCCCGCAGTCGGTCAATGCACTCGGCGGCTATCGCGTCCAGGGGCGCGGCGGCTCCGGTGAGCGTCTGCTGCGGGACGCCAAGTCCCTCGAGGCGGCCGGCGCGTTCGCCGTGGTTCTTGAGGTTGTTCCTGCCGAGCTGGCGCAGCGGGTGACCGAAGCGCTGTCCATCCCCACGATCGGAATTGGTGCTGGCAACGGATGCGACGCGCAGGTGAACGTCTGGCAGGACCTTGTCGGGCTTACGCCTGCCCCTCGTCCGAAATTTATCCGCGCCTACGGCGATGTTCGCGCTGTCATCGCAGATGCAGTGCGGGCCTGGTCCGACGATGTGGTGAGCGGCGAGTATCCGTCAGCAGAACAGTCCTACCAGTGACCACTGGTCCCTGGCTCCCATAACGGGTTCAGATCCCCGTCACCCTAATGCCGGCCTGCCCCCGGTAACGACGGTTGATCGCGATCAGGTTTGCGGTGAGTGCCTCAACCTGTCCGGCATTGCGAAGTCGCCCGGCAAAAATGCCACGAAGCCCGGCCAGGCTGTCGACGAGGGCGATGACCTGTTGGACAGCGTCGCGATCATCACCGAGCACAAGCACATCGGCGTCCAATTCGCCGCCACCCAGCAGAAGCTCAGCTGAGATGTGGTGGAACGCCCCAACGATGGAGCTACCCGGGAGTAGCTGCTGAGCCTGTTGGGCAGCACTTCCCGAATCGACGGTCAGTGCAAACGGGCCATGTTCGTCGAAGCCGAGTGGGTTTACGCAGTCAACCACGATCCGTCCGTGGAGCTCTTCGCTCAGTTCAGTGATCGTCTTCTCATGCGCGGGCCACGGGACGGCGACGACGACCAGATCGCTTGCACACACTTCAGCATTGGACGCCCCGGTTATCCGCTGATCGACAAGCGCTGCCGCCTCTTTCGCGCGACGCGGGTCGCGAGAGCCGATTCGCACCCGATGCCCCGCGGCGGCAAGCCGGAATGCGAGACCGCGCCCGAGCGCGCCCGTTCCGCCAATCACCCCGACCGTGCGCAGGCGGCCAGCGAGGTGCTCTTGGTCGTCGATGCCGACACGCTCGTCCATGACCTGCATGGTTGCACCCAACCGACTGAGGCACGATAGGGGGCGTGGATGTCAGCCGAGTGATGGTTCTACGCGAGATGCTCGCGTCGTCTGGGTGGGTCGAGCGAACGCAGGGGTTTGCCCGAACCATGCGGCGTCGCACCACCGAACCGGGTGGCCTCCTGCTTGTAGGAACCCCCGAAGCCGAGCCTTGGCATCTCGCGGCCCATCTCGATGACGAGTCCCGTCTGTCCAGAACTCCGCAGCTCAGCCCAACCTTGGTTCGCTACCAGGCGCCGCAGGACGCCCCAGCACATTTGTCTGTGACGCTGGAGCGTCTTGAGGCGGCTCGCAAGGGCGAGACGGTCTTCGTGGTGAGCGAGGACGCGGCGCCGGAGATGCTGCTCGAGCGCGCGTGGGATGCCCGCAAGATGGGCGCGACCGTGCTTTCACTCGACGCAGGAGACGACGAGCTGCACGGAGTTGCCCACGAATCTCTTGTCGTCCCAGCCGCTGCTGCATCCACTTTGCTGGTCCCCCAGCTAGACGTCGTGTCGTTCGACAGCGTTCAGCACTTGGTGAGTGTCGCTGCTGGTGAAGCGGCGCAATCACCCTCGTCGACGTCAGTTCGCGAACGCATGGCGAAGCTCCTCGAACACATCGCAGGACCACGCATCTCGTGAAACTCACACCAATTGACATGTTGCTCGATTGCACATTTGTGGAAACCAAGTGCGTGTAGGGGTCGCGCAATCGCGCAGTTGCCGACAGAATGTGCGTCGCAACGTTCGCGACACGAACGTGTAATTGCATGCACGGTGCTGGCGTCACGGCAGTGACGGTGGGAGTGTGCAACCAAAGCGTTCGGCGAAGGGGCCGGACACTGACGCGTCAGGAGGCACAGGTGGCTGCCAAGTCCACCACGGCCAAGAGGGCAGCAAAGCGTACGACTGCTGCCAAGCGGGCGACAAAAAAGTCGACCGCGAAGAGGGCCGCTGCAAAGCGCACGACTAAGAAGACCGCCAAGAGGGCACCCGCCAAGCGGACTGCCAAGAAGGCAACCAGGAAAACCGCCAAGAGGGCACCCGCCAAGCGGACTGCCAAGAAGGCAACCAAGCGGACAGCTCGCAAGCGCTGACCCACGCACCAACGTTGAAGGCCCCGACACTTGTGAAAGTGTCGGGGCCTTCAACGTTGTCGAGGCTCCGTCAGCTGCCAGTTGTCAGCCCTCAGCAGTCAGCCTTTGGCGTCGTCGTTCCAGGCCGAGTCGTTGTCCCATGCCTCGGTGCGCCGGCGAGCGATCTCCAGCGCATCCGCGGCGGTCGCATAGTCATCGAATGGCCCGAGTCGCACCGAGTTGGCACAGCCATCGTTCGTCTCGACCATCTGGTGATCAAGGCACCACCAGTACCGCTGGGGTTCGCCTACCGTCATCACGCGCCTCCTCGTTGAGCCACCTAGACTGCCCTCATCATGTCGCTTCTGTCGCCAGGTCGGGTCTCACCCCGACGGATCGTTCCCGGTCACATTTCCCGGCCAGAGTACGTCGACCGTCCGCAGCCGCGACCGTACACCGGGCCGGAGGTCAAGGACGCTGAGACGATCGAGCTCATGCGGGCGGCAGGGCACTTGGCCGCCCAAGCCCTACGTGAAGTTGGCCGCGCCGTCGCTCCCGGTGTGACCACCGACGAGCTCGACCGGATCGGCCACGAGTTCCTCTGCGACCACGGCGCCTACCCGTCGACTCTCGGCTACAAGAATTTCCCGAAGTCGCTCTGCACCTCCGTCAACGAAGTCATCTGCCACGGGATCCCCGACAGCACCGAGCTCACCGACGGTGACATCGTCAATGTCGACATCACCGCCTTCATCGGCGGCGTCCATGGCGACACCGACGCCACGTATCTAGTCGGCGACGTAGACGACGAGTCCCGGTTGTTGGTGGAGCGCACTGAGGCAGCCATGATGCGCGCCATCAAGACCGTCGTGCCGGGGCGTCCAGTCAACGTCATCGGCCGCGTGATCGAGGCGTACGCCAAGCGATTTGACTACGGTGTGGTGCGTGACTTCACCGGACACGGCATCGGCACCTCCTTTCACTCCGGATTGGTCATCCCCCACTACGACCACCCTGGCTACGACACCGTCATGGAGGCGGGCATGACCTTCACGATCGAGCCGATGCTGACCCTCGGCACGATCGATTACGAGATCTGGGACGACGGCTGGACCGTCGTCACCGCAGACCGCAAGCGCACGGCCCAGTTCGAGCACACGCTCTTAGTCACCGACTCTGGCGCGGAGATTCTCACCCTCCCCTGAGCCCGCCGCAGCAGAGTTATCCACAGGCCAACGGCGTCTGGACCAAGTTCGGTTGGCTTGAAGGGTTAGGCCAGGGCCAAGATCGTCCGATACCCGCACCATGCGCACACGTAAGCCTGCGGCCTCCTCGAGCCCTGCCTGCCACCGTTGTACTGCTGTCCTGTTCACCGGCGTCCCACGCTGCGGCATGTGTGGATGGCCGGCGGGGATGCAGTACCCGGCCACCGAAGGCGAATTTGATCAAACACCAGCCCCTGAGGCGGTGGACTCTCCTGAGCCAGCGGCCGAGGAGCCCGATCATGTCGCCGCACAGTTGGACGCCCTGGCCGGAATGATGGCCAGGCAAGGTCAAGCGCTCAGCCCGGAGCCCGTCGGCACACCGGCCCAAGTTGACCCGACCGCCGAAGCGGCCCAGCAAGCCGACGCCGGTGACGATGCTCCTGGTGCTGAAGACGACTCAGAACCCGAGCCAGAGATCGACCCGCTCACTGCGCCACTGTCGGCACTGACCGGCGTTGCTTCCGAAGCAGCCCCGGAAGCCGTCGTCGCGCCGACGGCCGATTCGTCGGAGCCAGCCGACTCAGCAAAGCAAGTTGAGTCGACGCCAGTCTCGCTCCCCGAAGCCGTTCTTGAACCCGCTGATGGTGGAGCCCCAAGCGAGCTCCCATTCTCTCCGACCCCTGACCCGAAGGCTGCGCACGGGCCAGGAACTTCGGCCACGATCCTGCGCCCTGCCCAGTTGCTGATCGTGGCAACAGCCGCGCTGAACCTGATCCTCGTTGGACTCAACGCAGTCCTCGGCACCACCTCCGGCTCAACGACCGCCGTCGTACTCGGCGTGGCCCTTCTCAACCTCGCGGTGTGGACCGGTGCAGCTGTGACCTTCCTGCACTGGGTCGCCCGCGCGCACACCCACGTTGCAGTGACGGCAGCGTCACGGCAGCGTCACGGCAGCTCCATGTCGCTCATCGGCTGGTTCATCCCGATTGCTGGGTTCGTCATCGGTTACCGCGTCCTTCAGGACCTCTGGACCGGAAGCGACCCAGCCACTCGCGATCACTCCGACGCTCCCCCCGCCAAGGTGCGAACCATCGACGTCTGGCTGCTCGGCATCGTCACTGCGGCCCTCTTCGGCTACGCCATGCCCGTGGCCCTGGGTGCGTCCGCCCTTTGGGGTGGATTGAGCGCTCTTGGCCTGATGGTCGCCGCACTCAGCCTGGCTTCGACCATGGGCACGATCACCGCTTGGCAAGTTCAGCAGGGCGATGCGAGAGCTGACGACGAGGCTGAGGTAGCCACGGAGTCATTCGCTGATACCGGCGTTCACTCCGCCGCCCCAGCAGCGATCGAAGCTGTTGCGCCTGACGACTCGGTGTCTGCTCCTCAGCCCGTTTCAATATCAGTTGAGTAGAACCGCGACACTGAGCGCGACTGACCCCGCAAGGATTGGATCCAATCTAGCTTAGGCCAGTCTCCGTATGGGAACATCGACGTCGGCCCGATGACGATGCCAGGGATCGGCCGATCAGCGTTTACAGTGGGGTGATGGAAACACAACGAACGGCCTCCCCATCCACTGAAGACCAAGCCCTGCGCGACTGGCAGGCAGCAACCGAGGCGGTCAGCAAGTACGCCGCACAGGTAGAGCCCAAGAAGGTCGACGAAGACACCTTCGAGGAACTGCGTCGTCTGCGCGGTGCTGAGCGCGAGTCGTGGCAGCGCTGCCGTCCGCACTGGTCTGAGTAGACCTCTACCCCAGGACAGCGCCTGGCGATTCGCGAAGATGCGATCGCCGGCTAACCTGATGCAAAACTCGCAAGCCCTGAGTGGCTCGCGGTATTTGTAGCCCCGACTGTGATCTCGCCATCACGGTCGGGGCTGCTTCATGTCCGCGACCGTGAAGGCGAGCGAGTTGGCCTGTAAGCCGGGTTCTGTCCGTGCACCTCGCGGCACACGGGGCGACCATCCATCTGGGGCCGCCGTTGCCGACGACCTCATGCGGTCTACCCGCAGGCTCGGACGGGCCGTCCTCGAACGCCTGCGCAGCGCCGACCGAAGCCGACGCCTCTTGACCTTGCTCCAGGTGGGGTTTACCAAGCCGCCGCAGTCACCTGCGGCGCTGGTGGTCTCTTACACCACCGTTTCACCCTTACCGTCCGGCGGACCGGACGGCGGTCTATTTTCTGTGGCACTGTCCCGCGGGTCACCCCGGGTGGGCGTTACCCACCACCTTGCCCTGTGGAGCCCGGACTTTCCTCGACGCGTGGTTACCCACCCGCCGCGGCCGCCCGGCCAACTCGCTCGCTGGCACAGAGTACGCCGAAGCGCGGGCTGGCCGCACACTCCCTAGAGTCAACCCCCGTGCTTATCTTGCTGCCGCCCTCGGAAGGCAAATCCTGCACCGACGACGGTCTGCCCTTCGACATCGGCGCGGTCTCACTCCCAACACTCACGCCGACGCGGGAACGGATCCGCGCTTCGCTCGCGAAACTCTGTGCTGGACGCGAATCACGTGCTCGCGATGTACTGGGGCTCACCCCTCGACAAACCGAGGAGCTGGACCGAAACCGCGAACTGCTCGATGCGCGAGCCCTCCCTGCAGCTCAGGTCTACACCGGCGTCCTCTACGCCGCGCTCGACTACGCCAGCCTGACAGCCGCAGCCCGACGTCGGGTGGACCAGTGGGTGCTGGTCTTCTCCGGTCTGTGGGGTGCCGTGCACCTCGATGACGCGATCCCCGCCTACCGGCTCTCCGGAGACGTCACACTCCCCCGGCTCGGATCAGTCACGGCACTTTGGCGCAAACATCTCGCCATCGCTATGCGCGAGGTCGCGGGTGAGGGGGTCATCCTCGATTTGAGGTCCGGCACATACACCAGGATGTGGGCTCCCGACCCCGAACTCGCAGAACGAACGGTGGTCGCCCGGGTCTTGCAGGAACGGCCGGATGGGTCACGCTCGGTCGTCAGCCATCACAACAAGGCGACCAAAGGGAGGCTCGTGCGCGCTCTGGCATCAGAGCGGAACCCTCCCCCGACTGTTGAGGCACTCGCAGCTTTGATCGAAGCTCATGGCGTCATCACCGAGCTGCACCCCGGTCGGACGGGAAAGCCGTGGGCACTCGATCTGGTGGTGGACGAGCTCTAAGCCCTCAGCCGAGGTGGGGCGACTCGTTGATGCTGCGCACCGAGACATTGCCGTCGCCGTACCAGCTGATCGTCGACAGAGACGCCGGACGAATCTCCAGCCGGTAGTAGGCGTTCGACGGCGCATCAAGAGCCAACCGGAGCAACGTCTTGAGCGGTGTGACATGTGTCACGAGCACCAGCGTTGAGCCCTCGTAACGTTCGATGATGCGATCGCGCGCTGCCCGCACCCGGACCTCCACCTGGTCGAAGGACTCTCCCCCTGGTGGTGCCACCGATGTCAAGGCCAACCAGTGGCTCAGCTCTTCAGGTGACTGCTGCTGCACCTCGGCGAATGTCATGCCGTCCCACTCGCCGAAGGCACACTCGCGGATGTCGTCCTCGATCACAACGTCGACGCCGAGGTGCTCGGCAACCACGTCAGCTGTCTGCCTAGTGCGGGCCATGGGCGAGGTGATGATGAGGTCGGCGCCCTCAGATGCCGCGAGGTGACGTCCCGCGCGGTGTGCCTGTTCAATGCCTGCCGCATTCAGTGCAGGGTCGTCGCCGCCCCAACCGCTGAAGCGTTTCTCAGCCGTGTGAGCCGTCTCACCGTGTCGCAGCAGCGCCATCGTTGTGACCACCGGGTGGGCAGACGACCACCCCACAAGAACGTTCGGGCGAACCGGCGCTGACTCAACCTTGGCCGCCGGGCTGACGCGCCCGTCCAGGGCTTCGTTCACCAGTCGGTCGGCGTGTCCGTTCTGTGCGCGCGGCACCCACGTGTACTTCACCGACTCGAAAGGGAACGCCTCCCGAGCCTCAATGGCACGCGCACGCATGTCCTCGTGCTTGATTTTCCAGCGCCCGCTCATCTGCTCGACGACGAGTTTGGAGTCCAACCGCGCCTCGACCGTGGCGCTCGCATCGATCTCAGCTGCCGCGCGCAACCCAGCCACCAAGCCGTCGTACTCGGCCACGTTGTTGGTCGCTATGCCGATGGTCCGGCCCTCTTCGAAGAGCACAGCGCCAGAGTCTGCGTCTTTGACGACGCTTCCGTAGGCGGCCGGACCCGGGTTCCCCCGAGATCCTCCATCCGCCTCAACAATCAGCCGGCGCGCCACGAGCC
>JBBQAL010000163.1:0-4430 GCA_038316135.1 Candidatus Nanopelagicales bacterium | reverse complement strand
CGATCGACCGGGTCCGCGGCATGGACATCACTGTGGTGACCACTGCCAAGACCGACGACGAGGGACGTGCGCTCTTGCGCGCTCTCGGCTTCCCGTTCAAGGAGAACTGAGCGTGGCAAAAAAGGCGCTGGTCAACAAAGCTGCTCGCAAGCCGAAGTTCGCGGTGCGCGGGTACACCCGGTGCAACGTGTGTGGTCGTCCGCACTCGGTGTACCGCAAGTTCGGGCTCTGCCGTGTGTGCCTCAGAAACATGGCACATCGCGGTGAGCTTCCCGGCATCACCAAGAGCAGCTGGTAACTACCATCCCCACGCCGTAGGTCCCGAGAGACATGTGCAGCGGAAACCGCGGCGAGAGAGAGTTAACGAATCATGACCATGACCGACCCGATCGCAGACATGCTGACGCGTCTGCGCAACGCCAACTCGGCGTTCCACGAAGACGTAGCCATGCCCTCGAGCAAGATCAAGCAGGGCATCGCGCAGATCCTGCAGGACCAGGGCTACGTCAAGAGCTGGCACGTCATGCGTGAAGAGGGCGCCCCGGGCGAGACGCTGGTAATCGACTTGAAGTTCGGCCCGCAGCGTGAACGTTCGATCGCCGGTATTCGGCGCATCTCCAAGCCCGGCCTTCGCGTCTATGCCAGGGCCACGGCAATGCCACGCGTCCTCGGTGGGCTCGGTATCGCGATAATTTCGACATCGTCGGGCCTGATGACCGACAAGCAGGCGGCCAAGAAGGGCGTAGGTGGGGAAGTCCTCGCCTACGTCTGGTAAGCGGGCCTGACATGTCACGCATTGGAAAACTACCCATCACCGTCCCCTCCGGGGTCGACGTTGGCATTGACGGTCAGGACGTAACGGTCAAAGGACCGAAGGGCACCTTGAGCCACACCATCGCCGAACCGCTCACAGTCGAGCGCTCGGACGCCGGCGACGTGGTCGTCAATCGTCCGAACGACGAGCGGCTCTCGAAGGCGTTGCACGGCCTCACCCGAACCCTGGTGTCGAACATGGTCACCGGCGTTACCGACGGCTACGAGAAGAAGCTTGAGATTGTCGGTGTGGGTTACCGCGTCACAGCCAAGGGCAAGAACCTCGAGTTCGCTGTCGGATATAGCCACTCGGTGGTTGTGACGCCTCCCGACGGCATCACGTTCGCGGTCGAGAGCCCAACGAAGTTCGCGGTGGCCGGTATCGACAAGCAGCAGGTCGGACAGGTTGCTGCCAACATCCGCAAGATTCGTAAGCCCGAGCCTTACAAGGGCAAGGGCATCCGGTACGCCGGTGAGCACGTCCGCCGCAAGGTCGGAAAGGCTGGTAAGTAGTCATGGCACTGTCCACGAAGCCTGGGCGCCGCACGGCTCGGCAGGCGTCCCGCGCCCGTCGTCACCTGCGGGTCCGCAAGAAGGTCGAAGGCACTCCGGTGCGACCGCGGCTTGTTGTCAACCGCTCGGCTCGGCACGTGTTCGTCCAGGTCATTGACGACGAGGCCGGCCGTACGCTGGCCTCTGCGTCGACCATGGAGGACGACCTGCGTGCTGCCGATGGCGACAAGACCGCCAAGGCCCGCAAGGTCGGCTCCCTGGTTGCTGAGCGCGCCAGGGCGGCCGGAGTCGAGTCCGTGGTCTTCGACCGCGGTGGCAACCGCTACACCGGCCGGGTCGCTGCTTTGGCAGACGGCGCCCGTGAAGCCGGACTGAACTTCTGATCCCGATCATCGAAGAAGAGGAAGCAACCACATGAGCAGCGCACCTTCGCGCCGCGGCAGTAATGCTGGTGGCAATGAGCGTCGCGGTCGCCGCGGCGAGGCCGCCGACAAGACGCCGTATGTTGAGCGCGTCGTCGCCATCAACCGTGTGGCCAAGGTGGTCAAGGGCGGACGTCGGTTCAGCTTCACCGCCCTGGTCGTCGTCGGCGATGGTGACGGCACCGTCGGAGTTGGCTACGGCAAGGCCAAAGAGGTCCCGGCAGCGATCGCCAAGGGTGTCGAGGAGGCCAAGAAGAGTTTCTTCAAGGTCCCTCGGATCCAGGGCACCATCCCCCACCCCGACCAGGGTGAAAAAGCCGCAGGCGACGTCCTGTTGAAGCCAGCAGCCCCTGGTACCGGTGTGATCGCCGGTGGCCCGGTGCGTGCCGTGCTCGAGGCAGCTGGCATCCACGACGTCCTGAGCAAGTCGCTGGGCTCGTCCAACGCCATCAACATCGTGCACGCCACCGTCGCGGCGCTCAAGAGCCTTGAGCGTCCTGAGCAGGTTGCGGCGCGCCGTGGCCTGCCGCTGGAGGACGTAGCCCCTGAGGGTCTGTTGAAGGCGCGTGCCGCCGGGATGAAATCCTGATGGGCCGCCTCAAGGTCACCCAGCGCAAGTCGACCATCGGTGGCACCAGCAGCCAGCGGCACTCCATTCGTTCGCTTGGCCTGAAGCGCATCGGCGACGTCGTCGTGAAGGAAGACCGCCCCGAAATCCGGGGAATGGTCAGCACGGTGTCGCACCTCGTCACCGTTGAGGAGGTTGACTGACATGACGCTCAAGGTTCATCACCTGCGTCCGGCACCCGGCGCCAAGACCGCTAAGACCCGCGTGGGTCGAGGCGAGGGCTCCAAGGGCAAGACCGCAGGCCGCGGCACTAAGGGCACCAAGGCTCGTTACCAGGTTCCTGCTGGGTTCGAGGGCGGCCAGATGCCACTGCACATGCGGCTCCCGAAGCTTCGCGGTTTCAAGAATCGCAACCGCGTCGAGTTCCAGGTCGTCAATCTGGCCAAGCTCGAGGCCCTCTTTCCCAAAGGTGGGGCAGTTGGGGTCGATGAGCTGGTCGCCGCCGGGGCTGTCCGCAAGGACCGGCCGGTGAAGATCTTGGGCAACGGTGATATCACCGTCGCGCTACAGGTCACTGCTCACAAGTTCTCTGAGACAGCCAAGACCAAGATCACCGCCGCGGGCGGATCAACCAGCGAGCTCTAGACCACTGCAGCGCCGTGCCGGAGTGTTCGGGCGTGGCTGTTAGGGTCCCTGAGACGACCATCCGCGGGGAGGACCAGCTGTGATGCTTCGAGTGTTCGGCCAGGCGTTCCGTACGCCCGACCTGCGCACGAAGATTCTCTTCACTCTGTCCATGATCGGGATCTATCGGATCGGTTCGTACGTTCCGACCCCTGGCGTCGACTACCCAGCGGTGCAGGACTGCCTCGAAGCCGTCAAAGGCGACAGCCTCTACGCGCTCATCAACCTCTTCAGCGGTGGCGCGCTCCTGCAGCTTTCGATCTTCGCGCTCGGGATCATGCCTTACATCACCGCGAGCATCATCCTCCAGCTGCTGACGGTGGTCATTCCCAGACTCGAAACCCTCAAGAAAGAGGGCCAGGCGGGAACGGTCAAGATCACGCAGTACACCCGGTATCTCACGGTCGGGCTGGCGATTCTGCAGTCGACCGGCATCATCGCGCTGGCTCGCTCTGGCCAGCTGCTGCAGGGCTGTCCAACGCCGATCATCCCCGACAACTCGCTCCAGATGACGGTCACAATGATCGCGATCATGACTGCGGGTACGGCAGTCATCATGTGGCTCGGTGAACTGATCACCGACCGAGGAATCGGCAACGGCATGTCGCTGATGATCTTCACCTCGATCATCGCCGGGTTCCCTGGCCAGCTCAGCGCCATCTACGCCAGCCGTGGCGCATGGACGATTCTGGTGGTTCTGGCAGTCGGTCTAGCCGTTGTCGCCTTCGTGGTGCTGATGGAACAGGCACAGCGCCGTATCCCGGTGCAGTACGCCAAGCGGATGGTAGGCAGACGGCAGTACGGCGGCTCGTCGACGTACATCCCGATCAAGGTCAACCAGGCCGGTGTCATCCCGGTCATCTTTGCCTCGTCGATGCTCTATCTACCCGTGCTCTTTGTCACGTTGAGCGGCACCACAGGACCGATCGACACCTGGGTACAGACTCACCTGGTGCGCGGCAGCGGCGCTTGGTACGCGGGGCTCTTCTTCGTGCTCACCGTCTTCTTCACCTACTTCTACGTCGCGATTACCTTCAACTCCGACGACATCGCCGACAACATGAAGAAGTACGGCGGCTTCATCCCTGGTATTCGTGCCGGACGGCCCACCGCGGAGTACCTCGACTACGTGCTGACCCGCCTGACTGCGGTTGGCGCTGTCTATCTGGCCGCGATCGCTGTGATTCCCATCGTGGTCTTCGCCAGCTTCGGTCAGGGACAGAACTTCCTCTTCGGTGGCACATCCATCTTGATCATGGTCGGTGTCGGTCTCGACACGGTGAAGCAGATCGAGAGCCAGCTCCAGCAGCGATCGTATGAAGGGTTCTTGCGCTAGTGCGTCTCGTACTCGTCGGCCCGCCGGGGGCGGGTAAGGGAACTCAGGCAGCAGTCATTGCGGCCAAGATCGGCATTCCGGCGATCTCCACAGG
>JBBQAL010000006.1:0-51452 GCA_038316135.1 Candidatus Nanopelagicales bacterium | reverse complement strand
TCCCCATCGGAATACGTCGCGAGTGCTGTTGACCGAGCCTAGTGGCGGCAGTGCGTGCGCTCACGAATCACCGCGCCAATGCCTCTCAGGACGACGATTCGACCTTGGCCTTCAACAACCCCATCCGCTTGCGCAGGTCGGCCTTGCCCAGAATGGGAAAGAGCACGGGCAGCATAACCTTCGCCATCCCCGTCATCGCGGGAAAGACCATGTGGAAGGTCACCTCGGTCCCCTCGCCGGATGGAGTCAAGGTGTAGCTGTTCTGGAAGTCCCCGTTCTCGTCGGTGGCCACCAAAGCGAAACGCTTTGCGTGATCGACCTCAGTGATCAGGATTTCGTTGGCATGGTTCTTGTCGCCTGGGATCGCCCCGAACGAGCGATAGCGCGCGCCAACTGTTCCGGGCTCGCCAGATAGGAGTTCCACGCGGTATGGCTTCGGAGACCACATGGTGTGTTTGTCGAGGTCGGCGATCCACGGCCACACCGCTTCCGGACCTGCATTGATCGTGACTGACTCGCGGCCTTGAGTTGCCATACCGAACCTCCAGGTTAGGACTGCGACTGTAGCGCGGACCTTGCTGGATAACACCGAACGCTCGGTGCGGAAGTCTGAACTGCCATCGGTGCCCAGTCGTCGACGCGGCCGTACACTCAGGGGATGCCACTACCCAAGCGCTCCAGTGTTGATGACTTCTTCGCGCAACTCAATGATGTCCAGCGACCGCACCTCGAGGCGCTCAGGAAGTTGAGCCTCAAGGCCGATCCGGAGGCGCGAGAAGAGCTGAAGTGGAACATGCCGGTGTACGTCCGCGGTGACAAGACAAACCTGTGGATGCTCCAGGGTTTTAAGAACCACTGCTCACTTCGGTTCTCCCCGCCGTTCTTCGCTACCCAACGAGCAGCGGTTGAAGCCGCCGGCTACGAGTCCGGAGAGGGCTTCATCAAGCTCCCCTACGACCGCAAGCTGCCGATCAACCTCCTGAAAGTGCTGATCCGCGCACGGATTGAGGCATACGAATCGACCGGCGCCGAATAGCGAAAGTCAGTGATCGAGGCAGCACGCCCTCGTGTTCGGCGAGGCTCACGGTGTTGCCCCGTGCGGGCGGATGAGCAACTCGTTCACGTCCACTCCCTGTGGTTGGTCGAGCACGAACATGACCATTCGAGCGACGTCGTCTGCTTGAAGGAGCGGGGTGGGAGCCAGATCCGGGTCGGTGAGGGTTGGGTTGAATGCAGTAGCCACTGGTCCGGGCTCGACGATCGAGATGGAAACACCGCTGCCGGTCAGTTCGGCGCGTAGCACATCGGCGATGCCGAATACGGCATGTTTAGTAGCCGAGTAGAGCGAACCAGCCATTGGGTATCGACCGAGCACAGAGCCGGTCAAGACCAGTCGACCCTGGCTCGCCAGGAGATGGGGCATCACGGCACGGGCCGTCAACGCGCAGCCCAAAACGTTTGTGTCGATCATCGTGCGCCAGGCATCGGGCGTCGGCTCGCCATCCACGAAGCTCGATGCGCCGGCAGCGATACCTGCGTTAGCGAAGACCGCATCGAGTTGGCCGAACGCGGCAACCGTCGCATCGATGGCCGCCGTCAACTCGGTCCAAGAGGTGATATCTGCCCTGAGCCGCAGCGTCCGGCTGCCATCGACGTCGCCGCCGGAATCGGCGCCGGATCGTGAGATCAGGGCGAGTCGGTACCCAGCCGCTACCGCCGCACGCGCGGTGGCCGCCCCGATACCCGCCGAAGCCCCGGTGATCAGCAGGACGCGGTCGTGTCCGTTCGTGCTCACGCGGTTCCTTGCTTGACGCACAACGCGGTCTCGCCCAAGGAGTGCACGAGCCATCGGGTGGGATTTTCGAGGTCGGCCTCAACAGCCCGACTGATCCCGAGCGTCAGGTTTCCTGCGACCAACGTCCCGCCGGGCCGGAGTAGCCCCCGCATCGCCGTGATGGTCGTCAACGTCGGAGTGAACCCGTCGAAGAACGCGACATCGTAGGAGCCCTGGTCGAGGGTCATGAGGATGTCGTCGGCGTCTCCGTGATGCACGGTAACCCGCTCGGACATCCCGTGCTCACGTATCGCAGCACGGGCGAGGGCCACGTGCTGGTCATCGTTCTCGATGGTGTCCACGAGCGCGTCGGGCGCGCCATGTGCCAGCCATAGCGCGGTGTAACCGAGGGCAGTTCCCACCTCGACTACACGGCGCGCGCGCGCGATTCCGGCGATAACACCAGGCAGTGAGCCGTCGGCGTAGGTATAGGCACCGCAACCGTGAACACGCACATGCCGTCGCGTGGCCTCCTGGACAGGGGCGAAGAGGTTGAGTTCTGTGGGTATCATGTAGACAAAAGTACCTGACTAGTCAGATAAATTCCATTCGCGAAGTCCGCTTACCCACGGAGGCCAGGTTGGTGCGCCAGCTAATCGACGACCCAGACATCGCGGCGGCCGGCGTGCTGTTCGAAGCCGCCGCACGACTCGACCGACTCCTCGACCGTGGTCTGCGCGAGCAGTGCGGAATCACGCACGCATGGTTTGAAGTGATGATGCGCCTCGATCGAATGCCGGGCCGGCGCATGGCTATCGGTCAACTGGGCGAGGAGATGGTCTTGACCAGTGGGGGTATATCCAGGCTCGTGGACCGAATGGTCGAGGCGGAGTTGATCGCCCGCAAGCGGTCCAGCACCGACGGGCGAAGCTTTCTGGCCGTGCTGACCGGCACCGGCCAACGGCGCCTCAAGGCCGCAGCCGTGATCCATGCCCAGAATGTGGGGCGCGAGTTCACTGGCGTGCTCGGGGCAAAGCGCACCGCGGCAGTCGTCGAGGGGCTGGAACTGATTCGCCATCGTGGCGACAGCCGCTAGGGCACAGCCAACAGGTCATCGCTATGCGCCCACTTACAGTTGGATCACGGCGCGTTCCAGATATCGAATTCCTCGTTGAGACGACGCATCGCCTCCGGGTCCTGCAGTTGCTTGTCGTTCATCCGGGCCAGTTCGTCGAGGTACTTGTCGAATCCGCCGGGGGTGAACACGGTGATCAGTCGGCCGCCCGACGAGCAGCTGACTTCGTGCCACACCGATGTTGGGATCACGATCGTCGTCCCCGGTCCAGCCAGGGTGGTGCCATCGTCGAAGGTGAAGTCAACATCGCCGTCGAGGATGTAGAAGATCTCGACCATCCGTCGATGATGGTGCCGCGCGAGGTGGAAGCCTGGCTTAAGCACGTCCTCTACCACCGTTGCCCGGCCGTCGGTGAGGCCCATCGACGCTTTCACGAAGACGTGATCTTGTGCCCAGTCATGGTCGGTCCCACCGCCCGGGGGGACGACAATCGCACTCACGAGGTAGCAGCCGGTTCAGTCTGAGACGACGGGGACGAACGATACGGACATGGTGGCCATGTCAATTTTGGACATGAACTCTTGGGCGATTGGCCCGGTGTCGGCTCGGGGTCCGGCGGTGGCGTGCTCCATGTCGCTGTAACGCAGCACGAGGAGCCATTCTCCGTCCTCGGACAGGGTCGCCTCGCGGCGCTGGAGGCCGGGCAGGGTCGGTGTGACCTCGCGCTGGAACCGCTCGTTCAGCGCGAGCATCTCATCTTCGTTGACCTCGAACTGGGTACGGAAGCGGACGAGTTGCAGAACTGCCATGACGGATACCTCCCAGATAGAATCCTTCGGATTTGAAGCATCCTGCCACGGTGGTACTTCAGATTGCAAGCATCTGTTACCTTCATTTCCATGAACCAGGAACCCCGCTGGCTCGACTCAAGTGAGATGAGGGCCTGGCACCCGCTGGTCGTCTCCGGAATGCACATGTTTGCGGCACTGGACCGCGACCTGCGCGATGCCTTCGACATCACACTGCTCGACCACGGCATCCTGCTCATGCTGAGCGACACCCCGGCAGGTCTGGCTATGGGACACCTCGCAGAACAATTTGGCGTCGAGGCCAGCGTCATCACCTACCGCATCAGCCGCATGCAAGACAGTGGCCTGGTTACGCGGCGGAGGCGCGATGGTGACCGCCGTCACGTGCACGCGCAGATCACCCGGGCCGGCAAGAAGCTCTGCGACCGAATGGGGCCGGTCCACGTGGAATCAGTCCGCCGCCACTTCTTCGATCATGTGCCGCGCAAAGACCTACCCGCACTCGCCGACGCCTACGACCGCCTCTACCGGTCCCAACACACTCCCCCCGGCGAAGAAACTCAATGAGACACAATCTTCAGGACTTTGACCGTGACCCTCAACAATTGTGGCCAGTTGACGACCTTCACGTTCGCGACCCGAGAGGTGAGACCCCTTCCCGGTTCACCACCGACTCAGCCCAACGTCACCACGCGAAGGTCATCACCGTCGACCACGACAGCCACACTCCCATCGGTATCGGTCCGAGCCACGATCATCTCTGCGTCGGAGAGCGACTCGACCAACTCAGGGGCCGGGTGTCCGTAAGGGTTCCCCTCCCCGACGCTGATTACCGCCACTCGAGCACCAACAGCTGACAGGAACTCCGCATCCTGAAATCGGGATCCGTGATGAGGCACCTTCAGTACATCCGCCCGGGGCACGGCACCGTTGCGAAGCATCGCCTGCTGCGCTGCAGGTTCGACGTCGCCGGTTAGCAGCAGGCGAACTCCGGAGACCTCGACGAGCAGCACCACCGAGGCATTGTTGGCGTCCGAGCCCTCTCCCGTGATCAGCTCGCTCGGCCAGAGCACCCGCCAAGCAGCTGGCCCCCATTGCCCGGTCTGGCCAGGCACGGCCTCGGTCACCGACATGCCCTGAGTCGCAGAAGCCACCATGTCGACTTGCTCAGGTGGCTCGCGAAGTGGGCTCACCAGAACCGACTCAACGCGACGCCCGTCAAGCACGCCCGGAAGCCCGTCGACGTGATCGGCGTGAAAGTGCGTAAGGACAAGCAAGGGCACTTGCTTGATGCCGAGGCGATCCAAACATCGATCGACCATGGCGGGGTCGGGACCAGCGTCAACGACAAGGCCAGCCCCATCTCCCAGGTTGACCACCAGGGCGTCGCCCTGGCCGATGTCGCAGGCCACGAAAACCCACCCGCGCGGCGGCCACCGGCCTGGACCCACAACCAACGCGGCCAGCACGATGACTGCCACCACAAGCATGACGACCACACGCCGAGGTCTCCACCACCGCCGACCGCTCCCAACCCGCCAGACAGCGCCGGCCACCACCAAACAGCCCAACCCAAGAAGTCCACCAGCCCAGCCATCCGGCCACGGCATCGTCGCCAGCGGCGCAGCTGCCGTTCGGTGCGCCACCGTCGCGATCCAGGCCGCCGGCCACTGCCCGAGCCACGCGAGCCAGTGAGCCACCGACGGCAGCATCGGAGAGACGGCCGCCGAAGCCGCGCCGAACACCGTGGCCGGAGCCACGGCTGGTGCCGCCAGCAGGTTGGCGACCACCGACAACAGTGCGACCTGACCAGACAGGGCAACGACCAAAGGCAGCGTCGCCACCTGGGCGGCGCACGCCACGGCCGTGGCTTCGCGAACGGGGTGCGGCCAGCGTTCGGGTAGCCGGCCACTCCACCGACGGGCCAACAACACCAGACCCGCGGTCGCGGCCACTGACAGAGCAAAGCCCCACGACCTCGACAGCCACGGGTCGACCAACAGCAGCGCCACCACACTCGCCAACAACGATCGAACTGCCTGGGTGCGGCCGGCGACACCAATGGCAACCAACGCGATGGATCCCATGACCGCAGCCCTCAGCACGCTCGGTTGCGGCCGAGCCAGCAGGACAAACCACCCGACCAGCACCAGACCCACCCACACAAGGGCGTAACCACGGATCCCGATCCACCTGGCGGCCAGCAGTCCGACACCAACAACGATCGCAACATTGGCTCCGGAAACAGCCGTCAAGTGGGCGAGGCCACTATCGCGAAGGTCCGCCGTCAGAAGGGGCGGCATCGCGCTCGTGTCGCCAACAACCAGCGCAGGTAACAGTCCCTGGGCGTCCGAGCCGGTGCCAGCCACCGCAGACCTGAGGCCGCTACGCATGGCCTCCGCCCCGCGCAGTAGCACGGGTGACTGCCCAATGACAGTCGGTGCCACCGATGCGAAGACGAACGCGGCCAAAGGTCGCGTCCCTGGAGCAGGTCTAAGCGAACCGCTGAGCGACACGGTCTCGCCGAAGCGAATGTCTTGCCAACCGTCACCGTCGCCGACGACGAGCACCGGGGAACGCACATCGATCCAGTCGCCAGCTGACGCCAGGCGTTCAGCTCTCAGCTCGACCCGAACCTGCAACTGGTCACCGCTCCCGAATGACTGACGCCGCTCGAACTCCGGATCAGCAGTCACCACACCGGTGATGTTGACCGACCGGTGCTCTGCCGCCCACGTCGACATCGGGTCTGAGTGCAGGTTCACCACTCGCAGGGATATCGATGTCACTCCAACGAGGAACAAGGCAACTGCCACGATCGCCAGACCCGATATCCATCGCCTGCCGAGCGCCAGGGCCAGCCCGAGAACCAGCGCACCGACAAGAACGATGCGCGGAGCGACCAGTGGCGCGAGCCATGCACCAACCCACAGCGCTACGACGGGAATCGCCAGCCGAAGGTCTAACGGCCGTTCAGGCACTACACGCGCACGAGCGGAGCGAGGTCAGCGAACGTACTCGGCCCAATGCCCGACACTTCCTGCAGCTGATCGATGGAGGTGAAGCCGCCGTTCTGCGTTCGCCACTCGACGATTGCGGCGGCCAGAACCGGTCCGATGCCGGGCAGCGTCTCGAGCTCAACCTCTGTTGCCGTGTTTACGTTGACCAGCTCCGCCGCTGGGGCCGACCCTGGCGCGGGGCTGGCCGCGCCGACGGGGCCTATCGGCGCGGCGGTGTCACCCTCTCGGGGCACGACTACCTGCTCGCCGTCGAGCAACACCTGAGCCAGGTTGAGTGAGCCGGTGTCTCCCCGTGGCAGGACACCGCCGGCCGACTTGATCGCGTCTACCACGCGCGATCCGTTCGGCAATTCCACGACCCCTGGACGCCGAACCGCGCCGTCGACGTCGACCACCACCACCCCCGAAGCGGACGCGGACGGCGACGGCTGCTCGAGCACACTCTGCACAGGCGCACGCTTCGCGCCTGTGACCGCGTCGATTGGCGGCGCCGCCGCCCCTCGGGGCCATCCGAGGATGACAACGACGAGGGCACCTGCCACTCCGGCCAATGCCAGCGAGACCAGCCCCCGAACCGCAGCCGCATCTAGGCGCCAGACTGGCCGTTGACGCTCAGGAAGGGCGTGCCTGGCTGGGCTGGGTCCAGGGGTAGCAACAGCCCCGACGAACGCAGCGTCATGGCTGGCTGCGGCCTCGGCGACATCAGCCTCTGTCGGCACCCAGCGAGGGGTGATTGCCCGCAGCCTGGTGCGGGCTGCTGCGCCGTCGGGGCGTCCAGATCCAAACATGCCGCGACCCTAGGCAGCAGATGGGCGAACCCCGGTCGAACGCTGTTCGACCTGGGGACAAGAACGCAGATCCCCCCTGGGGATGAACGAGCAGACTTCAGCACCCCTCGACACCTGCCGATTCACCTCGAGTGCGCCTGTGGATCGTGATCGCCCTACTCGCTGCGTCGGCGGCAGCATCGGGCCGTCATCTGATGGGGCACCGTCACACGATCCTCATTCCACTACTGCTGGTGCCTGCGCTCTTCCTGGGGTGGCAGGAGTGGAGGTTCCAAGCGGACCAGGACCAGTTCTCTGCGGTAGCGGTGAGGATCGCCGATCGCGAGGTCCGCATCGAGTGCCAACGGTTCACCGGAGCACTGCTCGATCCGACGGCCGAGGCTGGGTATGTCCCCTTCAACGCAGATGGCTCACCGAGCGACACCGGACGCCTGGAACGAGACGCTTGCAACGACCTGCGCAACTACGTGCACAGTGACAAGTCGAACCCCACGGTGGAACAGATCATCGGGATCCAAGTGCTGACTCATGAGTCGTATCACCTAGCTGGAATCCGCGCTGAGAGTGAGACGGAGTGCGCTGCGCTCCAGCGCCTCGACGACGTCGCCCAATGGTTGGGGGCAACGGAAGACGAGGGCCGATCGGTGGCCGAGCGATACTACGCGGAGGTTTACCCGCGAATGCCGTCCGCCTACCAGACCGCTGACTGCGTGGACGGCGGCAAGTTGGACGTCGCCCCCGACGACGACACGTGGCCCTAGCGCGCGCTCAGCGCGGGCAGACGGCGACTGCGATCATCCCCGGTCCCACATGCGCTCCGACGACGGCACCGACCTCGCCAACAGTCACGGCCACTGCCCCGCCGGCGCTCTCCTGAATGCGCGCCGCCAGCGCGTGCGCCCGGTCAGCGTTGGCCAGATGCTGGACGGCGACGTCGGCAGCGCCATCACCCACCCGGTCAAGTGCCAGCTCTTCGAGCCTGGCAAGTGCTTTCGACGTCGTTCGCACCTTCTCGAGAGGTGTCACGTTGCCGTCGACCAGATGCAGCAGCGGTTTGACCGACAGCGCTGAGCCAACGAGCGCAGCCGCCTTTCCGATCCGCCCGCCGCGACGGAGGTACTCGAGAGTGTCGACGTAGAAGAGCACTGATGCCGACGCGCATCGCTGGCGCGCGATCTGCTCCACTCGCTCTGCGTCTGCGCCCGACGATGCGGCGTGCGCAGCTGCAAGCACCGGGAAGCCCAGCCCCATGCCGATCGACCTGCTGTCGATAACCCGGACAGGAACCGAGACCTCTTTGGCAGCCAGCTCGGCCGACTCGACCGTTGCCGACATCGCGCCCGACAGGTGGATCGAGACGATCTCGTCAGCTCCGTCGACGGCCAGACGCTGGTACAGCTCGGCAAAGACAGACGGAGAGGGGCGCGATGTCGAGATCGGGCGCCACTCGCGCAGCGCCTCAGCGATGTCGGCCGATGACACGGCCGTCTCATCGAACGTCTCGCCGCCAACAATCACCTGCACCGGCACCACCGTCACGTTTGCGGCAACAGCCTGTACTGCCGGAAGGTACGCAGTGGAGTCGGTGACGACCGCAACGGTGTGGCTCATACCGGCACGATGTTGACCAGCTTGGGAGCGCGCACGATTACGGTGCGTACCTCACGGCCGTCCAGCGCCCGCTGCACGTTGGCGTCGGCCATCGCCCACTCGCGCAGCTCGTCCTCGGTGACCGTCGGCGAAACCTCCAGACGCGCCCGTACTTTGCCGGAAACCTGCACGACGCAGGTGACCACGTCTGCGACAAGTAGCGACTCGTCGACGGCCGGCCAGCCCGCAAGGGCGACGCTGGGCTGGTGCCCAAGCCGATCCCACATCTCTTCAGCGGTATACGGCGCAACCACCGACAGCATGATCGAGACCGCCTCGGCGGCCTCACGCACCGCCGGATCGGCGGGACCACAGCCGGAGTCGATCGCCTTGCGCGTGCTGTTCACCAGTTCCATCGTTCGCGCCACCATCGAGTTGAAGCGGAAGGTCTCGACCGCGTGAGACCCTTCACTCAGCGCCCGGTGGGTAGCCTTGCGCAGCGCGAGATCGCCGGTGGCCGGGTCGACGCCAGGTTCTGACGTGACGTCACCGGAGAGCCGCCAGGCCCTTGCCAGAAACTTGCGCGACCCGGTTGCTGAGAGGTCGGCCCAGTCGATGTCATCCTCGGGCGGCCCAGCGAACACCAAGCTGAGCCGGATCGCGTCGACGCCGTTCTTGGCCAGCTCATCTGACAGTCGCACCAAGTTGCCTCGCGACTTGCTCATCGCAGATCCGTTCATGACGACCATGCCCTGATTGAGCAAGCGCGTGAACGGCTCGGTGAAGTCGACGTAGTCCAAGTCGAATAGGACCTTGGTGAAGAACCTGCTGTAGAGCAGGTGCAAGATCGCGTGCGTCACCCCGCCGACGTACTGGTCGACCGGCATCCACTGCTTGGCTGCTTGGACGTCGAAGGGGGCCGTTTCGAGCTGAGGGTCGAGGTAGCGCAGGAAGTACCACGACGAGTCGACGAAGGTGTCCATCGTGTCGGTATCACGCGTGGCCGGGCCTTCGCAGGTAGGGCAGGGAACATTGACCCAGTCGGTGGCGGCGCCCAACGGCGACGTGCCCTTGGGCTTCATGTCCAGACCCTCGGACGGCGGAAGCACAACCGGCAACTGTTCGTCCGGCACCGGTACCTCGCCGCAGTCGGGACAGTGCACGATCGGGATCGGCGTACCCCAATAGCGTTGGCGCGAGATCAGCCAGTCGCGCAGTCGGTAGTTGACGGCGGCGTTCCCGTGCTGCTTGGCGCTGAGCTCGGCGACTATCGTCTCGATGGCTTCGGTCTTACCGAGTCCATCAAGCTGGCCAGAGTTCACCAGTTGGCCGTCGCCAGTCGTAGCAACGCCGGATAACTCTGGGTCTTCCTCTCCGGTATCAACAACGAGGCGCACCGGAAGATCGAACGCTTTGGCAAAGTCGAGGTCGCGCTGATCATGCGCTGGTACAGCCATGATCGCGCCGTGCCCGTAGTCGGCGAGCACATAGTCAGCTGCGTAGATCGGCAACCGCTCACCATTGACCGGATTGACGGCATAACGCTCCAGAAAGACGCCGGTCTTCGGCCGATCGGTGGCGAGTCGGTCAATCTCGGAGGTCTGCCGTACCTGGGCCAGGTACTGGTCGAACTGTTGCTGCACCTCAGCAGATGCACCTCCAGCGAGCTCGGCAGCAAGGTCCGAGTCAGCTGCCACCACGAAGAACGTTGCACCGAAGAGGGTGTCAGGGCGAGTGGTGTACACCGTTACCGATTCAGCCCGACCCTCGATCTCGAAGGCGACGTCAGCACCAGTTGAGCGGCCAATCCAGTTGCGCTGCATCAGCAACACCGGCTCTGGCCACTGACCTTCCAACTGCGCCATGTCGTCGAGCAGTCGGTCGGCATAGTCGGTGATTCGGAAGTACCACTGCGTGAGCTTCTTCTTCGTGACTGGGGTGTCGCACCGCTCGCACAGGCCGCCGACGACCTGTTCATTGGCCAGCACAGTCTGGTCGTTCGGGCACCAGTTCACCTGTGCGGGCTTGCGATAGGCGAGCCCCTTCTCGAACAGACGCAGAAAGAGCCACTGGTTCCATCGGTAGAACTCTGGGTCGCAGGTGTTCAGCACCCGATCCCAGTCGAACGAACATGCGTAGCGTCGCATCGATGCCTTCTGCGTCGCGATATTCTCGTACGTCCACGCGGCTGGATCGATCCCGCGCTTGATGGCAGCGTTCTCAGCCGGCAGCCCGAAGGCGTCCCACCCGATCGGGTGCATGACGTTGAATCCACGCTGCACCCAGTAGCGCGCAACCACGTCACCGAGCGCGTACGCCTCTGCGTGGCCCATATGAAGGTCACCGGACGGGTACGGGAACATGTCGAGCACGTACTTCTTGGGACGCTCGTCAGACGGGTCACCGGAACGGAAGGCTGCGAGCTCGTCCCAGATCGGCAGCCACTTCTCCTGGGTGGCGAGGACGTCGTAACTCTCGCGGGGCTCGCCAGGCTGGGGTAGCGCGCCAGGCTGGGGTAGCGCATCGGGGGAAGTCGGTTCGGTCACGACAACCCAGGGTAGTCCCCCTCCCACCCGCTCCCGATGACCACGTCACCTGGTCATCGCGCACAAAGGTGGCGTTCGGCGGTCACCTTTGTGCGCTAACGCCACCTCTGACCCCCAGCGCGCCTCAGGAATTGGGCTGCTGCTCCTCTTCGGCGGCAGCGGCCGTGCGCGAGCGTGGGCCACCCCGGCGAAGGGCCCGCCTGAGGTACATCTCTTGGTCAGCTTTGCCCAACAGGGTGTCGAGCGTTCCGGAGTCCCATGGGGCGAGCATGGCGCCACCAGCGCACACCTTCGGCTCCCACACATCGATCGGCACCGGGGGGCTCTGGAGAACGCGCTCGCGCAACCGACGCTCGAGCTCCATGGGGCTCATGCCAGGGCCAGGACCAACAACGCAGAACTCGTCACCACCCCAGCGGGCGACGATGTCGGTGCCTCGGGTGATGGTCCTGAGCGCATCAGCGATGGCAACCACAACGTCGTCGCCAGCTTCGTGACCCGCAACTTCATTGACGTGTCGCAACTGATCGATGTCTACGTAGACGCAGTGCACGGCGTCCCCGGACCGTCGCGCGTTCTCGACGATCTGCTGACCCATCATCGACAAACCTTGCCGGTTGACCAGTCCAGTTAGTGGGTCGCGGACCGAGACTTGTTCAGCGGTTGCTGAGAGCTCAGCGATTTGCTCGGCCATCCGACGTCGGTTGACCGACGCCATCACGGACGCGGCCGTTACGACGGCACCAGCACCGAGCCAACCGAGGGGCCACTGCAGGAGGTTGGCCGCTGCCAGCCCGGCAAGCCAGCCGACCCAGACGGTGTAGACGGCCGCAACCACCCAGCGGGTCGAGACAACGCTGGCTCCGACGAGCCCCATAGCTGCAATCACACCTAGGGACCAGGTGACGTCGTCGGAGAGCACCAGCCCCACCACGCCTCCACCCGCGGGGAAGAGCACCATGCTGACCGCGACGACCTCAGGGATCGGCAGCCACTGCCGCCACATCCACGCAGCGACCGAAAGCACCGTTAGCAGGCCGGTGGCCGCAGCGAGTCCGGCCACAGCGGCCGTCCCGAGTTCGGCAGCCGCTGCGGCACCAGCGAGGCCAGCCATCGTCAAAGTACTCAAACCGCCTAATACGGGCAGAGTCGAACGGACGACGTCCTCGTGGAGGGCGTCGTCGGGTTCGGATGGACCAGAGTTCACGGTCACCATGAGTTTGTCGTCAGACATCGCCAGAACCTTGACGCACGCCCCCTAGAGTGCGCAGCCAATCGGTCAGAAGTCCACCCGGATGGACGCCGGATCTGATCACCGACGGCCATGGGCGGACGCCTCTCGGCTCGCCATCGCCCGCACTCGTCGCTGTTCACTGGCGTCTAGGGTGGCCCGATGACCGCCAACGACGACCCGCCTTGGGAGCCACCTCTCGCCGGCTCCGAGACCGAACACCTCATCGGTGCGCTCGACCGGCTCCGTGCCACCTTCCGCTGGAAGGCTGACGGCCTCGACAGCTCTGGGCTGCAGACCCGAATTGGCGCGTCCTCTCTAACCTTGGCTGGCCTGCTCAAACACCTGGCCCTCGTCGAGGACGAAGCGTTCACCAGCAAACTCGCCGGGGCACCGATCGGCGCGCCCTGGGACGCAACTCCTTGGAATGGTGACGAAGCTTGGGTCTTTCAATCAGCAAGAGGCGACAGCCCAGAGCACCTGTACGCACTGTGGGACGGTGCCGTTGAGCGATCTCGCTCCCGGCTGAATGCGGCATTGGCGCGCGGTGGGGTCGAACAGCTCGTCGACCTGGCGACACCCGACGGTCGCCATGCGAGTCTGCGCAGGCTCATCTGCGACCTCATCGAGGAGTACGGCCGACACACCGGGCATGCCGACCTGCTCAGAGAGGCCGTGGACGGCCGAGTCGGAGAAGATCCCCCTCTCGGCTGGCACTCCTGAGGCACGCCTCTGGCCAGGCCTTCGGCTAGGCCGATGCCAATCCCCGAAAAGATGTGTTTGACCGTTGCCCTGAGTCACCTCACAGTGGCGGTGCACAGATGCGTTCGTTCGCGCCCGGTGCCGATGCCGACCCAGGAGATCCACGATGCCATCTTTGCCCGATCACGAGTCATCTGCGATGAGCCTGCCGGGGCGAGCACTCTCGCGGCGACGACTCCTCGGCGCCGCAGCGGGTACCGCCGCGGTCTCTGCCAGCGGCTTATTGGCTGGCTGTGGCAACAGCGAACCGGACGCCCAGTCAGGTGCGGACTCGGGCGGCCAGCAGGTACTCAACGTTGCGAACTGGCCGCTCTACATCGACACCAAACGGGTGGACGGGGAGAAGGTTCACCCCACGCTACTGGCGTTCCAGGACAAGTACGACATCGCCGTGAACTACACCGAACCGATCAATGACATGGGTGAGTTCTTCAGCAAGATGAGGCCAATCCTCGATGCCGGAACTGACACCGGATACGACACCTTCATACTCACCGACTGGACCGCCGCCAAGATGATGCAGCTCGGATGGGTGGAGCCACTCGACAAGGCCAACATTCCCAATCTGTCCAATCTCGTCGAGCGACTCCAGGCCCCGCCATTCGACCCCAAACGCGAGTTCACCGTGCCGTGGCAGTCAGGAATCACCGGCATTGCCTATGACGAGTCACAGACCGGCCCGATAACCAGCATCAACGACCTGCTGACGAATCCCGATCTAGCGGGTGCCGTCACGGTCCTCAAAGACATGCGCGACACCACCGGGCTGGTCATGCTCGATCAGGGCGCCGATCCCGAAGACTTCACCACCGACCAGTTCGCCTCAGCCATTGAGATGTTGCAGACCGCCACCGACAGCGGCCATATCCGCCAGTTCACCGGCAACAACTACACCCAGATGCTGGCGCTGGGCGACATCAAAGCCTGCGTCGCGTGGTCCGGCGACATCATCCAACTGCAGTTCGACAATCCCAACATGCGATTCGTGGTGCCGGACGGCGGAGGAATGCTCTGGTCGGACAACATGATGGTTCCGAACCAGGCGGCCAACAAGAAGAACGCCGAGCTCTGGATGAACTACTACTGCGACCCGGCGGTCTCCGCCAAGTTGTCTGCGTGGGTCAACTACATCTGTCCGATTGAAGGGGCTCAAGACGAGATGGCGAAGTTCGACGAGGATCTTGCGTCCAATCCGCTCATCTTCCCCTCTGCGGCTGACTACGCATCACTGAGCATCTTCCAAGACATCTCCGGTGACGAGGAAACGAGCTACAACGAACAGTTCCAGTCCCTGTACATCTAGCTCACCGGGTTCTCTCCGAGCGGCTGCTGGGCCAACACTCGAAGGGCCACCTGTTCCAGGGCCAGGGCGCGCTTGGTCAGTCGGGTTCCGTGCGCTTTCGCGAGAACGACGGTGAGGGCCGGCATAGCGTCAGCAAGGTCACAGGCCACGACCCGACGACCCTCCAGCGACTCATCATTGCTCGGCCGCAGGTTGAGCAGGCTCCACCCAAGCCCTCGACCGACGAGCGCACGGGCAGTCTCCGCACTTCGAGTGCGGTACCTGATGCGCGGCTGCACGCCCGCGGCCGTGAACGCAGCCTTGAAGTAGTCGCGGCTGTGGGGCAGGTCCAGCAGAACGAAGGGCTCATCCGCCAGGTCAGCAAGTCGAACTGGCTCTCCCGTGCTCAGCGGGTGGTCAAAGGCGAGCAGTGCATGTGGCCGGATCTCGAGCAGCGGTTGACGCTCAATCCCCTCCCCAAGACCCAGATCGTAGGTGAGTGCGACCTCGAAGCGTCCTTCACGGAGCCCGCTCTCAATACCATCCAAAGGTTCCTCGATCGGCTCCACCTCCAAGCCCGGCAGCTCTTCGACGACTGTCGCCACCAGAGGAGGCACCAGATACGGGGCCAAGATCGCAAAGCATCCGAGCCGAACGCGTCCCACGAGTCCCTCGCCCAGAGCATGTGCCGATGTGTCGAGGTCGTCGGCTTGTCGCAGCAGCTCGCGCGCTGAGATCAGCAGTTCGTCACCGGAAGGCGTAAGCGTTACGCCGCGCGCATGGTGTCTGACCAACAGCTGTACGCCGAGAACCCGTTCGAGGTCAGCAAGCGCTGTCGACATCGCAGACTGTGAGAGGTGAACCCGCTCGGCCGCAGAAGTGACCGTTCCCGCCTCGGCCACGGCGACGAAGTACTCGAGTTGGCGCAGGGTGAATCGTGCTCCTGACAACCGCTCTGGAGGGGTCGTCACGTGAGTCCCGTGTCGTGGGCTCGCATGTCAGTACGAGATCCAGGTGGTCTTCAACCCGGTGTATTTGTCGAAGGAGTGGATGGACAAGTCGCGGCCAACACCGGATTGTTTGAATCCACCGAACGGCGTCATCGGGCTCAGTGCGTCAACAGTGTTCACCGAGACTGTGCCCACCTTCAACCGTTCCGACACCCGAAGGGCTCGTGAGAGGTCAGAGGTCCATACCGATGCCGCAAGCCCGAACCGGGTGTCATTGGCGACGCTGACTGCCTCATCCTCATCGTCGAACGGGATGACCGACAGAACCGGACCAAAGATCTCGTCACGAGCGAGCTCCTGGTCGTTGCGGACATCGTCGAAGATGGTCGGTGTCACGTAGCAGTCGCTCGACAGGGTGAGTCGCTCACCGCCGGTCACCAGCCGCGCTGTTCGCCGACCGGTGTCGACAAACTCCATGACCCGGTCAGTGTGCTCCCGGCTGACGAGCGCACCCATCGTGGTCACTGGGTCCAGTGGGTGGCCCGGTGCCATCGTCGCCGCTTGCTCAACGAGCAGTTCGAGCAGTTCGTCCTTGACCGAACGATGTACCAACAGTCGGGAGTTCGCCGAGCACACTTCGCCTTGGTTGTAGAAGATTCCGAAGGCTGACTTGGTGGCCACCTCCTCGAGCGAATGCGCGTCTGCGAAAACGATATTGGGACTCTTGCCACCGAGTTCGAGCCACACCTGTTTGGCATTGGATTCGGCCGAGTACGACAGGAACAGCTTGCCGACCTCGGTCGATCCGGTGAAGGCCAGACAGTCCACATCGGGGTGTCTGCCCAGCCCTTGGCCGGCCGTCTCGCCGAACCCCGGCAGCACGTTGAGCACTCCGTCCGGCACTCCGGCTTCGGTGGCTAGCTCAGCAAGCCGTAGCGCCGAAAGAGGCGACTGCTCAGCGGGCTTGAGCACCACCGAGTTCCCGGTCGCCAGGGCAGGTGCGCACTTCCAGGCCGCCATGTCGAGCGGGAAGTTCCAAGGAACCACCGCAGCCACCACTCCCAGCGGCTCGCGTCGCACCAGGGCCAGATCGCCGCGACCGGTCGGCGCGATCTCGTCATAGATCTTGTCGATCGCCTCGGCATGCCACTGCCAGACGCCTGCCGCTGCAGGGACGTCGACATTCAGCGCATCACTGATCGGCTTGCCCATGTCAAGGCTCTCGAGCAGGGCGAGCTCATCAGCGTTTTCGCGGATCAGACCGGCCAGGCGAAGGAGTACCTCTTTGCGCTCACCGGGTGAGCTGTTGGCCCAGTCGCCCTGGACGAACGCCGCACGTGCGGACGCCACCGCTCGGTCAACGTCGGCCACTTCGGCGGCGGCAACGTTGTTCAGGATGTCACCAGTAGTGGGGCTGAAGTTCGCGAACGTCTGCCCCGACGCAACGTCAACCTGCGCGCCGTCGATGTAGGCGGCACCTGGAAGCGTCAAAGTGGCGGCGCGCTGCTCCCAGTGATCCCTGGTCATCGTCGACATCCCGTGGTCTCCCTGTCAGCCGAGGTGGAGGACGAAGTACTTGGTGAAGCTGGCGTCCACCTGGAAGGTTCCAGCCCAGCCCTTGGTCATCACGTAGGAGTCCCCTGCAGCGAACGTCCGGCTTGAGCCATCCGGATCAATCAAGGTCAGCCGCCCCTCGATGACCTGGGCGAACTCGTCGCCCGGGTAGCCGGCGGGGAACGTCTCGCCGTAGGGCTCGGCAGCCCACACCCCAACGAGGAACGAGCCGTCGTCGGAGGTGTGCACCAGAGCACCGCGCTCGGCCGGCTCGCCATGTACGACATTGTCGGCCGTCACGTATGCGGTCGGCTCGAGGATCATCGACAGCGCTGCTCCGGCGTGTAGTGGCAGAACAGCTGGCACAGTGTCTGACTTCTGGGGTTGGCTCATACCTGGATCTCCTCTGGGGAAAGGCCGGTGACCTCGCGCCGGAAAGGCACGCTGTCTCCAGTTCGGACTGGACCGTCCAGCTCTTCGGCGTACTTGTGTCCTTCATAGACCGCCGCTGCGATCGTGGCGGGAGCAAAGGCATCGCCAATAGCACGAACGCTCAGCAGGCCTGCGCCTTCCCACTCGCTTGCCCGCCCATTGAGTTCGGTGACGAGCTCATCGCGCGGGAGCCGAGCGGTCACCATCACGACAGCATCGGCAGGAAGCGTCTCCTCGCGCGCGGTGTAAGCGCACGCGATGGTGACGTCGCCGTCCCCGAGCGCGGTCAGAGTCCGGGCCGTTCGCACCTGGACGCCGGCGTTGAGCACCCGTTCCTGGACACGCAGGATCTCCAGCGTGTTGTTCGTCCAACTCGACACCTGTGCCGCCGGCGTCACGAGTTGAACGTCGTACCCCTCAGCGGCGAGCAGCTCAGAAAGCACCCCGCCCATGTAGTAGTGGTCATCGTCGAAGACCACGACGCGCTTACCCACCGGACGTTCGCCAGCCATCAGGTCGTCGGGGGTCAGCACCGGCAGCGAGCCTGCCGTTGGCACCGGGGTCAAGTGCCAGCGACCGATGCCATCATCACGCCACTTGGCGCCGGTGGCCACCACCACATGCTCGAACCCACTGCCGATGATGTCGTCGGCCTCCATGGGCGACTCCATCGCAACCTCGACGTTCTTCAGGGATCGGATCTGCTGCTCGCGGTAGTCGAGTACCCGAACCCAGGCGGCAAGACCGGGCAGGCGCGACTCGCGCCACACGCGCCCCCCCAGCTGACGCGTTGCCTCGGTGAGGGTGACGTTGTATCCGCGTTGACCCAGCGACTTTGCTGCCTCGAGCCCTGAGGGCCCGGCACCGACGACGAGGACTGATGTTTGCGAGCCGCGCACCTTGATCCGTTCGGGGTGCCAGCCACGCCTCCACTCCTCGCCCATCGTCGGGTTCTGGGTGCACCGGATCGGCGACATCGTGAAGTCACCTGACACACAGATGTTGCAGCCGATGCACTCGCGGATGTCCTCGAGCCTTCCCTCCTCGATCTTGCGCGGAAGGAAGGGGTCGGCGATCGATGGTCGGGCAGCGCCGATCAGGTCGAGGATCCCTTGGTTGACCTGACGCACCATCGTGTCCGGTGAGGTGAAGCGTCCGACCCCCACAACTGGACGGGTCGTCAGCTGCTTGAGGCCGCGGACGTACTCCTCTTGCCCGGCCTCCGGACCAAAGCGGGAAGTGACCGAGTCGTCCTCCCACGACCCCAGCACGAAGTCCCAGAGATCGGGGTGCTCCGCGAGCTCGCCGATGACCTCTTCGATCGCAGCACGGTCGATCCCACCGTCGCCGAGCAACTCGTCGACGGTGATCCGGCACGCAACGGCGGCCTTGCCTTCGCATGCTTCACGCGTGTCCTCGAGAATCTCGCGAAGCAACCTCATGCGGTTGAGCGTGCTACCGCCGTACTCGTCGGTTCGTTGGTTGTAGCGCGGACTCAGGAAGTGGTGGATGCCGCCGAGCGCATGTCCGGCATAGACGTAGACGATGTCGTAGCCAGCCTTGATCGCCCGCCCGGCAGCGGCCTTGTGCCACCGACGCAGATCGACGATGTCCTGCTTGGTCATGGCGCGTGCCTGCACCGGGTCCATGGACCAGGTGGCGACCGGCAGGTGAGCCGGACCCATCGGAGCCTCGCGGCTGTAAAGATTCGGACCGTTCATGCCGTTGTAGGACAGCTCGAGGCCGGCCAGGGCGCCGTGCTCATGAATGCGATCGGCTATCCGAGCAAGCGCAGGGATGTCTTGGTCGTCCCACAGCCTCAGCTCGATGAAAGGTGTGATGTCCGATGAGTAGTGAAACTCGACCTGCTCGGTGCACACGACACCCCAACCGCCCTCGGCCTTCACGCCACGCATCGTCGCGAGCGCTGTCACATCGCGGTAGCCCATGCCGTTGCAGTGCGGCACCTGGAAGAACCGGTTCGGCGCGGTGACCGGACCGATGGGAACCGGCTCGAAGAGGACGTCGTACCTCGGGTCACGCATCGCTGCCCCTCGCAGATCCCACGAGCAGGCGCTCGCATTGGTAAGTGTCACTGGCAACATCGACAACGGTCAGCGCCAGCGCCGTTGCTGCGTCGAGGACGGCGAGGTCTGCAGCGGTTGACACGGAAGCAGCTGCAAACTCGGGCTGATGGTTGACCGCAGGCAGCGAGTCGATACCGATGTAAGGGTGGATGGCCGGGATCACCTGCGAGACATTGCCCATGTCGGTGCTCGCACGATTCATCCGTGCCGCCGGATCGCCGCCGTCCGCGAATCGCCGCCCTAACCCCTCCGCATTCGTGATGTAGGTCGCCAGCAGGTCCGCGTCGTTGCGAAACTCGGCATACGCCGGGCTCTCGGGTGCAATCGTCAGGCTGCAGCCCGTGGCCACAGCACCTGCCTCAAAACACTTGTGAGCGCGCGCTTCAACCTCCAGCATCTGCGTCGTTGTCGTTCCGCGCACATACCAGCGACCCTCGGTGTGATCTGGAATGGCATTGGGCGCATCGCCCCCATGGGTGATGATTCCGTGCACCCGCACGTCTTGCGGCAGTTGCTGGCGAAGGAGCCCCAGCGCCACCTGCGCCACGGTGAACGCATCGGCCGCGTTCACTCCCGCCTCGGGATACGCGGCCGCGTGCGAGGCCTTGCCGTCGTAGCAGACCTTCACGTGCGAGACCGCGTACGACTCAGCACGAGCAACGTCGACCGGGCCAGGATGCGCCATCAGTGCCAGGTGCGCGCCTTCGAAGGCGCCGCGTGACAGCAGCTCGATCTTTCCGCCGCCTCCTTCTTCGGCCGGAGTTCCAAGCAGAACGACGCGCAGTCCGAGTTCGTCTGCAACTGCGCCAAGTGCCAGCGCGGCACCAACTGACGAAGCTGCGATCACATTGTGCCCACAGGCATGGCCAATCCCGGGCAGCGCGTCGTATTCGGCGCACACAATCACGGTCAGCGGCCCTTCACCACGTACAGCCTCGAGGGCGGTTGGCAGTCCGTAGGCAGAGGACGTCACGGAGAATCCCCCGTCGGCCATGGCGTCGCCGACCCAGCCGCTGGCTCGCTCTTCCTCCCAGGCCACCTCTGGATGCGCATGGATACGGTGACTGAGGTCGACCAGCGTGCTGGCGCCATGCTCCACGACCTTCGTTGCTGCCGCTCTGACGACCGGTGTCGCTGTCACCGTGCGTCCCCAGGCACCCCGTAGCTCGGCGAGCTGTCCGGCTCGAGGGCGCGGGTCAGGTAGGCCTGCTCCTGCGGCTGCCAGATCGCCCAGAGCCGCTCGAGCTCGGCCACCGGTTCGCTGTGCCAGTCGACCCGCAGATCGGTCACCGGCCAGGAGTAGACCCGATCCCGATCAGCGATGACGATGCCTGCTGAGTGGACCGGGCCCGCCTCACCACCAGCGGCTAGGGCCGCCGACAGTCCGGCGATCAGCCGCGCGCCCAACGTCATCGATGGATCCATTTCAAAGGCATCTGCTGCGGCGTCCAGCACCGATGGCGAAGACAGCAGATTTCCCGCCACGACAACCCCGGGACGGATCACCTCGGCATGTACGCCCAACGCCTGCCGCCCGGTCCAGGCCGCGGTCGAGCCGTTGCGATCGACGATGGTCAGCTGGCGCCAGGCGATCTTCGCCTCCGGCTGTGACGCCACGATCTCAGCCAGGACGGCGCCCGGGGCCGCACCCCGCTCCAGTGCGTCCAGCATCACCGGTCCGAGGCGCGGATCGGTGACGTTCTGCGTCGTCACTGCACCAACTCCGCCGCGGACCCAGGCGCATCGAGCCGCCACAGCCGGTGACGACGACGTGATCGCGACACCCATAGCCCCTGTCCTCGCGCAGTGACCGGCAACGCTGAAAGTCATGGCGCACCAGGTGTGGATAGCACCGCGGTGACGTCGATCTCGACCAACCACTCTGGGCGAGCGAGCGCACTGACCACCAGGCCGGTCGAAACCGGATAGACACCCTTCAGCCAACGCCCCATCACGCGATACACCGGCTCTCGGTAACGGATGTCGGTCAGATAGACGACGACCTTCACCACGTCGTCCAGACTCGACCCACACTCGTCGAGCAGCATCGCGACGTTGGCCATCGCCTTCTCGGCCTGTCCCTCAACATCACCGATGGCGACCGATTCACGCGAGTCGAGGTCCTGTCCGATCTGACCCCTGAGGTAGACGGTGTCACCGGCGACCACTGCCTGGCACAGGTCGTTATCAAGATTCTGGTCGGGATAGGTCTCGCGCGTGTTGAACCGACGGATCCGTCGATGGTTCATCCGTGGCCCCCCGATCCGGCCCGGACCAGGCTCTCGCGCTCTGGCAAGTCCGATGTTCGGTGTGCCAGGTAGCCGCGCTGGATCACCATGTGGTCTGCCAGACGTGCGGCGTCGTGCCAGACGCCCCAGATGAAGGACGAGCCACGCTGCGTCAGCCACGGCAGCCCCAGAAAGTAGACACCCGGCTCTGACGACACCCCGCGCCGGTGCTGAGGCTTACCGTGCTCGTCGAAGGCGTCGACCTGCAACCAGCTGTAGTCAACGGCGAACCCGGTTGCCCAGATGATCGAGGTCACTCCTGCGCTAGCGAGGTCGAGCTCGAGAATCGGATCGGTCACGCAGTCCGGAGCTGGCCCGAGCTCGCGTGCATCGGGATCGCCCGGCAGGTCGAGGCCGTTACGCACGACGTAAGCGTCGGCCTCGTCGAGCAACGAGAGGTAGTTGGCGTCGCCCTGGGCGATGTTGTTGCCCAGGTCAGGCGCGAACGTCACCACGCCGTCGTCTGCCGAGTTCGTTCGGCCGACAAGCAACATGCCACGCGAGGCCAGGTCGCGGAAGTCGACGGTGTGTCCACCGCGGGCTCCGCTGACCGCGATCGTGACGTGCTCCTTGCCTTGGGTTGGCGTTTGCTCGTCCCACTTGCCGAGTACGCCGAGCCACCAGACGAAGTCCTGCCCGCGATACCGACGCGGCGGGCGGTCGTGCGGGCCAACCGACAGGTAGACGCGTCGCCCTGAGCGAAGGAGTTCGTCCGCGATCTGCACTCCCGACGATCCCGCCCCGACCACGAGGACAGCACCGTCACGCAACTGGCCCGGGTTCCGGTAGGCACTGGAGTGGATCTGCATCAGCCGGGCATCGTCGGGAACGATGGTCGGGCTGATCGGGCGCTGGAACGGCCCGGTCGCGGCCACGACATAGCGTGCCTCGATGGTCCCGTCCGACGTCTCGACACAGAAGCCGGCCCTGCCGACGTTCCTTCGCACGGACCTGACCTCAACGCCGCACCGGATGGGCGCCGCGATCTTGTCCGCGTAGGCGACGAAATAGTCCGCGACCTGCTCCTTGGAGGGGAAACCTTCAGGGCCGAGGTCGGAGAACTCCATGCCGGGGAAGCGGTCGTGCCAGGCCGGCCCGTTCGCGACCAGGGAGTCCCACCGCTCGGACCGCCAACGCTCGGCGATGCGATTCCGCTCCAAGACGAGGTGCGGGACGCCGCAGCGGCTTAGGTGCTCGCTCATAGCCAGGCCAGCCTGGCCACCGCCCACGACCAGGGCCTCGACCACTTCGCTCGCCATTGCCGCTCCGCTGGGATTGAGAACTGTCGTCCGGTGTCTGGTGGCGCACGCGCCTTCCGGCATCCTCGCCGGTGCACATGGTCCTGTCCAACAGATGTTCTCAACTTTTTAGTTCGGATGCACCGAATCAGGGTTAGAAACAACGCAGGCCGAGGGCCCTTGCCACGCCGGAGGCGCGGGGCTATGTTTAACCTATCGGTAAATTAACTATTCGGTACAACAAGGAGCGCAACCGGTGGCGACTGCGGTTGATGACACCCGACTCGACGCGACGTTCGCGGCGCTCGCCAATACAACCAGGCGCGCCATCCTGGCGCGTCTGGTTGAGGGGGCCGCGACAGTGAACGAGCTCGCCGAGCCGTTCGACATGACGCTCCCGGCGATCTCGAAGCACCTTAAGGTCCTCGAACGAGCTGGGCTGATACGTCGCGGCCATCGGGCGCAGTTCCGGCCGTGCGCCATCGAGGCATCACGCCTGAAGGAGGTGTCGACATGGGCTGACCAATACCGGTCCATGTGGGAGTCACGCTTCGATCAGATGGATGTCTACCTCACACAACTTCAACCGCCGAACGCCAAGAGAGGAACCAATGAGTAGCGACAGCGAGGCTGCAAAGTCGGTAGTGATTGAGCGGGATTTCAAGGCGCCGATCGATCTCATCTGGAAGATGTGGTCCGACCCCGAACACTTCAAAGCCTGGTACGGCCCACAAGGAGCCACAATCCCTGTCGCCGAGTTCGACCTTCGCGTCGGGGGTCGCCGATTCGTCGGGATGGAGGTGAACACCCCGAACGGCACGATGCGGATGTGGTTCACCGGTGAACACCTCAAAGTCAACGAGCCAAATCAGCTCGCATACAGCGAGTCGATGTCGGACGAGAATGGCAGTGTGCAATCCCCGTCGTCGATGGGGATGCCCGAAGGCCACCCGATGACCACTGAAGTTCGCGTTGACCTCGTCGTCACCGGCGACCACACGAAGATGATGCTGACCCACGTCGGAATTCCGGCCGGCTCCCCTGGAGCGATGGGCTGGAACATGGCGTTAGACAAGCTGGCGACGTACGTTGACGCGAATACAACCAGGTAAAGGCGATTAGAAGGCGCATGGTGTTTCGAGTTACCAAAATGATCGTGGTGGAGCTACGGGGATTCGAACCCCGGACCTTCTGCATGCCATGCAGACGCGCTACCAACTGCGCCATAGCCCCTTCGAACTGCCCCGCAACTCTACCGGGGGCCAGGGGGCGGTCCAAACCGACCACCGCGTCCAACCCCAGCGAGGCGTCAGCGATCGTCCCCGAGCACGGCTTCAGGGAGGCTGCCGGCGTTGTGCTCCACCAGGCGCCAACCTGTGCGGCCCTCTTCCAACACCGACCAGCAGCAATTGGCGAGCCCCCCTAGCACGCGCCAGTGCTCCACCGGCAATCCAAGCATCCGCCCGATGACGGCTCGGATCGTCCCGCCGTGGGACGCCACCACCGCCAGACCGCCGGCTTCGAGCTCGGCGGCAACTTCTCGCACCACTGCAGCAGCGCGGTCCCCCACCTGACTCCGTGTCTCGGCTCCCCCGGCCGGCACGTCCTCGCCGGCAAGCCACGCGACGTACAGCGGGTCAGCCTTCAGATCGTCGGCGTACTGCCCCTGCCAGCTGCCGCCGTCGGTCTCCCGGAGCGCTGGGGTGCTCCTGACGGGAACGTCCACGAGTTCGGCCAGCGCCTGAGCAGTGTCGGCCGCCCGGGCCAGATCCGACGTCACGATCAACGCAGGCTTCAGCGTCGCCAGCTGCTGTGCAGCCCCAGCTGCTTGTGCGCGGCCGATGTCGTCGAGCGCTGCGTCGATCTGTCCCTGAAAACGCCGAGAGCTGTTCCACTCGGTGCGACCGTGTCGCCAGAGCACGACGCGACGGTACTTGGCTCCCGGCGTGAACTCGACGCTCAGCGGGTCACCTCAGCCGTGGCACCCAAGGGGATCGTGGGGCAGTCAGCCCAGAGCCGCTCGAGAGCGTAGAAGGCACGCTCGTCCTCATGCTGTACGTGGACGACGACGTCGAGATAGTCCAGGAGCACCCATCGGTTCTCCCGCTCACCCTCTCGGTGTGCCGGCTTCTGACCGTTGTCAGCCAGTCGCTCCTCGATCGCGTCCACGATGGCACCCACCTGGCGGTCGTTCGGCGCCGAGCAGAGCAGAAAAGCGTCGGCCAACGCCAGTTGGTCACTGACGTCAAAGGCGATGATGTCGACAGCCAGCTTGTCGGCAGCCGCAGCAGCGGCTTCGCGCACCAGACGGATGGACTCGGGGATTGCAGACACTCGGCTCCTCAGGCGATGCAGACTCGATGCCTCTAGCCTCTCACGGCTTGAAGTCTGACCCCAAGATCACGATGACGTCAGCCAGCGAACTGCCCTGGTCGCTGATCTCGACCGACGACGCCGGCACGCCCAGAGTGCTGGCAACGTCTTCTCCGAGCGACTGGGAGGCCTCCGAGGCATCTGGGATCAGAACCAGCGTCTGCTCCCGGCCGAACTCGCGCGCATTCCCGCCGTTGAAGAAGTCATACCCCTGATCGCGCAGCAGACTCGCTGCATCCTGCTCGAGAAGCGGCGTCCCGACCCCGTTCTGCACCAGGATGGTGATCTGCTCCCCGCCTGAGTCTGGCGGCAGCGAGTCGACCAGCAGCCCAGAACGCAGCCGCTCCAGGCCAGCAGGGTCGACGACCAGCGAAGGGATTGGCCCACCGGTCTCAAGTGGGTCGACGGGCAACGACTGGTAGCTGGCGCCCCCGCCGTCGGCGATGGCGCCGTAGCCCAGCAGGAAGTCAGCCAGGCTCTCGTTACTCAGGGTCGAGTTCTCGGTGGCGTTGACGTCGTCGAGAGTGGTCAGCAGTTCCGCTCGGTTGTTGGGGAGTCTCTGGGTCACCTGGTCGAGCACCTGCCCGAACCGAGCCAGCCTGGCCTCTTCGTTCTCGTCAGGGCCGAGGTAGGTCGCGAAGGCAACGGCCTCCTTGCCGTTGAGCAACTGCGCATCCCCGGCGGCGACGACGATCGACTGCTGGCCCCGAGCGGGGCCGACGAGCACGTCGGTGTCGACGTCGACCAACACCCCATCGGAGGCATCAACCAGGTCCGCGAGCATCTGGTTCGACGCCTGCCACGTGTCGTCGACGACGACATTGAGGGTGTCTTCCAGCGATGTTCCGGGTGCACTCTCATCGCCGAGCAGAACCGTCTCGCCGAAGGGCAAACCTTCAGGGGTCGGCCCTTCGACGAACAGCCGGGATTGGATGAGCACCGAGCCCGCTGTCGCGTTGTCGGTGTCGTCGACCATGAGTGCTCCTGACGTCGCCGCCGTACCGTCACCCGCCAGGGTCATGGTCAATGTCCGCTCCGTGCGTCCCACGTCGGCAGGTGCCGCGCTGTCGGTGCCCCGACCCGACAGCCACAGTGTCAGGAGCACGCCGAGCACGACGACTCCTAAGACGGCGACTCCGGTGACGCCCCAGCGTTGCTTGGCCTGACGTTGTTGCTGTTCCCGCTGTGCGCGTAGCTGCTTGCGTGATTGAGGCTGGATGGGGCTCGAGGATGACCCACCCGGCAGAACAGTGGCCGACGCCGACCCCTGGGGTGGCACCACGGCGAGCCGGTCAGCAAGAGATACCTCGTCTTTGCGTCGGCGCGGTGGAGCAGCGTCGCGCTTGGCAGTCTTGCCAGACCGCTTGTCGGGCTTCTTGTCGGGGCTGTGTCGGCGACGTTCAGTCACGAGGCGTCCCGCCGATACAGCTTGCGCTTACTGACGTATCGGGCGACGCCCTCGGGAACCAGGTAATCGATCGGACGCCCGGACGCCACCCGGTCGCGCACCTCAGTGGACGAGATGGCGAGCGCAGGAACTTCGATGAGGCTCACCTCACCCGCGGGAAGGCCCGGATCGGCCAGTACATGGCCAGGCCTGGTGACGCCGACGAAGTGAGCGAGGGCGAAGAGCGCATCGACGTCGCGCCAGGTGAGCAACTGAGCAAGCGCATCAGAGCCGGTGATGAAGTACAGCTCACCGGCATCGGGGTAGGCAGTCTGAAGATCGCGCAACGTGTCGAGCGTGTAGGTGGGGCCGTCGCGGTCGATGTCGACGCGGCTGACCGAGAAGCGCGGATCGGAAGCTGTGGCGATGACAGTCATCAGGTATCGATCCTCCGCAGGTGACACCGCTCGATCGACCTTCTGCCAGGGGGCTCCGGTGGGTACGAAGACCACTTCATCGAGGTCAAAGGAGGCAGCCACCTCACTGGCTGCGACCAGGTGCCCGTGGTGGATGGGGTCGAAGGTTCCCCCCATGACACCGATCCGTTGCATGGGGGCGACCTTACTGGCGTGAGCAGCGTTGGCGGCCACGCCGCCACGGGGTCAGGGTCAGCGGTCCGGGTTGAGCCGGGAGACGGCAAAGAGCAGCAGGGCGAACAACAGGAAAGTGCCAATGCCCAACGTCATGGCGAGCGGTAGTGCCGAAGCCTCTTCCTCAACGGGGGTCTCAGCCAACAGCATCAGAGCGAACATGCGTCACCTCAGTGGACTCGGATCGGACGGGGAGCAGCCTACCGAAGACCCCGGGTCAGGTGCGGATGTGGCCGTCTCCGGTCACCACGTACTTGGTGCTGGTCAGTTCGGTCAGCCCCATGGGCCCTCGGGCATGGAGTTTTTGGGTGCTGATGCCGATCTCGGCACCGAAGCCGAACTCCCCGCCGTCGGTGAACCGGGTCGAGGCGTTCACCATGACGGCTGCGGCGTCTACCTGGGCCACGAAGGCACGGGCGGCCGACTGGTTCTCGGTCACGATCGCCTCAGTGTGGCCGGTCGACCAGCGCCGGATGTGTTGGACGGCGTCGTCGAGCGAGTCGACCACTCCTGCCGCGATATCGAGCGAGTAATACTCAGCAGCCCAGTCGTCGTCGGTGACGTCGGCGAACTCGATGCCGCTCTGCTCTGCGTAGCCCCGCAGGCGAGCGTCACCGTGCACAGTGACCCCGGCGTCCTTGAGCGCAGCCAGAGCCCTGGGCAAGAACTCGTCGGCGATGTCGGCGTGGACCAGGAACGTCTCAGCCGCGTTGCAGACGCTGGGGCGCTGGGTCTTGGCGTTGACGAGGAGCGGAACGGCCTTGTCGATGTCTGCCGCCGCATCGATGTAGACGTGGCAGTTGCCGACACCGGTCTCGATGACCGGAACGGTCGACTCCTCAACGACGGAGCGGATGAGTCCTGCGCCGCCGCGCGGGATGAGGACGTCGACCAGACCGCGCGCCGTCATCAGGTGCTTGGCCGCCTCGTGGGTGGTACCGGGCACGAGTTGGATGCAGTCACGAGGTAGCCCGGACGCCTGCAGGGCGTCTTGCATCACCGCGACCAACGCGGTGTTGGAGGCGTAGGCCGACGACGAACCCCGGAGCAAGACTGCGTTGCCCGACTTCAGACCCAGACCGGCCGCATCAACGGTGACGTTGGGACGGGCCTCGTAGATGATGCCGACCACACCCATGGGCACGCGGATCTGTCGGACGTCGAGCCCGTTCGGCAAGGTGTAGCCGCGGATGACCTCACCGACCGGGTCGGGCAGCTTGGCCACGTCGCGCAGGGCCTCAGCGATCGCGGCCAGCCGCTCGCGAGTGAGGGTGAGCCGGTCGACGAGCCCGGCCGCCGTTCCATCAGCAACCGCACGGTCAACGTCGTCGGCATTGGCGGCGACAACTTCGCCAGCCCTGGCGTCCAAAGCATCAGCGATGGCGGCGATGGCTGCGTCCTTGGTGGCGCGGGTGGCCGGTGCCAGAACGGTCGATGCGACGCGGGCCCGCCGCGCGGCGTCCAACACGGCGTCGCGCTCGCTGCCGACGACGGCGTCAGGGCTGGTGCTCATCGCACCAGGGTAACCAAACGGTCAGAAGGGGTGGATGGCGCCGCTCACAGATCTTCCTCAAAGCCTAGCGACCGGTACTGCGAACAGTTTGAACAACGGCAATCGGTCCTTCTGCCAGCCACGCGGCGGGCCATGCATCCGTTCGAAGCTGACCCCACGTGCCGTTCGTAGCCAGTTCCATGCTGGAAATGCCCCTGGATGGCCCCGACCCTGGACGCTTGTGTACCGCCACGGTGTAAATCCGACCACTATTGGCGTCGCCTCGGCGTCGGCGCTCACCAAGCGGTCAGAAGGGGTGGACGCCGCCGGACTCGAGGCCGGGGAAGTCCGGGTCGCCGGCACGGCGTCCTGGGCGGCCACCGAGGCGGGCGTGGAAGGCGTCCCGCTCGATGACTTCGAGGCCGACGACCTCCCATGGCGGCAGTCCGGCGATCTCGCTGTAATCGGTCCACACCGAGAATGCTCTCGCCGCAATGTCTCGGACGTGACCGCTCTCGTCCCAGTAACGCACCTCGGCCCGGTCGGCGGCGTAGCGCGCCGACACCAGGAACTGATGGCTGTCGGCCAGCCGCGCCAAGGCGTCGCGGACCTCGTCGAGCGGAAGGGCAGGACCGGCCGTGGTGATCACCACGTGCCACATCCGCCGTTCGCCTGGTCCGGCGCCCTGATCACTCACGTCGCGCTGCCTCCGTCGTCGGTCTGACGACCCAGCACCACCAGGTCATCACGATGCACGACTTCACGCTCGTAAGCCGTGCCGAGCTGCTTGGCCAGCTCACGGGTCGACCGACCCAGGAGTGGAGGCAGTTCCGTCGCGTCAAAGTTCACCAGTCCGCGAGCCACCGTGTGGCCCTTTTCGTCAACCAGGTCAACTGGATCGCCTGCGACGAAGGCGCCTTCGACCCCGGTGACCCCGGCGGGCAGCAGCGAAGCCCGGCGCTCGACGATGGCCTCGACCGCTCCTGCGTCCAGGGCGAGGCGCCCGTGCGGGGACGCCGCATGGGCCAGCCAGAGAAGGCGCGTTGGGACCCGCCGCCCGGACGGAGTGAACCAGGTGCCGACGTCTTCGCCGGCCAGCGCGGCGGCCGCTGACTGGGCGTGAGCCAAGACCACCGGGATCCCAGCGCCCGATGCAATGCGCGCGGCCGACACCTTGGTGACCATGCCTCCGGTTCCGACCGCTGACCCTCGCTTGCCGACATCAACAGCCTCGAGCTCGTCGGGGTGGGAGACCACGGGGATTCGAGCGGCACCCTCGCGCGTTGGCGGCGCGTCGTAGAGCGCATCAACGTCAGAGAGCATCACGAACAGGTCAGCATGCACGAGGTGCGCCACGAGAGCGGCGAGCCGGTCATTGTCACCGAAGCGGATCTCGTCGGTGGCGACGGTGTCGTTCTCGTTGACGATCGGCAATGCGCCAAGTTCGAGCAGTCGGTACAACGTGCGTTGCGCGTTGCGATAGTGCGCCCGACGGACGACGTCTTCAGCGGTCATCAGCACCTGGCCAACAGTGACCCCGTGGCCAGCGAATGCCTCGGTGTACCGGTGCATCAGAAGTCCCTGGCCGATGCTGGCAGCCGCCTGCTGCGTCGCGAGGTCGCGTGGACGCGCCTTCAGGCCCAGCGGCTCGAGACCAGCCGCGATGGCGCCCGATGTCACAAGGACGATCTCGGCGCCGGCCACCCTGCGTTCGGCCAGCGCGTTGACCACACCAATCACCCGCGACTCGTCGATCGCACCCTTGACGGTGGTCAGCGACGACGAGCCGACCTTGACGACGATGCGGCGAGCGGTCGTAACTGCTTCGGTGCGGCTCATACTCGGGACGGAGGCTGAGCGCCTCACAGCTCGCGCTCCCAGGCCTCGACTCGGCGGTCAGTGCCACGGGGGCTCTGCAACTGCTCGGCACCGCTATTGAGCTGCGGCGCAAAATCGAAGACAACGCCGTCCTCGTCGTCGCCGATGACGACCTCAGCGCCCGGCTCGGCGCCCTTGGCCACCAAGCTCTCCTCGACGCCGAGTCGGGCCAGGCGGTCAGAGAGATAGCCAACAGCCTCGTCGTTGCTGAAGTCGGTCTGCCGCACCCAGCGCTCGGGCTTGTGACCGCGTACCCGGAACCGGGTCTCCTCGACCGTCACCGTGAAGCCCTTGTCGTCAACAGGCGTGGGTCGGAGCACGATCCGAGTGGCCTCTGGCTCTGGCAGGGCCGCTCGGTACTGCTGGACAACCTCGGCGAGGGCAAAACAGAGCTGGCGGAGGCCCTCGTGGCTCACCGCGGACACGGCGTAGACAGGCCAGCCACGCTCTGCCAACTCAGGCGTCACCAGGTCGGCGAGCTCGCGCGCCTCGGGCACGTCCACCTTGTTGAGGACGATCACACGCGGTCGGTCAGCGAGTCCGCCATAGGCGGCCAGCTCGTCCTCGAGCACCTGCAGGTCTGTCAGCGGGTCGCGATGAGGCTCAAGCGTGGCGCAGTCCAACACGTGCACGAGCACTGCGCAGCGCTCGATGTGGCGCAAAAACTCGTGGCCGAGCCCCTTGCCCTCGCTCGCTCCCGGGATCAGCCCAGGGACGTCAGCGATCGTGAAGCGCGTCGAACCGGCCTCGACGACGCCGAGGTTGGGCACCAATGTGGTGAACGGATAGTCGGCAATCTTCGGACGCGCCGCCGAGACCGAAGCAACCAGGCTCGACTTTCCCGCGCTCGGGAAGCCCACCAGCCCAACGTCGGCCACCGTCTTGAGCTCGAGAACGACGTCCGCCTCGATGCCTGGCTCACCGAGTAGGGCGAAGCCGGGCGCACGACGCCTCGGAGATGCCAGGGACGCGTTGCCGAGGCCACCCGAGCCGCCAGCAGCGATCACCCATCGAGTGCCGTCACCGGTGAGATCGGCGATGACTTCGCCGTCGAGACCGACGACAACTGTGCCCTCAGGGATGGGAAGGACGAGGTCTTCACCGTCTGCCCCACTGCGGTGACCGCCCATCCCGGGCTTGCCGTGACCGGCCTTGCGGTGCGGGCTGTGGTGGTAGTCGAGCAGAGTCGTCACATTGCGGTCGACGACCAAGACAACTTCGCCACCGCGTCCACCGTTTCCGCCGTCGGGGCCTCCGAACGGCTTGAACTTCTCGCGGTGCACCGAGGCGCAGCCGTTGCCGCCCTTACCGCCAGCGGCATGAAGCAGGATGCGGTCGACAAAGGTGGCCATGGCGCACTGCCTCCTTCACACGCGTCGAAACACGAAGGGCCTCACCCGAAATCGGGCGAGGCCAGACTTCGTTGCGTGCCGTCGGGGCTATTCCGCCTCGACGATGTTGACGACCCGGCGACCGCGACGGGTGCCAAACTCGACAGCGCCGGCGGACAGGGCGAAGAGTGTGTCGTCGCCACCACGGCCAACGTTGCGGCCTGGGTGGAAGTGGGTGCCGCGCTGTCGCACGATGATCTCTCCGGCGTTGACCAGCTGGCCGCCGAAGCGCTTGACGCCGAGACGCTGCGAGTTCGAGTCACGACCGTTACGCGTCGAGGATGCGCCCTTTTTGTGTGCCATGGCTCCTTCTCACTTCCCCGCTGCGATGCCAGTACTGATGCCAGTGACCTTGACCTCGGTGTACTTCTGCCGATGACCCTGCCGCTTGCGGTATCCGGTCTTGTTCTTGAACTTCATGATGGTGATCTTGGGGCCCTTGATGGCGCCGACGACCTCAGCGGTCACGGTGACTCCGGCGAGCGCCTTCGGGTCGCTGGTGACGGCTTCACCGTCGACGACGAGTAGCGCTGGGAGGGTGATCGAACTGCCTGGCTCGCCGGCTACCTTGTCGATCTGGACGACGTCGCCGACCGCGACCTTCTCTTGGCGGCCGCCAGCGCGGACAATCGCGTACACCGCGGACTCCTCACGTCACCACCACGCGGCAGCGACAGGCTCTGGGCGAGGCCGGGTGGCCACGCGGTTGATCAGTGTTCGTTCGTCGAGATAAGCGAGGACTCCGCCCGATCCGTGGACCCGATCCATGCAATATCCATGCAATGGGGGGCGCACACGCGAAACCGGACGCATCAGCGCCGAGGTCCCAGGGTACGGAGTGCCCCCTCGGCCGGTCAAACCAGGGTGACATCCGGCTCTGGCTCAGGGACCGAAACCGTCTCAGAGGCCGGCTCGACCAGCTCGGCTGGCTCGGCTGGCTCGGCTCCTGACGATTCGCCAGCAGCTTCGTGGTCAGCAGCAGCGCCAACAGTGGCAACGGCCACCTTGGCCAGAGCGGCCCTCGCCGCAGCCTCGCGGGCGGCGACCTCGGGGTCGACCTCTGCGGCTGCCGGAGCCGCAGCCTTGCCTCTGCGCCGACGAGGCGCCCGCTCTTCGCCTCGCTTGCCACCGCCGTCGGACTGCTTCTTGGGCTCGACCGGTGAGAGGGTGACGTGCCGACCACGTCCGCCGCACTCTTCGCAAGTTGTCGAAAAGGCTTCCAGCAGACCCTGCCCGACGCGCTTGCGCGTCATCTGGACGAGGCCCAGCGAGGTGACCTCAGCCACCTGGTGCTTGGTGCGGTCGCGTCCCAGGCACTCGACAAGGCGCCGCAACACGAGCTCGCGGTTGCTCTCGAGAACCATGTCGATGAAGTCGATCACGATGATCCCGCCGACGTCGCGCAGGCGGAGTTGCCGAACGATCTCTTCGGCCGCTTCGATATTGTTCTTCGTCACCGTCTGCTCGAGGTTGCCACCTGAACCGGTGAACTTGCCGGTGTTGACATCGACCACGACCATCGCCTCGGTGCTGTCGATGACCAGGTAGCCGCCACTGGGTAGCCACACCTTGCGGTAGAGCGCCTTGAGGAGCTGCTCGTCGATTCGGTGCGAGCCAAACACATCATCGGTGCCAGTCCACTTCGACAGCCGCTCGGATAGGTCGGGCGCCACGTGCGTGACGTACGCATCGACGGTCTCCCATGCCTCGTCGCCGGAGACCACCAACTTGCTGAAGTCTTCGTTGAAGACGTCGCGAATGACACGGACGGTGAGGTCTGGCTCTTCGTGCAGAAGCGCCGGAGCGTTGGCTGAGCCGGTCTGCTTCGAGATGGCCTCCCACTGCGCAGTGAGTCGTGAGACGTCACGCTGCAACTCTTCTTCACTTGCGCCTTCGGCAGCCGTGCGCACGATGACGCCTGCATCGTCAGGCACGATCTTCTTGAGGATCGCCTTGAGCCGAGAGCGCTCGGTGTCCGGCAGCTTGCGGCTGATTCCAGTCATCGAGCCGTCCGGTACGTAAACCAGGTAGCGGCCAGGCAGCGAGACCTGGGCGGTCAGCCGCGCCCCCTTGTGGCCGATTGGGTCCTTGGTCACCTGCACCAGGACGGCGTCGCCCGACTTCATGGCGTGCTCGATGCGACGCGGCTGGCCATCAAGCCCGGCAGCATCCCAGTTCACCTCTCCGGCGTAGAGCACGGCATTGCGGCCGCGTCCGACGTCGACGAAGGCGGCCTCCATGCTCGGAAGAACGTTCTGCACCTTGGCGAGGTAGACATTGCCCACCATGGTGGCCGCCGAGCGCTGTGCGACGTAGTGCTCGACCAGTACGTCGTCCTCCAAGACGGCGATCTGGGTGCGGTCGCCCTGCTGGCGGACGACCATCACCCGGTCGACGGCCTCGCGCCTGGCGAGAAACTCTGACTCGGTCAAGATCGGCGGGCGGCGGCGGCCTTGCTCGCGACCTTCGCGACGCCGCTGCTTCTTGGCCTCGAGACGGGTCGAGCCTTTGACGCCGGAGATCTCATCGGACGGCTTGCGCGGCTCGCGGACGTGGACGACCGTACGCGCTGGGTCAGCCTCGCCGCCGTCACCATCGCCACCGCCCTTACGCCGACGCCGCCGGCGACGACGGGTGGTGCCGGATCCGCCATCGTCAGAGTCGTCGCCGTCAGCTGCTGAGCCCTCGTCGTCTGCCGTTTCGCCAGAACCGCCATCGTCGCCAGCGCTCTTGCCCTTGCGTCCGCGTCCGCCACGCCGGCGCCGGCGGCGGGTGCCGCCCTCGCCGTCGTCATCGCCGTCGCTGTCTGCGTCCGAAGCGGCGCGAATCGTCTCACCATCGCCGCCGTCATCGCTGCTCGAGTCGGCCGACTTCTTCGTGGTCTTCTTGGCCGGCTTCTCGGCTGTGACGGGATCAGGGGCCTTGAAGAGTAAGGACGGCGGAGCCGCGTCGCTGTCAGCGGCTGCCGCCTTCTTGGTTGCCTTCTTCGTCGTCTTCTTTGCCGACTTCTTTGCCGACTTGGCCGCCGGGGCCTCCGTCGTCGCTTCCGAAGCCGCGTCGCTGTCAGAGGCTGCCGCCTTCTTGGCGGCTGCCTTCTTGGTGGTCTTCTTGGTAGTTGCCTTCTTGGCGGCTTTCTTGGCCGGCTTGTCCGCTGATTCAGCGGCAGTCGACTTCGGAGTCGTCGCCGACTCAACGCTTGGCGGGCCTGCGGGTCGTGCTGCCGCTCGGCGTCGAGTCCTCGGGGCGGTCGTGCTGGTGGTGCTTGTTTCTGTGGGCTCGTTGTCGAGCATCTGGGTAACTCCATCCGGCCCGAGCGGCGCGCCGCCACGGGCGAAGTCTTCGGCCCCTCTGGGGGCGATCAGGTCTGGGCCTACCGCGGGTGCGGGTCGGCCGCAACAACATCGCCAACGCTGGCGCGGTCAGCGGCCAAAGGATCGGCCACCGTCCCGCTCTCCGGGTCGAGGGGGCCTTGCGCCAGCCGGGTCACCATGGGTGGGACCGGCGGCGTCAGGCCCGCCAGCTGTCGCAGGGCGGTGAGGATGTCGTCGGGTCGTACGGCAGGCGTTGCATGCCGTACCACCATCCGCAGTATCGCACAGGGTGCTCCGGAGGCTGTCGTGCCACCACTGGCGGCGAGTCGGACAACTGGCCCCCTGGCGTCGAAGCGGCGCGGCCCCGCCTTCATCATTCGCTCGACCTCGACCTCGGCCTCTGCCATGAACGCCTCCCCGGCTGCACCCGCCTGACCTGCGGAAACGTCCGGGAGCTCGATCTGCCACTCCGACGCCTGAAGCAGGTCGGCGAGTGCACCTGGAGCGGGCTCGACGACCTCGAGGACGTCGAGTCCGGGGGGCAGCGCGGCGTCCAGGGCGGCCCGGACCCGCTCGGGGTCAAGCCGCTCGGTGACCGAGATCTCGAGGTACTCAGCCTCGCTGGCCGATCCCATGGCGGCAGCCCCCGCGTAGGAGATCTTCGGGTGGGGGGTGAATCCGGCGCTGTAAGCCATCGGGACCCCGGCCCGGCGCAGCGCCCGCTCGAGGGCGCGCTGGATGTCGCGATGGCTGGTGAAGCGCAGCCGGCCCCGTTTGGCGTATCTGACCCGCAGCTTCTGGACCGTCGGTGCGACGTCCCGCACCGGAGGCTGGCGAGACATCAGGCTCGTAACGCCTCGACGCCGGCGCCGATCGCAGTGAGGGGGAGCAACTGCTTGCCGGTCGGTCCGGTCTCGATGTCGGTGCCCATCTGCGGGCAGACGCCGCAGTCGAAGCACGGCGTCCAGCGGCAGTCCTCGACCTCGACGTCGTTCAGCGAGTCCTGCCAGTCCTCCCACAGCCAGTCCTTGTCGAGCCCGGAGTCGAGGTGATCCCACGGCAGAACCTCGGAGAACTGGCGCTCGCGGGTGGTGTACCAGTCGACGTCGACGGGCTGACTCGCTAGCGCCGCTACTGCGCAACGCATCCAACGCTCGAAGCTGAAGTGCTCACTCCAACCGTCGAACCGTCCGCCGTCGCGCCACACCGCCTCGATCACCGCGCCAACGCGTCGGTCACCTCGGGAGAGGAGACCTTCGACGATTCCTGGCTTGCCGTCGTGGTACCGGAAGCCGATTGCCTTGCCGAACTGCCGGTCGTCACGAATGTTGTTGCGCAGCTTGGCCAGACGTGCGTCTGTCGTCTCGTGGTCGAGCTGCGCTGCCCACTGAAACGGGGTGTGCGGCTTCGGTACGAAGCCACCGATCGACACCGTGCAGCGGATGTCCTTGCGACCCGCAACCTCGCGTCCGGTCTTGATCACCTCGCGAGCGAGGGTGGCGATCTGCAGGACGTCCTCGTCTGTCTCGGTGGGCAGCCCGCACATGAAGTAGAGCTTCACCTGACGCCAGCCGTTGCCGTAGGCAGTCGCAACGGTGCGAATCAGGTCTTCCTCGGTGACCATCTTGTTGATCACCCGGCGGATGCGCTCGCTGCCACCTTCTGGAGCGAACGTCAAGCCAGAGCGACGGCCGTTTCGGCTCAACTCGTTGGCAAGATCGATGTTAAACGCGTCGACCCGCGTGCTCGGGAGTGAGAGTGACGTGTTGGTGCCCTCGTAGCGATCGGCGAGACCCTTCGCAACTTCCTTGATCTCGGAGTGGTCAGCGCTGGAGAGCGAGAGAAGACCGACTTCTTCGAAACCGGTCGACTGCAGCGCCTGCTCGACCATCTCGCCGATGCCGGTGATGCTGCGCTCGCGTACCGGCCGGGTGATCATGCCGGCCTGGCAGAATCGGCACCCGCGGGTGCAGCCGCGGAAGATCTCAACACTTGCGCGCTCGTGCACACTCTCGGCAAGCGGAACGAGTGGCTTCTTCGGGTACGGCCAGGCGTCGAGGTCGGTGACGGTGTGCTTGCTCACCCGCCACGGCACTCCAGGGCGGTTGGGGACGACCCGCTTGATGCGGCCGTCGGCAAGGTACTCAACGTCATAGAACGCGGGAACGTAGACGCCTCCGGTCTGGGCCAGCCGCATCAACAGTTGCTCGCGACCGCCAGGTGATCCTTCAGCCTTGAAGTCACGGATGAGGCCGGTGATCTCCAGCGCCACCTGCTCACCGTCACCAAGGACAGCTGCGTCGATGAAGGTCGCGATCGGCTCGGGATTGAACGCCGCGTGGCCGCCGGCCAGCACGATGGGGTGCTCGTCGGTGCGATCGGCAGCATGTAGCGGGATACCGGCGAGGTCGAGTGCGGTGAGCATGTTGGTGTAGCCCAGCTCAGTGGAGAACGAGAGGCCGAAGACGTCGAATGCACCAATCGGACGGTGGGCATCGACGGTGAACTGCGGGAGCCCGTGTTCACGCATCAGCGCCTCGAGGTCGGACCAAACTGAGTACGTGCGCTCGGCGAGAACGTCGGGCTGCTCGTTGAGGACCTCGTAGAGGATCTGCACACCCTGGTTAGGCACACCGATCTCGTACGCGTCTGGGTACATCAGCGCCCATCGAACCGTGGTGGACTCCCACTCCTTGCTGACGGCGTTCAGCTCTCCCCCGACGTACTGAATCGGCTTCTGCACCAGTGGCAGCAACGCCTCGAGGCGGGGAAAGACCGACTCAGCCTTGACCGCCGACATGAAGACCTCCGAAGGGTGGGGCGAGCCCGGCAGGTGGGGCGAGCCCGGGCAACGGCCCCAGGGTACGCGGCCGCCCCCAGTCCCGCCCAGTGCACACTTGGTTGACCACTCTTGATGCCGAGTGCGCACCTGAGTCGAGTTCGGGGGGCACTCGGTGAGCATTTGCGTCAAGCAGGTGTGCACTCGGCGAGAATGGGGTTAGCGGACCGAGCGGCGCAGGTGGACGTTCTCGAGCAACCCGATGGCCATCCAGTTGGCGAACATGGAAGTGCCGCCGTACGAGACAAACGGCAATGGGACGCCCGTAACCGGCATGATGCCGATCACCATCCCGATGTTCTCAAACATTTGGAAGGCGAACCAGCAAACGATGCCGGTGGCCATCAAGGTCCCGAAGAGGTCCTCAGCGCGCATCGCGATCCGCAGGGCACGCCACAAGAGCACCCCGAAGAGCAGCAGCAGACCAGCGCTTCCAACGAAGCCGAGCTCTTCCCCAACGACAGTGAAGATGAAGTCGGTCTGTTGCTCAGGGACGAATCCACCCGCCGTCTGGGTGCCTTGAAACAACCCGACACCGAATATGGCGCCGCTACCCACCGAGATTCGGGCCTGGTTCGTGTTGTAGCCAACCCCCTGCGGATCCAGATTGGGGTTAGCGAAGGCCAACAGCCGGTCGATCTGGTACTGGTCGAGCACACCGACCTGCACCGCGATGAACGCACTGACAACGCCGAGGGCCAGCAAAGCAGCGAGCCACGAGAGCCGGATGCCCGCAACCGCGAGGATGCCGAGCACGATCATGCCCATCACGACCGCCGTGCCGAGGTCGGGCTGAAGCATCACCAGTCCGATCGGAATCGCCGCGAATAGGAGTGCGAATGCGACGTCGGGCAGCTGCGGCTCAGTCTCACCGTCGCGACGCTCGGCGAGCAGCATCGCCAGCCCCACCGCCAGTGCGACCTTCATGAACTCCGACGGCTGGATCGAGAACCCTCCGGGCAGCTGGATCCACGCTTGAGCGCCGTTCACCTCGGTTCCGACGACGAGAACCGCAACAAGCCCGACGACCGAGGCGATGTAGACGAACGGTGCGTAAGCACGAAGCGTTCGGTAGTCGAAGAGCATCGTGGCAAAGCCAAGGCCGAGGCCGATCGCAACGTTGAGCAAGTGGCGCTTGAGGAACGCTTGCGGGTCCTCCCCTGCTGCGACGTTGCGCGTCGCCGAATAGACAAAGACTGCGCCGGCAACACTTAGGCCCAGCGCGGCGATGAAGAGCACCCAGTCGAAGCGACGCAGGAGCGAGTCGCGACTGGTCGCGCGCGCCCGTAACGATTGGCGCCTCCGCCGCGCCGGCGCAATAGCCTGCGGGTAACCGAGCGTCATGGCGTCCTCGCCCTGCGCCGTCTACGGTTCTGCTTGGACTTCTTCTCGTCGGTGTTGGCTGCCGGGATACCACTCTCGGAGGAGCCGGGAAGTCCGTCGTCCTTGGGAAGGTCGATCGTGCCGTCCGGGTTGACGGTCGGCAGATTGGTGATGGGCTTGCCGCCAGGGATGATCGCCTGGCCCGGGATCAACTGTGACCCCTCGACGCCGAAGATCGCCTTGTAGATCTCATTCACGCTGGGCGCTGAGGTTCCTGATCCGGTTCCACCCTCAGGGACCATCATCAGGACGACGTACTTCGGGTCATCTGCCGGCGCGTAGGACGCGTACCACGAGGTGGTGGCCTTCCCTTCCACCTGGCCGGTTCCGGTCTTGGCGGCGATCGGCAGCTGGTCCAGAGGGAACGTCGTATATCGGTAGGCGGCAGAACCCGACACCGGGACGTTGGCCAGCGCGTTCTGGATGTACTGCAGAGTGGCGTCGGTGGCTGGAACTTGGCCCTGGTCCTTCGGCTTGAACTCCTTGACCACCTCGCCCTCCGGTGACATCACGGCGCGCGCCACCTGCGGACGGTAGAGCGTTCCGCCGTTGGCGATGGCCGCGTACGCCCGCGCAGTCTGCAGCGGGGTGGACAGCACGTCTCCCTGGCCGATCACCGACAGAATCGCGTCACCTGGCCGCATCTGGTATCCGTCGACGCACAGCTCTGCGTAGAGGCGCTGAAAGTAGGAGCTCTTCACTTCTTGCGGTGAGCCTTGCTGATCGAAGTTGCAGTAGAAGTCCTTGTTCGCAGCCCAGTAGTCGCGGCGCCACTGGCGGTCGGGAATACGGCCATCGTTCTCACCAGGAAGGTCAATGCCGGTGGCCGAGCCGTAGCCGAAGCCACGTGCTGTGTTCATCAGGTACTCAGGAGCATCTGCCCCAGCGTTGAGCCCGCCCTCGTCGACGTACATGTTGTAAGCCAGCCCGAAGAACACGGTGTTGCAGGAAACTTCCAGCGCACGGGCCACCGACATCGACTCGTTCATACCGGCTTCGAAGTTGGTGAACGGTTGGTTCGAACCGGGCACGACGAACTGGTCCGAACATTGGTAGGGACCGTCGAGGCTGTAGCCCGCCGCCGCCGCCGCTGCTGCTCCCACGATCTTGAAGGTTGAGGCAGGCGCATACTCACCAGAGATCGCTCGGTTGATCAGTGGGAAGTTCGCCTTCTCGCTGGCCAGACGCTTGTACTGCTTGTTGCTGACGCCCCCGACCCAGAGCGCCGGGTTGTAGTCGGGGTAGCTAGCCATGGCTACCACGCGCCCGGTATCGACCTCCATCACAATCGCTGCACCGGTGTCGGCCGGGTAGCCGCTCTCCGTCCCGTTCTCGACGGCTACGTGGGCACGGTCAATAGCAGCCTTGAGCTGGTCCTCGACGACCTTCTGGACGTGCGCATCGATGCTCGTGACCAAATAGTCCCCTGGGGTCGCGGCGCGCTCAGCGACCGTGCCAGTCACGTTGCCGGCTGAGTCGACGGCAAGCTTCTTGACGCCTGGCTTCCCCCGGAGGTACTCGTCGTAGACCTGCTCAAGGCCAGCGCGCCCGACCAGGTCGAAGCTGGTGTACGTGCTGCCACGGCGTCCGTCTTGCTTCTCAGCTGCCGCCAGCTCGTCGGCGTTGATCGGTCCGATGTAGCCGAGCAAGTGTGCAGCGTTGACACCGAAAGGCTTTGGGTAGTCGCGGACGGCGGTCATCTCTGCCGTGACGCCGGGGAACTCTTCGCTGCGCTCCTGAATCTGTAGAGCGACGCCGGAAGGGACGTCTTCGGCGACGGGGATGGGCTGGTAGGGCGAACCGTTCCAGCAGATGGGCGGCTCAGCGGCCCCAGGAGACCCGCAGAGGGTCAGTTGCTTGTCGAGCTTGGCGTACTTGACATCCAAGACGTCGGCGAGCTTGCGCACCACTGGCTTGCCGTCATTGGGAAGGTCGAGGATGGTCGACCGGTCGACTGACACGACCAGTGAGGTGCGGTTCTGGACCAGGGGACGCCCTTGGGCATCGAGGATCGCACCACGGACTGCCGGTGTGACGACCTCGCGGATGCGGTTCTCTGAGGCGGCTGCCTGATAGTCCTGACCGGCGACAACCTGCATGTACCAGAGGCGCCCGCCGAGCGCGGCCAGAAGGGAGAAGACGAGAACCTGCAGGACGATGAGACGGGTCCGCGAACGGTCGGTCACTCTCGTCTCCCTGAGGCATCGGTCGTCGGCGGTCGGAGCGGCGTCCCCCGGTACTGACGACCACCGCGGCGGTGACGTTCCCTCAACCGACCGTGATGGGCATCACAGCTTCTCGCCCACCGCCAGTTGCTCGCCGGCTGCTCGGGCCAGCACCTAAGCCAACGTCGGGTTGATCGCCGTGCGACGCGTCAGCGCCATCACACCAGGAATCACAAAGGGAGCTAGCAACAGATCGTACAGAACACTGGACACCAGCGTCGAAACCACGAGGTCACCGGAAATCCGCGGATCACCGAAGAGCAATCCCAGCCCCGCGAAAAGCAAGGCAGCGAGCGCGGCGAGCCCAGCGACCGCGCCAAGCACGATCAGGGCCGACCGTTTGGCGTCGACCTGGATCTGTCCGGCGATGTAGCCGATCAAACAGAACACCAGCGCCCACCGACCCACCTCGGTGGCAGTGGGCGGCATCAGGTCGACCAGCAGCCCGGCCCCGAATCCGATTGATGCCCCAGCCATCGGGCCGACGACGACAGCCAGCCCGATGACCACCAGCAGAACCAGGTCTGGGCCAGCACCAGGCAGTGGCAGCCGATTGACGACGGTCACTTGCACCACAGCGGCGCTGAGAATCAGCAGCGCACTGAGGATGACCCGGCTGAAGGTCATGGTCTCGACCTCATGGTGAGGGTGAGGGGCTCGTCGATGGGCTGGCAGAGGTGCTCGCTGTCGCAGTTGGGGTAGGCGTAGGCGTTGGCGCGACAAGCGCATTTCGCGGGTCACGGCGCGGAGGTTCGATGACGATGCCGACCAGGTCGAGGGCGGTGAGCTGGGCATAGGGCTCGACCTCGGCCAACCGGGACAGACCGCCCGGGGTGGCGATGACGTCGGTCACTTCGCCGATCGGGACGCCGGGTACGAAGGGCCGGCCATTGGGACTTCCCAACGTCACGACAACGTTGCCCGTCTCGACCACCGCCTGCGGGTTGTAGAGCTCAAGACCGAGCGGATCACGACCCTTGCCCTGTAGGAAGCCGGTCTCACCCGACGCAGCCAGCCTTGCGCCGACACCGAACTCAGGGTCGGTCAGCAACAAGATCGTCGCCGTCCCGGGGCCGACAGCGATGACCCGGCCGACGAGGCCGTCACCATTGAGGACCGTTTGGTTGCGGTGCACTCCGTCGCGCGTCCCGGAGTCAACGGTCACGGTTCGGGCGTACCCGTTCTCAGCCGCTACCGCGATCACCTGGGACGGCACGATCTTGTACCCCCCGAGCGAGGAAACCCGAAGCAACTTGTCCAGCTCGTCGACACGTGACTGATCAAGAGGCGCGGTCAGTAACTGGCGACGAAGCTCATCATTCTCAGCCTCGAGCGCGCTGATCCGGTCGGCGTTGGAGTTGATGGATGTGACGCCGTCGATGAAGTCCGAGACCGGGTTCACGACCGCCGCAGCTGCGCGTTCGATCGGGCCAAGGACCTTAGACGCTGTTTCGCGCACCCGGTCGAGGATCGAGCCAGTGCCGCCACGGGCGTCCAGCGTGATGAACGTGAACGCGGTCAGCAGCAGCACCGCGAGCACGATCCTGGTCCGGCGGGAGTCCCTCATTGTCAGCGCAGCCTAGATGACAGTGACGGACACCTGCCGGAGTGGACTCCGGCTCAGCGGCGCGGCTCGGAGATCAGGACCTGCTGCAGAGCTTCGAACTCTTCCACACACTTGCCGGAGCCCAGGGCCACCGAGTCGAGCGGGCTGTCAGCGATCAGGATCGGCATGCCGGTCTCGTGCTTGAGGCGCTCGTCGAGACCCTTGAGGAGCGCACCACCACCGGTGAGCACGATGCCGCGGTCCATGATGTCGCCGGAGAGCTCGGGCGGGCACTTGTCGAGCGTGGTCTTGACCGCGTCAACGATCTGGTTGACCGGCTCTTCAAGGGCCTTACGGATCTCTTCAGCTGAGACGACGATCGTCTTAGGCAGACCGGAGACGAGGTCGCGTCCACGGATTTCGGCGTGCGGCTCATCCGGAATCGGGAAGGCCGATCCGATGGCCATCTTGATTTCCTCGGAAGTGCGCTCACCGAGAAGAAGCGAGTACTCCTTCTTCACATAGTGAATGATTGCGTTGTCGAGCTCATCGCCACCGACCCGGATGCTCTGCGCTGTGACGATTCCGCCGAGCGAGATGACCGCAACCTCGGTGGTACCGCCGCCGATGTCGACGACCATGTTGCCCATAGGTTCGTGGACCGGAAGCCCGGCACCGATCGCTGCAGCCATCGGCTCTTCGATGATGTAGACCTTGCGCGCGCCGGCGGCGTAGCCAGCGTCCTTGACGGCGCGTTGCTCGACGCCGGTGATGCCGCTCGGCACACAGACGACGATGCGCGGCTTCGCCAGGTGGCGCCGCTTGTGCACCTTCTGGATGAAGTAGCGGAGCATGCGCTCGGTGGTGTCGAAGTCGGCGATGACCCCGTCCTTGAGTGGGCGGATCGCGACAATGTTGCCGGGGGTGCGACCGATCATCTTCTTGGCGTCGGCGCCGACGGCCAGGATTCCACCGGTGGTTTGGTTGATGGCAACCACCGACGGCTCGTTGAGGACGACACCGCGGCCTCGAACGTAAACGAGGGTGTTGGCGGTGCCGAGGTCGACAGCCATGTCACGGCCGATAAACGACATGTTGCTCATGAGAGCCTTCCGAGAACGGGGGAAGCGCGCCTTGCTGGGACGCGGCAACGGGCGGGGGCGTCAGCGGCCCAGGATACCCGCGTGCGGCCCCTCCCCCAAAAAGTCGCTGAAAAGTCTCGACCCTGGCTAGAGCGCCGGGAAGAAGAGGGCGACCTCGCGGGCCGCCGACTCCGGGGAATCAGACCCGTGAACCAGGTTCTCTTGCATCACATTGGCGAAGTCGCCTCTGATGGTGCCAGGGGCCGACTTGATGGGGTTGGTGACGCCCATCATGGTGCGCCAGGCCTCGATGGCGTCGGGGCCCTCAATGACCGCAGCCAGCAGCGGCCCGCCGGTGATGAAGTCGACCAAGTCACCGAAGAACGGCTTGTCGGCGTGCTCGCCGTAGTGGGCCTCAGCGGTGGCCCGGTCCAAGGTACGCAGTTCGACAGCAACCAGTGAATAGCTCCTGCGCTCGATCCGGGAGAGCACCTCTCCAACGAGGCCACGGCTGACGCCGTCGGGCTTGACGAGGACAAGGGTGCGCTCAGACACGAAGTGCTCCTCAGAGACTGGCTTCAGGCGAGTCGGCAGGGCCGACCAGGACGGGCAAAACTCTAGCCAGCGGACTCCGGCGGCGATCCCCCCGGGTTGTCAACGCCGGCCCAGCGTTCGGCGTGCAGCTCTTCGCCACGGCGGCCCACCTTGAGGCCAACCACCCAGAGCACCACGAACAGGCCGCCAACCAAGAACATGGCATGGACCACGAACCCACTGGCCAACACCAAGACCTGGACCACCCAGCCAGCCTGGTAACCCCAAGGTCGCGACAGTGAACCGGCCACCACCAGGCAGACGACCGCGAGCGCGACACCCCCAGCGATGGCCACGCCCGGCTCGACGCCGCCGAGCGTGACCGCGACCGGGATCGCCAGCAACACGATCAGGCCTTCGAAGGTCAAGATGCTGGCAGCGATGACGCGCATGGGACCAGTCTCCCCGGTCAGCGGTGTGAGCGCAGCAGGGAGCGAGCTTCTCCGACCACGGTGACCGATCCGGTCACCAGTACCCCGACTCCACCGAGGTCGCCGGGGTCCTCAGCAGCCGTCACCGCCTGCTCGATGGCGTTCGGGAGCGAGTGCTCGATGATCACCCGGTCCTCCCCGAAGATATCGATGGCCAGGGCTCCGAGGTCATCGGGGTCGACCGCACGTGGTGAGTTCGAGCGGGTGATGACCACCTCGGCCAGCAGTGGCTCGAGCACCGACAGGATCCCTTCGGCATCCTTGTCGCTCAAGATGCCAACCACTCCCACGAGACGGTTGAAGGCGAACGAGTCGGTGACGGCTTCAGCGAGCGCCTCCATTCCGTGTGGGTTGTGGGCCACATCGAGCAACACAGTGGGGCTGCGCCGAATCACCTCGAGCCGGCCAGGAACGCTCACCGACGCGAAGCCCTCGCCGACCGGGTCACCTTCGAGCGCTGTGGCACCCCCGCCGAGGAACACCTCAACGGCGACCAACGCGCAGGCGGCATTGCGCGCCTGGTGTTCACCGTGGAGCGGAAGGAACACGTCCGCGTAGGCACCGCCGACGCCCTTGATCGTGAGTACCTGCCCGCCAACGGCGACCTGGCGCTCGATGACCCCGAAATCGACGCCCTCGCGAAACACCGTTGCGCCTACTTCCGCCGCCCGTTCGAGGAGGACGTCGGATACGATCGGATCTTGCTCTGCAATCACGACCACCATGCCCGGCTTGATGATTCCGGCTTTCTGCCCCGCGATGGTGGCCAGGTCGTCACCGAGCCAGTCCATGTGGTCCATGCCCACCGGCATCACCACACCCACGGGTGGTTCGACCACGTTGGTCGAGTCCCACGCGCCACCGAGCCCCACCTCGACGACGCCGACGGAGACCGGCGCGTCCGCGAATGCAGCGAACGCCAGCAAGGTGAGCACCTCAAAGAAGGTCAGTGCTCGCCCGCCGTCAGCCTCGACCATCGCGATGAAGGGGGCGAGGTCTTCCCATGCGGCGAGCAGGCTTCCCGAGTCGATCAGCTCACCGTCGAGCCGGATGCGCTCGCGCACTGTCTCCAGGTGCGGGCTGGTGAATCGACCGGTGCGAAGACCATGTGCGGTCAGCAACGCATCGATCATCGCCGTCGTTGACGACTTGCCATTGGTGCCTGCGACATGAATCGAAGGGAAGCTGCGCTCCGGGCTTCCCATCAGGTCGAGGACGGCGCGGACGCGATCGAGGCTTGGTTCGATCTGCGACTCAGGCGCTCGGCGGATGAGTTCGACCTCGAGGGCGAGCAACCCGTCGGCCTCCTGGCTGGCCTCGGTGCCATCCTGCGGATCGGGCGTCTGCGGATCGGGCGTCTGTGGGTCTGGGGTCACGGGGGTGAGTCTACGGAGCGGCCCCTCTCTACGATTGCCTCCCATGGAGCCGTCGAACCCCACCAGCGCCCGCCTTCCCGACAAGCCGTCGATCGACGGTATCGAGGCGGCGTGGCAGCAGGTGTGGGAGGAACAGGGCATCTACCGTTTCGACCGCACCAAGAACCGCGACGAGATCTACTCGATCGACACTCCCCCGCCAACGGTCAGCGGCTCACTCCACGTCGGACACGTCTTCAGCTACACCCACACCGACACGATTGCCCGCTACCAACGCATGCGCGGAAACGAAGTCTTCTACCCGATGGGGTGGGACGACAACGGCTTGCCGACCGAGCGGCGGGTACAGAACTACTACGGCGTCCGGTGCGAGCCAACGCTTCCGTACGACGCCGACTTCCAACCACCCGCTGAACCCGGCAAGCAGCAGATCCCCATCTCACGACGTAACTTCGTCGAGCTCTGTGAGCGGCTCACCGAAGAGGACGAGAAGGTCTTTGAGGCGCTCTGGCGGCAACTGGGCCTCAGCGTCGACTGGTCGATGACCTACCAAACCATCGACGCGCGAGCCCGTGCGGTGTCGCAGCGCGCGTTCCTGCACAACCTGGCCCGCGGCGAGGCGTACCAGGCCGAAGCTCCCACGCTGTGGGATGTGTCGTTCCGTACTGCGGTCGCGCAGGCCGAGCTCGAAGACCGCGAGCGCGACAGCGCCTATCACGCGATCACCTTCCACCGGCCCGATGGTGAAGTCATCACCATCGACACGACGCGCCCCGAGTTGATCCCCTCCTGCGTCGCTTTGGTCGCCCACCCCGACGACGCGCGCTACCAACCGCTCTTCGGCAGCAAGGTCCGAACGCCGATCTTCGGCGTTGAGGTGCCGATTCTCGCGCACCAGCTCGCCGACCCTGAGAAGGGCACCGGCATCGCCATGATCTGCACGTTCGGTGACACCACCGACGTCACCTGGTGGCGCGAGCTCAACCTGCCAACCAGAGCGATCATCGGACGTGACGGCCGGGTCATCGCGGACGCGCCGGACGCAATCACCGCCAGCGACGGCCGCTCGGCCTACGCCAGGTTGGCCGGGTCGACGGTGTTCACCGCGAAGCAGACCATCGTCGAGATGCTGCGCGCGAGCGGCGACCTCATCGGCGACCCGCGCCCGATCAAACACCCAGTGAAGTTCTTCGAAAAGGGTGACAAGCCACTCGAGATCGTCAGCACGCGGCAGTGGTACATCCGGAACGGTGGCCGTGACGAGCTGCTCCGCGAACGGCTCCTGGCCCGCGGGGCCGAGCTGCACTGGCACCCGGCCAACATGAAGGTGCGCTACGACAACTGGGTCTCAGGACTCAACGGCGACTGGCTCATCTCGCGTCAGCGATTCTTCGGCGTCCCGCTGCCGCTCTGGTACCGACTCGACGCCAATGCGGAACCGCTCTATGACGACCCGATCACTCCGGCCGAGGATGCCTTACCGATCGACCCTCAGTCTGAAGTACCACCCGGCTTCACCGAGGACCAGCGGGGCGTAGCCGGCGGATTCATCGGCGACCCGGATATCATGGACACCTGGGCCACGTCGTCCCTCACTCCGCAGATCGCTGGCGGCTGGTCGTTCGACGACGACCTGTACGCCCGCGTCTTCCCGATGAACCTGCGCCCCCAGGCGCACGAGATCATCCGCACCTGGCTCTTCTCGTCAGTCGTCCGTGCCAACGCCGAACACGATGTCGTCCCGTGGAGCGACATCGCGATCTCGGGATGGATCCTCGACCCCGACCGCAAGAAGATGAGCAAGTCCAAGGGCAACGTCGTGACGCCCATGGACCTGCTCGAAGAGTACGGTTCAGACGGTGTCCGCTACTGGGCAGCCAGCGGCCGCCCAGGCACGGACACCGCGTTCGACGTCGGCCAGATGAAGGTCGGCCGCCGCCTTGCGATCAAGGTGCTCAACGCCAGCAAGTTCGTCCTGGGCGTCGGTGCAGACGCCTCACTCGCGTTCGATACATCGGCTGTCACCGAACCCCTCGACCGGGCGTTGTTGGCGAGGCTCGCCGACATCGTTGGCGAAGCGACCCGGGCCTTCGACGACTACAACTACACCAAGGCTCTTGAGGTAACTGAGTCGTTCTTCTGGTCGTTCACTGACGACTATGTCGAGCTGGTGAAGGAGCGGGCCTACCGCGATGCATCCGACGCAGGCGCGCTTTCGGCACAAGCCACACTTGCCACGGCGCTGTCGGTCTTGCACCGACTGTTCGCACCGGTTCTGCCGTTCGTCACCGAGGAGGTCTGGTCCTGGTGGCAGGAGGGCTCGGTGCACCGCTCCCCCTGGCCGAGTAGCGACAAGGTGCGGGCCGCGGCCGGCGACGGGAACGCCGCCCTGCTCGACACCGTCTCCGCGGTGCTCGGTGATATCCGCAAGGCAAAGTCGGACGCCAAGGCTTCCATGCGTACCGAAGTATCCCGAGCCGAGGTGCACGCATCGACCGAACAGGTCGCACTGCTGGAGGGCGCCCGCGGCGACCTCGCTGCCGTTGGTCGGATCGCCACTCTAGACCTCGTGGACGGCGCTGCTGAGCTAACTGTCACGGTGGAACTCGCCGAGTCTGCCGGGCCCTAGCACCCATGCACGACCTCAAGCCGGTGCGCTCGAGGACGGCTTCAACCAGTCGGGGGCGCGGCGCTCACTCGTCGAGGCTGACCCTGGGCCGCTCGGCGGCGACCTGCGCTGCATCACGCTTCCCTCAGGTGGCACGTGTGTGTGGATCGGCGTGAACACCTTCGGTGCCCTCGCCATGTCACCGATGGACGCGGAACTCGCGGCGATCGCCCAAAAGATCCGCGAGGCGATCGCGCAGTAGTTCGCTTCCGCCAGCCCGCCAACGCCAGTCCGACCATCACGAATGTCATCGGATCGCTGAACCGCGGACTGGCGGATTCCCTGCGTTCTCGGGCTCAATTTCTTGGTGAAACCGCAGGAAATCCGCCACTCGTCATCGGCCGTGCGAAGCGGCGACCAGCGACGCCCTTTCGGCCCGAGAGGCCGCTAACAGAATTGGACAGCGCGGTCTAGGCCGACTTCTCGCGACGTTCGCGCTTGGACTCTTTCTCACGCTGAACGAGCGTCGGGTAGACGTGTTCGAGAACGACATCACGAGTGATGACCACGCGCGCAACATCTTCGCGGCTCGGCACCTCGTACATGACCGCGAGAAGCACCTCTTCGAGGATGGCGCGTAGCCCGCGGGCTCCGGTGCCTCGCATGATCGCCTGTTCAGCGATGGCCTCGAGGGCGTCTTCGGTGAACTCCAGCTCGACGTCGTCGAGTTCGAAGAGTTTGACGTACTGCTTGACGAGGGCATTCTTCGGCTCGGTGAGAATCTGCTGGATGTCTTCGGGCCGCAACCGTTGGACCGCTGTGAGCACGGGGAGTCGTCCGACAAACTCGGGAATCATGCCGAACTTGCCGAGGTCTTCTGGCTTGACCTCGCCAAAGATGTCCTTGGCGTCACGCTCGGCCTTGCCCTCGATCTCGCCGCCGAAGCCGATCCCCTTCTTGCCGACCCGCTGGTTGATGATGTGCTCAAGGCCATCGAATGCACCACCGACGATGAAGAGCACGTTGGTGGTGTCGATCTGGATGAACTCTTGGTGCGGGTGCTTGCGGCCACCTTGGGGCGGCACGGACGCGGTGGTGCCCTCGAGAATCTTGAGTAGCGCCTGCTGCACGCCTTCGCCCGAGACGTCACGAGTGATTGAGGGGTTCTCGCTCTTGCGGGCGATCTTGTCGATCTCGTCGATGTAGATGATCCCCTGCTCGGCCTTCTTGACGTCGTAGTCAGCAGCCTGGATCAGCTTCAGCAGGATGTTCTCGACATCCTCGCCGACGTAGCCCGCCTCGGTGAGTGCGGTGGCATCGGCGATGGCGAATGGCACGTTGAGCATCCGGGCGAGTGTCTGCGCGAGGAGCGTCTTGCCGCAACCGGTCGGGCCGAGCAGCAGAATGTTTGACTTGGCGAGCTCAACGGAGTCGTCGCCCTTACGCCCCGTCTCGCCGGC
>JBBQAL010000170.1:0-4061 GCA_038316135.1 Candidatus Nanopelagicales bacterium | reverse complement strand
CCCCCATGGCATCGGCAGTACCTCAATGTGAGTGCCGGCGGCGGCACGCGCTCCAGGAGGGATGACTGCCAGCACGTCGGCTGATGCCATTCCCGACAACATGGCGGGACCGCGCCGAGTGGTGAGGCGCACAGCGCCTGCGTCCATCTCGCCGGGTACCAGTCGGTGGGCGCCAGGCGAAGCGTCGACGCCGACGGTGAGGGGTCGTGCAACGGGGGGCCGAGGGACTCGACCCGCCAACGAGTCCAACAGGGGCCAGGCCAAGGTGACCAGTCCTGAGACCGCCGCTAATGGATTGCCCGGCAGGGCAACCAGCGAGCGCCGACCGGTGAGCAGGGCCAGCTTCATCGGGTGTCCTGGGCGTACGGCCACGCCGTCTACGAGCCACTCACCGGAAGTGTCATCGACGGCGGCGCGTACGTGATCGGCTGGGCCGCGAGCGGTGCCACCCGTGGTGATCACGACGTCCGCTTCTGCGGTGTCCAGCGCCAGCCGCGTGTCGGCCAGCGAGTCGGCGATCCAGGTTAGCGACACGAGTTCGGCTCCCATCGCCTCAACCCACGCCGGCAGCTGCGGCGACAGCGCGTCACGCACCCGTCCAGCGACGGGCAGCCCAGAGCGGGCAAGCTCGTCGCCGAGAATCAACACAGCCACTCGGGGAAGTGGAACGACCTTCACCGTGTCGAGTCCAGCAGCAGCCGCGAGCCCCAGTGCAGGGGGCGTCAGCACTTGACCTTCGCGCAGAATCCGCTCTCCGGTGCGCACCTCTTCCCCCCGACCACGGATGTCCTTCCCGGCCGGCAGTAATGACGACCCAGCCTCAGTCAGCCCCTCGCGCTCAAGTCCATCTTCGCTGCGGAGAACGGCAGAGTCAGCAGGGGCGACGGCGCCCGTGCTGATGCGCACGCACTCGCCGGGACTCAACGTCCTTGGCTGGTCGCCAGCACGAGAGTCGCCGACCACCGTCCATGGCCCTAGACCTCGCACGGCCCACCCGTCCATCGCGGCTGTGTCGAAAGGTGGGAGGTCGACCATGGAGTGCAGGTCGCCGCCGAGCACCCTGCCGACCGCATCCACTAGGGGAACGACCGTGCGCCGCACCGTTGCCGAGCCGAGGTCGCTGGCCCGGGTTCGGGCGACTGGCCAGGCCACGTCCTCGGTCACGCACCGACGCTACCGGACCTTCGGCCACGCGTCGCTGGACGGAGCGCTACGCTCGCGGCATGCCTGAATGGGGATGGTGGGTTCTGGGGGCGCTGGTGCTTCTTGGCGTCGAAGCGCTCACGCTCGACCTGGTGTTCGCGAGCCTGGCAGTTGGCGCCGTCGCCGGCGGCATTGTGGCCGCGCTCGGTGCGCCCGTGCTTGCGCAAGGCATGGTCGCCGTCGTCACCGCTCTGTTGACCCTCTTTGTCATCCGGCCCATCGGTCTGCGCATGCTCAAGACAGAGGGAACCGACACCAACGTCGACGCGCTCATCGGCGCGGGGGCTCTCGTTGTCGAACGCGTCGACACCCGTGGGGGAAGGGTCAAGATTGGCGGAGAGATTTGGTCGGCTCGTGCCAGTCAGCTCGGAACGGAGTTCTTGGTTGGATCCGATCTTGTGGTTGTTTCGATCGAAGGGGCGACGGCGGTCGTCGACGCCCCCAGCACTGAGCCGGCTTCCGGTTCGGCAGGGGAGTGAGCATGGACAACTACGCCATTTTGATCGTTATCGCGATTCTGCTTCTTTTCGTCATCATCGTTCTCGCCAAGGCGATCCGGATCATCCCGCAGGCAAGTGCCGGAATCGTCGAGCGTCTCGGCAAGTACCACCGAACACTGGCACCGGGCCTCACTTTGGTCATCCCCTTCGTCGACCGGGTCCGCCCGCTCATCGACCTCCGCGAGCAGGTGGTCTCGTTCCCTCCGCAACCAGTGATCACCGCCGACAACCTGGTGGTCAGCATCGACTCGGTCATCTATTTCCAGGTCACTGACCCCAAGTCGGCTACCTACGAGATTGCCAACTACATCCAGGCCATCGAACAGCTCACCGTCACGACACTGCGTAACGTCGCGGGTGGAATGGACCTCGAGCGAACGCTTACCTCGCGCGAGGACATCAACCTCGGGCTCCGCGGAGTGCTCGACGAAGCCACCGGGAAGTGGGGGATTCGCGTCAACCGGGTCGAGATCAAGGCGATCGACCCGCCCGCTTCGGTTCAGCAGGCGATGGAGATCCAGATGCGGGCCGAGCGCGAGAAGCGGGCCACCATCTTGACCGCAGAGGGAATCCGGCAGTCGGCGATCTTGACCGCAGAGGGCGCCAAGCAGTCGGCGATCTTGGAAGCCGAAGGCGCGGCGCGAGCAGCCATCGTGCGCGCCGAGGGCGAGGCGTCGGCCATTCAGACCGTCTTCGATGCCATTCACCGCGCCGATCCCGACCCCAAGCTCCTGGCCTACCAATACCTGCAAGCGCTTCCGCTGATCGCCAACAGCCCGTCGAACAAGCTCTGGATCCTGCCAGCAGAGCTGTCCGGCGCGATGGCCCAGATCGGTCAGGCGTTCCGTCCAAGCGCTGACCCTGCCTGAGCCAAGGCCGTCTTCATGGAGCCTCGGCGACCGGCACCGGCTCACCAAATCGAGCGGCGAGCTCTGCTGCCACCCGCATCACCATGAGGACGTACCAGTCGGCGTGGTTGTAGCGGTAGATCGCGCCGTACAACCCACGCGGTCCGCCGCCGGCGCCGTTGGCACACAGATACCGCGCGGCGCTATAGATCGAGTCAGCCGGATCCCAGATGTCCGTGTCACCGTCACCGTCCCCGTCGACCGCGTAGGCGGCGAAGGTGCTCGGGAGGAACTGCATCGGCCCCATCGCTCCAGACGACGACGGACCGGTATTGGTCCCGTGACCGCTCTCGACCTGCCCGATCGCGGCCAGAACCGTCCACGGTAGGCCCGAGCAGGTGGCGGCAGCGGCCTGATAGAGGGCGAGATAAGACTTCGGGATGCCGCCGGCGGTGGCCCCGCCTGAAGCAGCCGAAGCTGCAGCAGCAGCTGCCGCGCGTTCAGCGTCTATCTGCGCCTGCACCCGCTCGGCCTGGGCCAGTTCACGGGCCTGCTCATCCAGAGTTGCCAGCACGTCTTCCTGCTCGGCGAGGAGGCCCTCCAGACGCCGGTAGGCGGTCTCTACGTCAGCGACGGTGACCATGCTGGCCTTCGTGCCATTGTTCTGCCTCTCGGCAAAATCCGAGCTCTGCTGGGCGGCAGCTGCCGAGAACTCAGAGTCGGATGCGAGCATGTCGAGCACCTCGGTCGAGATCTTCATCTGGGCTGCGAAGTCGCTGGGGCTGCCGGACGAGAGCAGGCTGTCCACCATCGCCAGAGAGCCGCCAGACTGCTCGAGGGCCCGAACGGCGGCGACCCGATCCTGCTTGGCCATCAGCGCCGCGCGTTGAGCCGCATCGGCGGCTGCGTCAGCACTGACCTCCTTGGTGACTGCCCCAGCCAAGCCTCGCAGTGCCTTGGTGTAGGCAGCGTTGGCAGCGTTGACATCGGTCTGGAGGACGGCGACCCGTTCGGCGGCGGCATCAGCGCGGGCGCGGACGTCGTCGGACGTCTCGGCCCCGGCAGAAGCCGGAATCACCAAGACCGCGAGCACGGAGGCACAGAGCAGCACGGTCAGGCGGGAACGGGCAGCATCAGCCGCCCGTTGGCGCGCGCGGCGCGTCGGGCTCATGTCATGAGCATCGGCAGGGGCGCAACTGGTCTTGACGCGGTGTCGGGGTCAGCGGACGCTGCAGCGGCGCCATCAGCCTCGGACGGTTCGCCGCCTAGCATGTGCCCCCATGGTCTGGTGGGAGTGGCTGGCGATCTTGGCTGCTGGCGTGGCCGCCGGGGGGATCAACGCCCTGGTGGGGTCCGGCACGTTGGTGACGTTCTCGACGCTCGTGGCGCTCGGCGTCCCGCCGCTCACCGCAAACGTGACGAATACCGTGGGTCTGGTCGCTGGGTCGGTCGCCAGCAGCGTTGGCTACCGTCGAGAGCTGTCGACACAGAAACCGCGCATGAGGAGGTT
>JBBQAL010000109.1:0-9021 GCA_038316135.1 Candidatus Nanopelagicales bacterium | reverse complement strand
CTTCATCCCTGGCCCAGACCTCCCAACGGGCGGGACCATCGTGGGGCTCGATGGCATCCGCGACGCATACTCGTCCGGCAAGGGATCCTTCCGCGTCAGAGCTACCACCCGCATCGAGAATGTCACCCCGCGCCGCAAGGGCATCATCGTGACCGAGCTGCCTATGGGCATCGGCCCCGAGAAGGTTGTCGAGAAGATCTCCGACCTCGTTCGCAACAAGAAGCTGCAGGGCATTGCCGGTCTTGTCGACCTCACCGACCACGAGCAGGGGCTGCGACTCGTCGTCGAGGTGAAGAACGGCTTCAATCCCGATGCCGTACTCGACGAGCTTTACCGGCTTACTCCGATGGAGGACTCATTCGGCATCAACAACGTCGCTCTGGTTGAGGGTCAGCCACGTACGTTGGGCCTCCTGGAGCTGCTGCAGGTCTACCTCGACCACCGGATCGAGATCGTCCGGCGACGCTGTGAGTTCCGCCGCCGTAAGGCGTCAGCCCGACTACATCTGGTCGATGGACTGCTGATCGCCATCGTCGATATCGACGAGGTCATCGCGGTGATCCGCAGTTCCGACGACGCTGCCCAGGCCAAGGAGCGGCTGATCAGTGTCTTCGAGCTGAGCGATCTTCAGGCCACCTACATCCTCGACATGCCACTGCGCCGGCTCACCAAGTTCAGCCGAATCGAACTCGAAACCGAGCGGGAAGAACTTCTCGGCACGATCGACGAGCTCACCGCGATCCTCGACGACGAGAAGTCGCTCAGAAAGCTTGTCTCCACTGAGCTTGCTGACGTCGCCAAGCAGTTCGGGACGCCACGGCGCACCGTTCTCCTCGAGTCAGCAGGACAGCCGACCAGAGCTTCAGCACCGCTCGAGGTCACCGACGACCCCTGCCGAGTACTCCTGTCGGCTACCGGACTCCTCGCAAGAACCATGGATGAGGCACCCCTCGAACCGGTCAGCAAGCGCGCCAAGCACGACGTGATCGTCGGTGACATTGCCGCCACAGCACGCGGCGACGTCGGGCTGCTGACATCCGCCGGAGAGGTGGTTCGGCTCTCCGTGCTCGACCTCCCGACGCTGCCGAACACGGCGGCGGGACCAACACTTGCCGGTGGTGCACCGGTGCGCGAGTTCGTCGACTTCGGGCGCGACGAGCGGGCCTTGGGACTTGTGTCGCTCGACGGCTCGGCAACCGTGGCACTGGGCACGCGCGATGGAGTCGTGAAACGCGTGCCCGTCGAGCCGCTGACAAACAAGGACCGGTGGGACCTCGTCGGTCTCAAGGACGGTGACGAGGTGGTGGGCGCCGTTCCCGTCGATGACACCGACGACCTGGTATTCGTCACCTCCGACGGCCAACTGCTGCGCTTCAGCGCCGCGGCTGTGCGCCCGCAGGGGCGAGCAGCCGGAGGCATGGCTGGGGTTCGACTCAGTGCCGACGCGCAGGTGGCCTTCTTCGGGGCTGTCCCGATGGCAGTCGCAGCTGCGGTCGTCACGGTCTCGGGCAGCTCAGCTGCGCTACCAGGGACAGAGGCAGGCAGCGTCAAAGTCACCGACTACGCCGAGTACCCACCCAAGGGCCGGGGAACCGGCGGGGTGCGCTGCCATCGTTTCCTCAGGGGCGAGGACACCATCATTTTGGCCTGGGCTGGGCCGGCGACCCCGATCGCCTGCGCGGGCGCCGGTGTACCGGTCGATCTACCAGCCGCCGATGGGCGACGCGACGGCAGCGGCGAGCGCGCCACCCAGCCGATCGCCGCCGTTGGGTCGAGCCGCGGGTGACAGTGACCTGCTCCGATGTGCGAGCGCAAACGAACGAGGCCCTCGCGGGCACCGCGCCGCACGCCAGGCTCTGGGTGCTGCTCGAGCAACCGGGACCCTGGGGGCGTGATGCGCTGACCGAGAGCCACCTGTCAGTAGACGTGGGGCGGGCATTGGCAGCCCTGGCCAAGTCGCGTCCGGTGCGCGTTGGGTTGATCCGGTCAGTAGGCGCCCATGCCGACACCAGCCGTGGCGCTCGCACCCTGCTGCTTGCCGGCACCGATTCAGGCGCTTCTTGGATAGCAGCACGGTCGGTTGCGGACGTCGGCTCACTCCCCTCCCTGCTCGATGTCGAGGCATTGTTGGCCGCAACGAATGCTCCACTCAATCTCCCTGGTGAGCAGCTGCCAGCTCCGTCCAACGCACTGCTGGTCTGCACCAACGCCAAGCGCGATCGGTGCTGCGCCGTGCTGGGGCGCCCGCTAGCAGCCTCGATGGCGACGGCGTCCGGCGCGGGCACGCAGGTGTGGGAGACCTCGCACACTGGCGGACACCGCTTCGCGCCGACCTTCGTCTCTTTGCCCGACGGCTACCTCTACGGCGGACCGGACGCCAAGTCCCGCAGCCTGGACGCCTGCCGGGGTCGATCATCACTGCCACCGGCCGGTCAGGTGGCCGAGCTAGCGGTGCTGCGCCGTCTCGGAGCGAGCACGCCGCGACCACTCGCCGTTGACCCTGACGAGGCCGGTCGTTGGCGGGTCACCGCAGAGGGTCAGAGCTTCCTTGTGCACGTTGTGCAACGCGCTGGCGTCGACCGACCCGAGTCCTGCGGCAAGGCAGCCGTCCCTTCTTCGTGCTTCACCGCCTCGGTGAAGCCCAACCCCTCGCAACGAGTCACTTCACAGACGCCATAGCGGCACCGAACTCACGCGGTGTTGGCCCTTGGGGGTCACCAGTCGTCGCCGCTGCGCTCGTCGACGGCGATCGGCACCGACAGGTCAGCAACCGAGCAGCCGGGCGCCCGCAGCACCATGATCCCGTCGTCCTCGTCCTCGGTGCCTCCCCTGTGGCCCGAGACCACGTACAAGTGGACGAGTGGCTCTGAACTGACGGTTCTCCCCGATATTTGCGGCCAGAATCGCCAGTTGAAAGCCACCGGACACCGGACGTGGCCACCGGAGCCGGGCCCGTGCCGCGACGATGGGCGGCAAGGCGCACGCCGCTTCGGAGTAGCACCGGGCGCCCGTCAACCCCTACGCCACTCACCAGTCGTCGCTGCTGCGCTCCTCGACGGATGCGCCGAGCTGACCGTAGGCGTCCTCGTCGAGGAGCACGACAGTCTCGTGGCGATGGGCACGGGTGAAGGGTCACCCGCAGCGGGAGGTGTTGTGAGGTTTGCCTTCTGCACCGCATTTACCTTTCGCGGCGACCTGGTCGCGCGGGTTTCCTCATACGTCGTTCCGCTGCCCGACGACGACGCCGAGTCACTTCACAGCGCCTATGGGGGCGGTCGGCTCACACGATGTGACTGCGGCAGGATGAGGGCATGGCTCTCACATCGTCCCTCGTGCCGCTCGGCACCCCGGCACCTGACTTCACACTCGTGGACGTCGGTGGCAGTTCACACGCGCTCGGCGACTTCACCACACCGGTGCTGGTGGTGGCATTCGTCTGCAACCACTGCCCGTACGTCAAGCACATTGAGCTGGCCTTAGGGAAGATCGAGGTAGGCGATCAGGTCGCCATCGTCGCTATCAGCAGCAACGACGCCGAGCGCTACCCCGACGACGCTCCCGGGCAGCTTGCCGGCCAGGCCGACCGCGCCGGTTGGACCTTCCCTTACCTCGTCGACACCGACCAGTCGGTGGCGAAGGCCTACGGAGCGGTCTGCACCCCGGACTTCTTCGTCTACGGCGCCGACCGCAGGCTGGCCTACCGGGGCGCATTCGACGCGTCCACCCCCGGCAACGGCGAACCTGTTACCGGGGCCGATCTCACGAACGCCATCGCGTTGGTGGCGGCCGGCCAACCCGTACCGGAGCCACACCGCCCCAGCATGGGCTGCGGCATCAAGTGGCTGCCCGACAACGAGCAAGCTGAGGCTCCTCGATGATTCTCGGTGGAGCATTCGACGACGTACTCGAGGCCAACGCGGAGTTCTCAGCGCACTTTCAGATCTCGGGCTTGCCGGCCAGGGCCGCCCGAGGGCTGGCCGTGCTCACCTGCATGGACTCCCGCATCAACCCGTTCGACATTCTGGGGATCGGCCCAGGGGACGCCAAGGTGTTGCGCAATGCGGGCGGCCGGGTCACCGAGGACGTTCTTCGCACCCTGGTGCTCGGCGCCTACCTGCTCGACGTCAAGCGCGTCTTGGTCATGCCGCACACCGAGTGCCGAATGGCCGAGTCGACCGAGAACGACATCCACGCCTTCATCGACTCCGAGTACGGCGTCGACACCCGCAGCCTGGAGTTCCGCACCACCGACGACCAGGTGGCCTCTTTGCGCCACGACCTCGTCCGCATCCACGCCTACCCGCTGCTCCCCAGGGAACTACAGATCGGTGGAGCGATCTTTGACGTCGATACCGGCAGCCTGCAACCGGTCCCCCTCGACACCTCCTACGACTAGCCGTACGGGGAGCGGAACCGGGCCAGCACGCTAGTCGCGACGGGAGTAGGCGCCAGACGTGTAGGAGCCGATGTCGAGGGCGACGCCGAAGAAGACCAGGAACCAGCCGAAGCCGGAGACCTCTTGGATCGGCGCCCACGCGATCGCCCAGAAGAGGGCCGTCCATGGCAAGAAGACCAGACCAAGAAGCTTGACCCAGAAGCTGTCGATCGACTGGTCGACCTCGTTCGTGAAGATCCAGGCGAAGACGAAGGCGACACGCGGACCGACCAAGCCCATCAGGGCAACGATGCAGCACATGGCGGCGACCCTATCGGGTCAGGCGTCGATGCGGGCCCGATCCAAATCCGCAGCCCCGTCGATGATGAAGTCACGGCGTGGGGCGACCTCGTTGCCCATCAGCAGCTCGAAGACGCCTGAGCCCTCTTCGGCGTCAGCGAGCGTGATTCGCCGCAGCGTGCGGTGACGCGGGTCCATGGTCGTCTCGCGCAGCTGCTGGGCGTCCATCTCACCGAGTCCCTTGTACCGCTGGATCGGCTGCTTGATCCGCTTACCTTTCTTCTCCAGGTCGGTCAGCAGCTTCTTCATCTCAGCATCTGTATAGGCGTAGATGTACTCGTTCTTCTTGCCACCACCGGAGATCACCTCGATCCGGTGCAGCGGCGGTACGGCCGCGTACACCCGCCCGGACGCGAGCATCGGCCGCATGTAGCGGTGGAACAACGTGAGTAGCAACGTCCGGATGTGAGCGCCGTCGACGTCGGCGTCGGTCATGATGATGACCTTTCCGTAGCGGACGGCTTCGGGATCGAAGGTGCGCCCTGAACCAGCTCCCAAGACCTGGATCAGGGACGCGCACTCACTGTTCTTCAACATGTCGGCGACGGACGCCTTCTGGACGTTGAGGATCTTGCCGCGAATGGGAAGCAACGCCTGGAACTCCGAAGACCGAGCCAGCTTGGCGGTGCCCAGCGCGCTATCGCCCTCAACAATGAAGATCTCGGTGCGTTCGATGTCGTCGCTGCGACAGTCGGCGAGCTTGGCGGGTAAGGACGAGGTCTCCAACGCATTCTTCCGACGCTGCAGCTCTTTGGATTGGCGCGCGGCAATCCTGGCCCGGGAGGCGCCGGCCACTTTCTCCAGAATCGCGCGGGCCCGCGTCTTGTCACCTCGCTTGGTGGAGGTCAACACCTTCGTGAGCTCGCGGTGCACGACGTGCGACACGATCCTGGTCGCGGCGGAAGTGCCGAGAACCTCTTTGGTCTGGCCCTCGAACTGCGGCTCGGCCAGCCGAACGCAGACGACCGCAGTGAGGCCTTCTAGGACGTCATCCTTGATCACCGGGTCGTCGTTCACCTTGAGCAGCTTCGAAGCCCGTAGCTGCTCGTTCACGACGCGGACCAGTCCGCGCTCGAAACCGGAGACGTGAGTGCCGCCCTTCGGCGTCGCGATGATGTTGACGAAGCTACGTACCGTCGTGTCGTATCCATTTCCCCAGCGAAGGGCAATGTCGACGGTCAGCTCGCGCTCGACCTCGGTCGGTGACATGTGTCCTTGGGAGTCGAGCACCGGCACGGTCTCGTGAAAGTGCCCAACACCGTGCAGCCGGACGACATCAGCGACGGCCACGTCATTGCTGAGGAACTCGACGTACTCGGCAATACCGCCGTCAAAGCGAAAAGACTCTTCGATGACTTCATCAGCTCGCTCGTCATGCAGGTACAGCGTGAGCTCAGGCACGAGAAACGCGGTCTGTCGCATGCGACTGCGCAGCTCGTCGAGAGAGACCTCTGCGTCTTGGAGAAAAATTTCGCGGTCGGCCCAGTAACGAACGCGCGTGCCGGTCTTCTTCTTGGGTGCCTTGCCGACGATGCGTAGCCCCGAACGCTTGACGAACTCGGTGTCGTTCTCGGGACCGGCGAACTCGCCGGCGATCCCACGCCGAAACGACATCGCGTGGATCTTTCCGTCACGGTCAACCTCGACGTCGAGTCGCGAGGAGAGAGCGTTGACGACTGAGGCACCGACTCCATGGAGCCCTCCGGACGCGGTGTATGACCCTCCCCCGAACTTCCCACCAGCGTGCAGCTTGGTGAGGACGACCTCGACGCCGGTGAGCTTGGTCTTGGGCTCGACATCGACCGGAATACCGCGTCCGTCGTCCTCGACCTCCACCGAACCGTCTGCCAGCAGTCGGACGTCGATCCGGCGGCAGTGGCCAGCGAGCGCCTCGTCGACGGCGTTGTCGATGATCTCCCAGAGGCAGTGCATGATGCCGCGGGAGTCGGTGGAGCCGATATACATACCGGGGCGCTTGCGAACCGCCTCTAGTCCCTCGAGCACCGAGAGGTGTTTGGCGGTGTAGCCGCCGCCCCGACCGGCGCCAGACGCGGCTTTCTTGGCGGTGGGCTTCCGGGTCGACGATGGGGCCAAATCGGCCTGCTGATCTGCTGTGGGACTGGCGGAGATAGGGGCGGCTGGCACGTCCCCGAGGCTATCTGGCAGGTCCGACCGGGTGACGTTGGCGCACCGACGGGTGCACTTCGGTCACAATTGGCGTGTCGTGGCGTAGATCACCCGATGGTCTGAGTGAAGGTGTACGCCAACGGCGAACCTTCCCGCTGGCAGCAGCGGGAAGTGTCGGACTGTGATGTGATGTTGAACCAGGTGCCGGGACCTTCCCGGCATCGAACCGACGGTCACGTGGCCCAGGCTGCGAGGCTCTCAGTGAGGAGTGAGGCGACGTGACAACCACACTGGCCCCCGACACCACGCTGACCGCTGCCGACCGCTGCGACAAATGCGGCGCGCAGGCCTATGTCCGAGTCCGCCTGATCACCGGTGAGCTGCACTTCTGCGCCCACCACGCCAAGCAATTCGAGCCGAAGTTGAAGACCGTCGCCGTCGAGATCACCGACGAAACTGCTCGCCTCGTGGAGAACTGAGTCCCTCCCCCGCCGCTCGTTTGAGGTCGATGGGGCTGCGCAGGAATGGCGGGATGAGTCTCACTGGCGCCTTTCCTCGGGGAATGAGCGCACCGAACCGAGTCTGACGTGTCGCAGCCATACCGCCTTGCCCAGACCAAAGATGCTTTCCTCCCTCATCGGCATGACAGCATCGCGTTTAGGCTGTCAACATTGTTGACAACGCCGCTGACGCCGAGCAAGATACACGCGTGGTCACCCAAACGGAGCAACGCGCCGAGCTCTCCCGCCAGCGGATCCTGGACGCCGCACAGTCGGTGATCGACCAGGACGGCGACGCGGCCCTCACCTTCCGGCGTCTTGGCTCAGAGCTCGGAGCCGATCCCACTGCCGCGTACCGCTACTTCCGCAGCAAGGATGACCTGCTGCTCGCCCTCGGCGACCGACTGCTTGGCGAGGCGATGGACGCCGCCACCGCCCAGGCCTCCCCCGCCGACGACTGGCGGGATGAGCTGCGCATCCTGAGCCACGCTCTCCGACATGCCCTGGTACGCCACCCGCGCCTGGCTGTGCTGATCAGCGTCCGAACTACTCAAGGTGAACAAGAAGCCCGCGGGATCGAGCGGATCCTTTCCACGCTCGCTGATGCGGGCCTTTCCACGCGCGAGGCGGTCGGTGTCTGGCGCGCACTCGCCGACACGGTCCTCGCGTGGTCGAGCTTCTCGGCCGCCTACGTGGCTCTGTCCGATGACGCCAAGGCACGGGACGCGTCTGCTTGGACCACCACCTACCGACAACTGCCCGCTGACCAGTACCCCCACATCAACGCAGCACGCCCATACCTCGACGAGTACGACGACGCTTTCGATTTCGCCATCGGGCTGCTGCTCGATGGCGTGGCTAGCCGCATCACCACCACTCACCAGGAGCCGAAATGAATACCCTGAACCGCCGCCAGTTCCTCGCCGGAGCGAGCGCCACCGGAGCCGGACTCGCCGCCGCAACGATCCCCACCGCGGCTCAGGCTTCGATTGGCCACAACAAGGCCACCCGGATCATTCGAAACGCGCGCGTCTACGTCGGCGACGGACAGAACACCATTGCCGAGGCAATCGCCGTTGGCGGAGACGGAACCATCGTCGGAGTCGGCTCCTACCAGCGGATGAAGCGCTACGCGAACTCCAAGACCGAGGTCATCGACGGCAACGGCGGCACCGTGATCGCCGGTCTTCAGGACGGCCACTCCCACCCGATGTACGCCGGCCTACGCGCGATGAACCCCTCACTGGAAGATGCCGAGCTCAGCGCGGCAGATGTCCAGGCGCTCGTGGCCAACTTCTTGACCGACCCCACCTTTGGCAGCGAGCCGGACATGTGGTTGACGGTGGAAGGCTGGAACCCCGCAGGAACTCCCACCGACACGCTGCCCCACAAGGACATCCTCGACTCACTCAACACCCGGCGACCAATCGCGCTCAACGGGTCAGACGGTCACAACCTGTGGGTCAACAGCAAGGCGCTGGAGATCGCCGGCATCGATGCCAGCACCAAAGATCCGGCCGGCGGCGAGATCGTTCGCGATGGCAACGGTGAGCCGACCGGGGTCCTCAAGGACGGAGCACAGGATCTCGTCCGCCAGTACATCCCGGGAGTCACCCCCGAGCAGATGTACGAAGCCTTTGCTTGGGCCTACGCACAGAT
>JBBQAL010000183.1:0-3272 GCA_038316135.1 Candidatus Nanopelagicales bacterium | reverse complement strand
GGGAAGCAAGGTGATGGAGACCGCCACCATGGTGGCCACGACAAGCGCGATGGCAATCCCGCCACCGGTCATGAACGGAACTCCTGCGACAGCCAGTCCGAGGACTGACACGACCACGATGCCACCGGCAAACACCACGGGTTGGCCGGCCGTGGCCAGAGCGTGCGCGACCGACTCCTCGACCGGAGCTCCGCCCGCCAGGTAATCGCGGTGCCGCGTCACGACGAAGAGCGCGTAATCGATACCGACACCGAGACCGACCATGCCGCCAAGAACTGGGGCCCAGCTCGGGACATCGATCACCTGTGCAAGCAGTGACATGGAGCTGACGCCGACAGCGAGACCGAAGATCGCCATACCGATGGGAAGTGCCATGGCGATCAGCGAACGGAATGACAAGAACAAGATGATCGCTGCGGCGAGAAGACCGATCGCCTCACCCAGACCAGCGGCCGGCTGCTCGAAGGCAAAGAACAAATCACCTCCCATCTCAATTCGCAAAGGCGAGTTCTCTTGTGCCTGCGTGCCAAGTTCCTTGAGGTTGGCCAGGTCGTCGGCTGTGAGTTCGTCGAGCGTCGGGTACTGCACACGTACGAGCGCGACGCGACCATCGGCGGAGATGACGTCGCTGTCTTTGATGGCGGCAGGGCCGGCAGCCAGGGCGCCCGTTGGGTCGCTGGTCATGAGCACGTTAGGCAGAGCAGCCGCACTCGACTGAAGTTCTGCCAGCGCCGCCCTTGCCTCTGCGGAGTCGAAGAACGTTGATGTGTCGTCGACGGGAGTTGCGACGATCTGCGCAGTGAGTCCGGCCTGACCTGTCCCGGCAGCACTCACCAGATCGTTTGCCTTCTGTGAGTCCAGGCCAGGAACTCGGAAAGAGTCCTCAAGTTTGTGGCCGAAGACACTCCCCGCCCCGACGACGATGACTCCAATCACGACCCATGTAGCGATCACGGTCCATGGACGGCTAGCGCAAACGCGCCCTAGTCGATACAAACCCTGCGACATCATCAGTGGTCCTCCGGGAGGTGAACGGATTGGCAAGGCTGCCGCCGCACTTTCATCGTGACCGTGATCGAAGAGGCCGACATCGGCCTCCGGGCCGGACACCACCCGGGCAAAAGACGGGGGAGGGCCTGGCTCTTTCGGCCGATACGCCTGAGCACGAAATCCCTACGATGGAAGGGTGATGACAAACACGGTCCGCTCGCTGTGGACCGAACCGCGCCCTCCCAACCCGCCACAACGGGTGTGGCGGGATTGGGCCATCGTCGCGGCGATGATCAGCATCGCCCTCGTCGAGCAAGCGCTACGCCCCGACATGCCGTGGCGCCCGATCGCGGCACTGGAGATCGTGGCGTTGGCCGGGGTGCTTCTGTGGAGACGCACCCACCCGTTGGGGATGATGGCGCTGGGGTTCGGCATGGTCATTGTTGTCGACGTTGCTTCTCTGGCGGTCAGTACGACTGGACCGGTGAGTCCGGACTCGATGGCCTTCTTGCTGCTGTTGCCTTACGCCTTGTTTCGCTGGGGGTCGGGCCGGGAGGCAGTACTGGGGTCGACGATCGCCCTGGTCGCCTACTTCGTCGGTCTCGTTCGGGATCCCATCAGCCTCTCGGAAGCGCTGATCGGGTTTGCGATCTTGTTCATTCCAGCAGTCCTTGGGGCTTCGGTGCGCTTCTGGACCACTTCCCGCACACGCGAGATCGACCAGGTTCGGCTGCGCGAACGCGAACAACTTGCCCGCGAGCTGCACGACACGGTGGCGCACCACGTCTCCGCCATGGTGATTCGCGCGCAGGCAGGCCGCGTCGTCGCCGAGTCAGATCCCGATGCTGCAGTCGAGGCTCTCAAGGTCATCGAGGCCGAAGGCTCGCGTACGCTCGCCGAGATGCGGATGATGGTGGGTGCACTGCGTGAACACGACGAGGTCGACTACGCACCGGTGAGCAACATCGCGGACATTAGGCGTCTCGCCGTCTCGGACGGGGCGTCGCCCCTGGTCGAGGTGCACCTGTCCGGCAGTCTTGAGGGAATCGACCCCTCGGTTGGAGCGGCGCTGTACCGGATCGCCCAGGAGTCCGTGACCAACGCGACGAGGCACGCTCGGCACGCAACGCGCATTGACGTTCGTCTCACGAGTGAGGAGACCTCACTGCGGCTCTGTGTCCTTGACGATGGAGACCCGGTCGCCGGTGCTGGGTCCTTTGCTGGCTATGGCGTAGTGGGGATGACCGAACGAGCGATCCTCCTCGGCGGCACGCTCGAGGCTGGCCCAGGCGATGAGCGGGGCTGGGTCGTGAATGCGGTTGTGCCGCGAAAGGGGGCGAGCGAATGAGCATCGGCGTGCTGATCGCTGACGACCAAGAACTTGTTCGGACCGGTCTGCGGATGATCCTCGACGCGCAGCCGGGCATCGATGTCATTGGCGAGGCGCGGGACGGCCTCGACGCGGTGAAACTGGCGCGCGAGCTCAATCCGGATGTGTGTTTGTTTGACATCCGGATGCCGGAGGTCAATGGGATTGAGGCAACTCGGGCGCTGGCAGGTCCTGGCGTCGATAGCCCGATGGCTGTCGTCGTGATCACCACGTTCGACCTCGATGAGTACGTCTACGACGCACTCAAGGCGGGGGCCAGGGGTTTCTTGCTCAAAGACGCTGGTCCCGAGCTGCTCAGCCAGGCGATCCATGCTGCGGCCAATGGCGAAGCGCTGATAGCGCCGAACGTCGCCGTCAGGTTGCTGGCGGCCTTCGCGGACGCTCCCTCTGGGCAGCAGGCTGTCCAGCCGATCGAGCCACTGACGGCGCGTGAAGAGGAGGTACTTCTCACTGTGGCCCGAGGGTTGACCAATGCCGAGATTGCCGCCGCGCTCCACATCAGCCTGAGCACGGTGAAGACTCACCTGGCAGCGCTCATGGGCAAACTCGGTGCGAGGAACCGGGTCGAGATCGCGATGTGGGCCTACGAGACGAAGCGGATCACGTCCTAGACCGAATTGCCGGGCCATCGGGCTGGCGATAGCGTTCGCTCTCGGGGAGTACCTCGTCAAGCGCGACTTCGTCAGTTCGGTGGCTTCATGGCCATCCGGAGCGCCGCCCAGCTGATTGGGTGAGGGAGACCGTCGTGCCGGAGGGTCGCCGCGCGACCGGTGATGAAGGGTCCGTCCTTGACGAACGTCTCGTTCGAGGGACGCCTTACCCCAGGTCGTCGACTCCGAGACCGTCGGTAAGGACGGTCAGCGTTGAACGGTCGCCTGTCAGTGGCTTGGCG
>JBBQAL010000180.1:0-3354 GCA_038316135.1 Candidatus Nanopelagicales bacterium | reverse complement strand
GGGCAGGCCTGCATCGGCGCTCGAGGTGCCTCCATCGATCAGGCTGGCTGACAGACCGGACGGGACCGCACCCGACGGTGAGGACACGCGTACACCGATCGCGTCGGAGCCGGCGGCCAACAGTGGCGCCGTGCCCGTCGTGGAGCGTCGTGCCTCCGCCGAGCCCGGGTCGGGGCCGTCTCCGTCGAGGTCGAGTTCGTGCCACTCACTCCAGCCGGATGCCGTGTGCGTGCGCGCCTCGATCGACAGACCCGGAGGCGCCGTGCCTTTGAACGCGACTCCGGCGACGTCGAAGTGGACGTCGTTTCTGGACATCGCTGCCCCGACGCGCCGAGCGCCGGGGGCTGCTGCGCCCGTACCCATGGCGCGGCTCGCCCCGGAGACCTGGGGCACCGCCACCGAGAGGATGGAGGGAGCCACCGGATGGGGCGAGCCGGTGGCGGCAGCCGCACTCAGGGCGGTGATGCCGGGTGCTGCGACGGCTGGGCTCGACCCGAGGGATCCTGCCGTCGTCAAGGTCAGGACAGCCAAGAACGTGGTGGCGGTGGTCGGCAGACGCAAGAGACACTCCTCGGAACGTGGGTTAGCAAACGTCGCAAGGCTCGCATGAGCCTCAACAGTCACATAACCCCCGTTACCGTCTTGTGACCATATCTCCAGTCCTCGACCAAGCCGCCGGCACCACCACCGCCACCACCGCCGGAGAGCGTCGCTGCCGATGTCGATCGCATCAGACCCGGCAGCGGGCGAGTCCGAATGGACATCGGGATCACCTACCCTGAGCGGCATGGCCTCGCGCCCGTTGCCGGCCGCTCGGCCCCCTTCTCGAGAAGTCACGGCCACGCGGGCCGTGGCCTGGTGGTCGAGCGCCGCGGTGCTATCGGCCGTCTTGGCGGTGCTGCTCGCGCGACAGACTCCCTTCGGTGAGCTCACAAGGTACGGGGCGTATCTCGCGTTTGGCGTGCTCGTTCCCGGCACGCTCGTCCACAAGGCCCTGCGCGGGGCGCAGAACAGCTGGCTGGCTGACCTCGGTCTCGGAGCCGCCACGGGTCTCGTGCTCGGGCTCGTCGCCTGGGCCGGCGCCAGCATCACCGACCAGCGCGGGCTGCTGTGGGCGTGGCCGTTGCTCACACTTCTCGTGCTGCTCTCACCCACGGCTCGGGGCCGTCTGAGGCAGCGCCCCACCCGGCGTTGGCCGCCTTGGCCGACCGTCGCGCTCACCGTCGCCACCCTGGTGGCCATCTGGCAGCAGACGACGGCGTACGTCGCTGAGACCGACCTTCCGCCTGGCGACCGGGCCGTCTACCCCGACCTGCTCTGGCATCTCGGGCTGGCCGCGGAGGCGACACGCGACTTCCCGCTAAGAACGCCGCAGGTCGCCGATGCCGGAACCCTGCACTACCACTGGTTCTCGCACGCCCACGTCGCCGCTTCCGCGCTCATGACCGGCATCGACGTCCAGACCATCATGCTTCGGCTGTGGGTGCTGCCTATGGCCCTGCTCTTCGTTGTGCTGACCGCCGCCCTCGCCGAGCGGATCTCGGGCAGGCCCTGGGCCGCGGCGGCCGCCGCCTGGGCCGCGTTGCCGACGACCACCCTGCCGTTCTGGCCGGCGATCGTGCCCGACCTCGCCCATCTGAGTGGGTACTCCCCCTCGCAGCTGTTCGCCTACCCCGTGGTGCTACTGACCCTGCACGCGCTCGTCGACGTCGTGCGCGACCGCCGCCGCCGCTGGGGCACCCTCATCGTGGCAGCCATCGGCGCCCTCGGGTGCTCGGGAGCGAAGACGTCGGCGCTACCGGTGGTGCTCGGGGGCCTCGCGCTCGCTCTGCTCGCTGCCCTGGTCCTTCGCCGGGCTCGCCTGCGGTTGCTGCTGCTCACGCTGGCCGGCCTGGTCATGACGTCGGCCGCGCTCGTGCTCGTGTCCGGTGGTGACAGCGGCGCCGGCATCCAGCTGCTCTCGAGCCTGACGGTTCTGGCGCCCTACCGTCAGCTGGCCCATGCGGCGCCCGACTTCACCACCCTGTTGCCGGGCGGCCTCGTCGACGGACCCGTCGGCCCTCTGTTGCTGCTCGCGTTGCTCGCCGCGACGGCCATCGGAGCCCTGCGCACGTGCGCCTTCGTCGTCGTCCTGGTCCAGCGACCGTTGCGTGGAGATCTCGCGGCCTGGCTGCTCGCCGGGGTGTGCGCGTCGTCGTTCGTCCCCTTCTTCGCGCTGGGGCACCAGGGCTACAGCCAGTACTACTTCGTCTACACGGCCATCCCGGTCGGAAGTGTCCTGCTGGCGTGGTCGTGTGCTGCCTCTCTCGAGGGACGGCGGGTGAGCGCCCGGGCGGTGGCGGTCACCGCTGCCGCCTCCGGGGCCGCGACCGTCGCCATTGCGGCCCTGGCGCTCACCCGCCCGCTCCCCGACACACCCGAAGAGATGGCGTCGGCCGTACGAGCGTTTCTGGCCCAGCTGCTCGTCGCCGCCGTGGTGGCGGGGGCGGTCGCCGTGGTATCACGGCGACGGCATCCTCGAGAGAGCCGGGAAGGCTCCGGCCGACGCCTCCCTCTCCGAGCCGCCGGCGCACGGTCCCACGCGCAGCTGTTGCCGCTCACCTCGGTGGCCCTCATCGCCGCCCTGTCGGCCTCGGCCGTGGCCCTGACCGTGGCCGGGCGGTCGGCGGCACCGAGGGCTGAGGCTCCGAACGAGACAGCACGCGCGCAGGGTGAGGCCGCTCTCTGGGTGCGGGCCCACGTGCCCCTCGACGCCTTGACGGCAACCAACACGCATTGCCTCTCGGGATCAGGGCTCGGCCCCGACTGCGACTCACGCCGGTGGTGGCTCTCGGGGCTGTCCGGCCGCCGCGTGCTGCTCGAGTCGTGGAGCTACGTGCCCGCGGCAGCTCACATCGGCTACTACGACCCCGCACTCTACGCGCTCAACCAGTTGGCGTTCGCTGCGCCCACCCCCGCGGTGCTGGCGCGGATGCAGGCCCTGGGTGTCTCGTGGCTGGTGGCCGAACGGCTGCCCGGAGAGATCGTCTCCGACTGTCTCGACGTCCTGGCCACCCGGCGCTGGTCCAACAGCATGGTGACGGTATGGCAGCTGCATCGACTCAGCGCCTTTCAACAGACGCCGATGACGAACATCTCCGTCGGGACGTGTGACCTAAGGTGGTCCAAGTGACGACCGAGGTGACGCAGTCCAGTCGACCAGCCCGGCCCTCGCCCTCCCCCAAGAATCCCAGATCCGATCTGGGCACCCAGAGGCGACTCGTTGCAGGCTTCGGCATGCTGGTGGTTCTGGTCGCATCAGTCGCTGCGCTCATCTCAACGGCCACCCCACCCGCCGACGTCGCCCGACTGCTG
>JBBQAL010000176.1:0-3665 GCA_038316135.1 Candidatus Nanopelagicales bacterium | reverse complement strand
GCGTACACGTCGTCGTCGGCAACAGCAGCGGTTGTCATCATGTTCTTCAGCCCTCACGGCCTCGGGTGTGGGAGGGGCCGCGGCCCCACCCACACCCGAGTGGGTTCGCTGATCTAGCCGGCCCTGACCTCGTCCCAGGCGGTCTTCCACTCTGCGTAGCTCGTGCAGGTGACGTCCCGTCCATCGGCACAGTCCGGGGTCGGCGTCTCCCAGTAGAAGACGTCCTCCCAGTAGGCGGCGTCATTTGCGTGGTAGACGTCGCAGTGGTTCACGTCCTTGGTGAGGTCGCAGGCCTTGGCGTTGGCCGGTGCCTCTCCGAACCACTCAGCCACCTGCGCCTGCGGCCCTGGCGAGGTGATGTAGTTGACCCACGCGTACGCACAGTTCACGTTCGGCGAGTCGTGCGCGACCATCCAGGTGTCCGACCATCCCGTTGACCCCTCGGAGGGCAGCAAGGCCTTAACCGGTGCACCTTCGCCCTGGGCATAGTTGACGTTGTACTGCCACGTCGTTCCGATGTAGTTGCGCTCCTTCACCCAAGAATCGATCGAAGCGAAGGCGTCGCTCCAGTACTCGCCAACGTTAGGGGCCTGCTGCATCAGCAGTTCCTTGGCTGCGTTCAGCTGAGTCTCGTCAAGCGCATACGGATTCTCGATCCCGAGGTCCGGCTGTGTCGACTTCAGGTAAAGCGCAGCATCCGCGATGAAGATCGGGTTGTCGTAGGCCGTGATGTGATCTGCGTATGGGCTGTTGGCGTCCCACGTAGGTGCCCACGACGTTGGGGCTGGCTTGACCTTTTCGGTGTTGTACATGAGCAAGTTGGCACCGCGACCATGTGGCACGCCGTAGGCCACACCATCGACGGAGTTCCACGGCTTGTCCTTCAGGTCGTCAAAGATATCGCCGTACGTGTCAATCAGGTCGAGGTTGATCGGATCGACGAGACCGGCGTACACCAGACGCATCGAGGCGTCACCTGAGGCCGACACCACGTCGTACTGCTTCGAGTCCATCTTGGTGAAGGACTCGTCCGAGGTGCCGAACGTCGTGACAGTGACGTCACAACCACTCTCCTGCTCGAAGGGGGTTACCCAGTCTTGGTTCTTGTACGCCGTACCGTCCTCGGCATAGCCGGGCCAGGCGAGAACCCGAAGCTGTCCTTCGTTGGCCCCCAACTCCTGCAGCGCCTGGTTGTCCGGCGGTGTCGCCGAACTACCAGAATCGCCGTTGTTGTCGCTGCCGCACGCGGCCAGCACCAGCGAAGCAGACGCGACGAGCGCACCTACCGCTAGCAGACGCTTTCTCTGCACCGGATCCTCCATCCATCTCTTTGAAAACCCGAGAGCCGACGGCTCCCGGAATCCTGCGTGTTCTGTTATTGGGGCTGGCTAACCCACCGCTGTCTCGTGCTCACGACGCCAAATCAGCTGCACTTGGTGCCCGCGCATGCCCAACACATCCATTGATGACGTCTGCAAATTCTGCTGTAACGCCACGAGGTAGCCGCCTACTTCTAGATCAACGACAAAGCGGGTCGCCGCCCCGACATAGACCACGTCGCGGACGACTCCTGCCGCGGAGTGTTCACCGGGTCCCAGCCGGTCGAGCGGCTTCGCGATACGGATCTTTTCGGGCCGGATGCTGAAGACTCCTGAGTTTCCCAGGATCTTCTCAGCCACCGTTCCCTGCAGGAGGTTCGACGTACCGACGAAACCTGCGACGAAGGGGGTGAGCGGACGCTCGTACACATCCGCTGGCGTTCCCACCTGCTCGATGCGCCCGGCGTTGAACACCGCGATCCGGTCGGACATCGTCAGCGCCTCTTCCTGGTCATGCGTGACGAAGATGAAGGTGATCCCTACTTGGCGCTGCAACTGCTTCAACTCGACCTGCATCTGCTCGCGCAACTTGAGGTCAAGCGCGCCGAGCGGCTCATCCAGGAGCAGGACGCTTGGCCGATTCACCAAGGCTCGGGCTAGGGCGACCCGCTGACGCTGCCCTCCGGACATCTCGGAGGGCTTTCGTTGCTCAAAACCGGCTAGTTGGACGCTGGCCAGCGCCTCCAGCGCGCGCTGACGACGCTCACCCTTGGGCACCTTCTTGACGCGGAGCCCGTACTCGACGTTCTGGGCGACCGTCATGTGCGGGAAGAGCGCGTAGTCCTGGAAGACGGTGTTGACGTCCCGCTCGAAGGGAGCTCGCTTGGTGACGTCGTGTCCGTTGAGCTCGACGCTCCCGCCCGTCGGCAACTCGAACCCGGCGATCATGCGCAGCACGGTCGTCTTGCCGGACCCGGACGGCCCGAGCAGTGTCAAAAACTCGCCGTCGTAGATGTCCAGGTCGACGCCGTCGACAGCGACCACGTCTCCGAAGCTCTTGCTCAGCCCGCGCAAGGTCACCGCAACTGGCTTGACGCCCACGTTGGCGGCGGGGGAAACCTGGATGGCTTCCGGCATGAATATCGATCTCCCCATTGGACTCAGGCGCACACTACGTCTCCGGCGAACAGGGCGACAGAACCACGGCCACGCCGGACACGAATTGTTATCACACCGTCACGGTGAGCGATCATGAGGCTGCTCCCCGTCACGCAGCGTCGCTCAGACCAGGGAGTCCCCGGTGTCACGAGTCACCGGCAGCCCGGCGATCAGACCACCAAGCACGGCCAACAGCCCCCATCCGATCAGGTCCTGCTCATGCGGCTTATAAGCCGTATAGCCCAGCACGCTGCCGTACCGGACCTCGCAGGCCGGCCGGTGGCCCGGGTTCTCGCAGCTTCGCACCTCGCTCAGCGGAACGATGAAAATGACCAACACCACCGTCGTGACCACACCGGCAAGAACTCGAAAGAGTGGCTGATGTCCCCACGACCGGTGGCTCACCATCAGCGACAGGTGCGCGCCGCCGACCAGGATCACCGGAAGCATGAGCCAAGGGGTCACGAACCCGAGCGCGAACAACGGCAGGAGCGCCATCAACCGCAAGAGGTAGGCCACAGTCGGCCACCGCGACGTGAGCAGCAGGCCAGCCATCCCCACGGTGGCGAATCCGATGGCGATCAACCAGAACCACCACGTCGGATCGTCGCCGCCGTCGAAGCCGCTGACCAGCATGGTTGCGCCCAGTGTCAGAAGGAACACGGACATGACTGCGAGGATCGTTCCCGCGATGGAAACCACAGCGAGCACCCGGCCCCATCCGCTGGCCGCACCTCCCGAGCCCCTGGTGTCCGCTTTCTCCACAGTCATGGGGTCACGATGACCGGGCGGGTCAAGCTGGTCAAGCACTGCTCAGAGCAGCGGGAGGAAGGGCGCCAGATCCGTCCGCAGCCCGGAGGCTCGGACACCACCGGCGGCGACCGCCGATTGCCACGAGACGCGGCCAGCCGCAAGGCGGCAGAACGTGATGGGGTCCATCTCGACCACGGCAGCCGGGGTGCCTCGGGTGTGCCGCGGGCCCTCGATGCACTGAACCGCTGCGAAGGGTGGCACCCGCACCTCCACGCTGCGCCCAGGGGCGCGCCAGCTGAGTACATCGGCAAGCGCCCGCGTCGAGACCTGCAGACACGGTCGAGAGACCGGCGGACCCTCACCAGCGACCGAGCGAGCCAGGTCGTCGCTGTGGACCGTCAGCTCGATGCACCGCGTCCGAAGGAAGTCGATCCA
>JBBQAL010000199.1:0-1731 GCA_038316135.1 Candidatus Nanopelagicales bacterium | reverse complement strand
CTCTTCGACGCGGACTGGCGCCGGCGTGCCGACGCCCTGCTCGCCGCACAGCTGCACATCACCGCGCAGGAGGCACTCCAGCGAGCACGGACCGACGGCGACGCCTGGCTGGCGCAGCTGATCGCGGCGACGCAGGCGGGTGACGAGCTCGCGGGCCGGTGCGTCCTGCAGGCGCTGCTGGGACGCTTGTCCGGGATCGCGGCTCGTGACAGTCGCCTGGGTCTCGACGAGCTCGTCGGGGCCGCGTGGCTCCGCGTCCGCGCGTACCCCCTCGACCGTCGGCCGCGCGCAATCGCGTCCAACCTCGTCCTCGACGCGCGCAAGGATGCGCTCCGCGAGGTGAGGCCTCTCGCCCTGGTCGAGGCGGTCCTGCCGCGCCGTCACGCCATCGCAGCCCGGGTTCTGGAGGACGCCGTGAGGATCGGGGTCATCGACGCAGGTATCGGCGAGGTGATGAGCAGCGTGTACGTGCTGGGGCTGAGCGGTGAGGCGGCCGCCCAGCGGCACGGTGTCACCCCGACCACCGTCCGTTGGAGGTGCAGCGCCGGGATGCGGCGACTGGCGCAGGCCCGGGAGCTGCTCGTGTAGCGACCCGACCCACCCCGCAGACACCGGAAGCCGGCCCAGACGGGCCGGCCTCCTGTGGCGTCGTCCGTCGTGTTGTCAGACGGGCATCTTGACGAACTTCGTCGTCGAGCTGATCTGCGAGACCGCGGTGGCGAAGATGCTTGAGAGCTGAGAAGCGGTGGCGGCGCAGAAGTAGAAGTCGCCGTCGTTGTTCTCCGCCGTGGCTCCGGCAACCGTGGTGCAGTTGTTGTTCGCCGTGCTCGCCGTGCCGCCAGGGGTCTTCGACGCTGCTGCGGCGAGCACGTCGTCGACGTTGCTGCCGGTGTATGCACCGCCGTTGTAGTCCCTGTTGCACTTGGCGCTGTTGGCGAGGCCATATCCGATCATGATGACCGTGATACCTGCCGCCTTGGCGTTGGTGGCCACTTCCTTCAGCTTGGTGCAGCCGAGCTCCCCGTTCCACGGGCTCCCCGACACGGGATCAGTGTTGTCGCTGAGCGACGTGCTGCCGAGGGCCTTGTTCGACGCGGTGTAGAAGGGGGTGCTGTTGGTCGTGAGCTTGCCGTTGAAGCCGATCGACTCCTCGGGCACACCGTCGGTCTCCATGATGATGGCCTTCTTGACCACGGTCCCGGTGGGAAGGAGCGACGCACGGGTGGCCGTCAGCGCTGCCAGGTTGCTCGCAGCGGGTGTGAGGAGCTTCCGCGCGGCAGCCTTCAGCGGGGCGGCGAGGTGCGTGCCCCAGGGCTGGCTCTTCTGGTTCATGCACGTGATGTTGGAGACGAGGTCGCTCGTGGTGTAGAGCGTGCGGCCCGTGCTGCCGAGGGTTCCCGTGAGGTAGTTGTTCGAGAAGTCCAAGGGCATCCACGAACCGTCGCGAGCGCGATTGTCAACCGTCGGGTCCGCGCTGTACGCGTTGACGTTCGTCTTGCAGGTGCCCGACGTGACGCTCTTGTGAATCGTGCCGAGGGTGACGAACTGGTACTCCGGCGTCATCGACTTCAGCGAGTCCTTGATACCCGTCTGCATCGTGGCGAAGTCGGAGGCGCTCATCGACGTGGTGCGGTCAGCTACGAACGCGATGTCCATGGCGTTGGGCATGAGCGTGCCGCAGGCCCCACGGCAGGACACCGACGAGATCGCGCCGGTCGTGCCGGAGTCGAC
>JBBQAL010000065.1:0-16112 GCA_038316135.1 Candidatus Nanopelagicales bacterium | reverse complement strand
GGAGGCGCATCAGCAGCTCCAGTCAGCACCGAACTTCGCTTGACCAGCCTTACCCCGATCTCGGCTCAACCGGGAACGACGCTGCGCGCCAAGGGCACGTTCACCTCGAACCGCACTCTCGATGACGTCGTCGTTCGGCTGGAAGTCGGAACCACCGCATTCGTCTCACGCAGCGCAATCACTGAGGCCGCCGCTAACCCACCGTTCACGGCGGCGGTCTCCGGTGCCGACGACGACCTCAAGAAGGTGCAGCGCGGTACCACCAAACAGTTCTCGATCGCCGTGGCTACCGATGACCTCCCTTTCCTCAGTTCCGGCGTGTTCCCGCTACGCATCGTGGCTGTCGACGCCGTCACAGGGGCCGAGCTTTCCAACACCAGGACCTTTCTGCCTTGGGCCCCCGAAGGCGTTGGCGTCTCGCCAACCCGGTTGTTGATGTTCTGGCCCCTGCTCGAGGCCCCTGCTCGAGACTCAACAGGTGAGTTCGTCGACGACTCGCTCGCATCGGCAGTTGCACCCGGCGGGCGGCTCTCGACCCTGGTGCGTTCAGGCGCGGAGGCCCCAGCTACCTGGGTCGTCGACCCGGCACTCCTCAATGACACAGCCGCCCTTGATCAACCCGGTGCCGAGCAGTGGTTGTCCTTGTTCAAGGCCTCAGCAGCTGCCCGCGAGGTCGTCGCACTTCCGTACGGCGATCCGGATGTCGCTGCAGTGGCCTCCGCGAGGCAACCTCGCTTCCTACGACAAGGGCAGGCCAAGGGCGACCGCGTCTACCAGCGCTTGGCGGGCACGACCCCACGCGCTGACCTGTCGTGGCCGGCCGACGGTGCCGGAGACGAACAGGTCATCACGACGTCGAGCAGGGCCGGCGACACCATGGTGCTGCTCAGCGAGGAGAACGCCCCTTTGGTCAGCCCGCTGCCCTACACGCCGTCCGGGCGAATCGCTGTGGAGGACCCCCCGGTTGATGTTCTTCTCGCCGACCCTCCCGTCAGCGCACTGGTAGCCAGCCCTGCTGACACCGTCACTGACGTGCTGCTGGCCCGGCAGCGATTCCTCGCCGAGACCCTGCTGCACGCGCTCGAGTACCCGTACGCGCCACGGCTGCTCGTCATCGCCCCCCCGCGCCGCTGGGACCCATCGCCGCTGTGGGCCGACGAGCTGGTCACCGCGATGAGGCGAGCGAGCTGGCTCAACCCGGTCTCGCTCGACGAGGCGGTCCGCCCCAGCGCTCCCAACGTTCTGCGCGATGCCCCCTCGATTCCGCCGGCATCCCTGGACCGTCAGCTTCCAGCCTCGATGGTTGCGGCTGCGAGCCAAGCTCTGACCGACAACCATCGGTTGGCCGCGATCCTCACCCGTCCACGACAGTTGTCGACCCCCATCGAGAACGCTCTCTTCACCTCGGTCAGTACTGCTTGGCGCGCCGATCCGGCGGCGGCTGAGGCTTCGCAAGCGGCGACGCTCGACCAGCTTTCCTCGCAACGAAGCAAGGTTCGCATCGTCTCTCAAGGCGGAACGCTCGGAGACGACAGCGGCTCCTTCCCCGTCACCCTTCGCAACCAGCTCGACCAGGCAGTTGTCGTGCGTCTGGGGGTCACCTCGACAGACCAGCTACGCCTTCGCGTCAACGGGCCCGACGAGCGGATCAAGATTCCACCAGCCCGATCGTTTAGCGCTGAGGTTCAGCTGGACGCCACAACCAGTGGTCGGCTGTCATTCGATGCGCAGCTTCTGACACCTCGCCGCGCCGCCTACGACGACCCGGTCACTCTCGTGGTCGACGTGAAGGGGTTCGGCCAGATCACCTTTGTCGTGTTCGGAGCGGCGCTTGCCCTACTCATCCTCGCTGCTGGAATCCGAATCTTTCGACGGATCCGTGCCGCCAGACGAGTCGCGTCGTGACCCTCCCGCCAGCTGACAACCAGTCGACGCTGCGCTCCAGCTCGGTCATGGCGGTCGGGACGATCACGTCGCGTGTTACCGGCCTGCTCAAGAACACCGCGCTGATAGCGGCGGTCGGCAGCTCTGTCTTCGCAGACACCTACACGATCGCGAACACCCTGCCCACCGTCATCTACGTGCTACTCGTTGGCGGCGCCATCAACGCGGTGTTCATCCCGCAACTCGTTCGGCACATGAAGTCAGACACTGACGAAGGCGTAGAGTACGCCCAACGACTCTTCAGCGCGGTCGTTCTCGCGCTGGCAGTGATCACGGTCGTGGCCGTCATCGCTGCACCTTGGCTGATGCAGCTCTACTCCACCGGGTGGAACCGCAATGAAGTCGAAGTCGCCACCGCCTTCGCGCGACTGCTGTTGCCGCAGATCTTCTTCTACGGCGTCTTTGCCCTCGTCTCGCAAATTCTGAATACGCGGGGCCGCTTCGGTGCACCGATGTTCGCCCCAGTACTCAACAACATCGTCACCATCGCCAGTGCGTTGGCGTTCCTGGCTGTCGCCGGTACGGGGACCAGCACCAAGACGGTGACCGACAACGAAGTTCTGCTGCTCGGCATAGGAACAACCCTCGGGGCAGTAGCGCAGACCGTTGTCCTCTGGCCGTGGCTCCGACGAGCCGGCGTCCGACTGCGACTCCGCATGGATCTGCGCGGTCAAGGTCTCGGTGCCGCATGGGCGCTGGCTCGCTGGGCAATCCTGCTGGTCTTGGTCAACCAGATCGGAACCCTTGTCGTTCTTCGGTTGGCCACCGGAATCAACGCCACATCTGACACCGACGCTGGCGCGGCGGTCTATCAGATGGCGTTCATCATCTTCATGCTTCCGCAGTCAGTGATCACGGTCTCGTTGGTGACAGCGCTGCTGCCGAACCTGGCCCACCAGGCATCTTCGGGGAACCTCGACGTAGTGCGAGAACGCATCGGCTGGACCCTGCGCACATCCGGATCCCTGATCGTGCCTGCGTCGGTGGCCTTCATCGTGCTCGGGGTTCCGATCTCGGTGCTGCTCTTCAACTACGGCTCGATGACCCTTGAATCGGCGCGTCTTCTGGGGCTCACACTCAGTGCGTTCGCGATCGGCCTGCCCGCCTTCAGCGCCTACTACGTCCTGATGCGGGCGTTCTACGCCCTTGAAGACACCAGAACTCCCACGTACAACGCGATGATTCTCAACGGAGCGAACATCCTCCTTGCCCTTGCCGCCGTCCAGTGGATGCCGGCCGACCTCGCGATTCCATCGCTCGGCCTGGCCTACGCGGTGGCCTACTGGATCGGACTGGTAACGCTGGCCCGGCGCCTCCGCCATCGGCTGGGGCGGCTGGACGGCTACCTGGTGGTGCGGACTTATGTGCGCGTCACCTTGGCTTCACTCTTGGCCGCTGCCTGCATGGTGGTCGGTGCCTTTGTCTCCGAGGCCGCCGTAGGACGCGCCACCGACCTCACCAGCAGCCTGGTCATCGTCACCAGCAGCCTCGCTCTGGGTGCGTTGGGCTTCCTCCTCGGTGTCCGAATCTTCCGAATCACCGAGATCAGTGACGTCCTGGGACTGGTCACCCGGCGGCATTGAGCCCACAACCCGATCGGACTGCTCAAGACGGGCTAGTCAGGTGTCGAGACTTCTGCCATGAGGACTGCCTACTCGCGCCTTCGCGACGATGAGACCGGCAGCATCGTTTTCGGCTGGCTCGGGCGTCTCGCCTTCACCCTCATCGTGGTGGGAGTGATCTGCTTCGAGGTCCTGTCGATCGTCGTGACGCGGGTGGGGCTCGAAGATGTGGGACAGACTGCTGGCGACCGGGCCTTGACGGTCTATTCGGAAAGCCGGAACCCCAACAGCGCCTATCTGGCCGCCGACCAGTACGCCGCCAGTCAGGGTGCAACCCTGGTCCAGAAGTCGTTCACCATCTCTGACGAAGCAGTCTCCTTCGATCTGGAGAAGACCGCACCGACCCTGCTTCTTTACCGCCTGGATGCAACGGCCAAATACGCCGAAGTGAAGACCACCATCTACGCAGAGCCGTTCGTCCAAAGCGGCTCATCGCCGTGACTCTTCGCACCGGCATCACCGTCGGCGCGGCACTCGCACTCGTACTGCTCGTTCCGGCTGGGCCGGTGCAGGCGTCACCCGGCACCGCCCACGTGCTCGACATGCGAACCTCGTCGGACATCGACTCGGTGCGGGCGCGCGCCGAGGCTTTGCGTGAGCAATTGGCGAGTCTGCGAGACCGCGCTGACTGGACCGCCGAGCGGCTGGCCGACGCCCGTGCCCAGCTCGCTGTCGCAACCACCGGCGCGGTCAGTGCCGATCAGCAACTCGCGGCGCTCCAAGGCGCCAGCAGTGACACCCAGATCGACATCGCCCACCGGGTAAGGGCCATCGAGCAGTCTGGCGGAGCGGCTGCCCTCTTCAGTCAGGCTCTCAACGCCGACGAGATCACCGATGTCACGAGCAACGTGGCTGCCCTCGACGGCGTCCTCACCACCGATCTCGTCAGAGCAACGGACACCGCAGAGGCCGCCGACCAGATGTCACAGGTCAACTCCAGGCTCAATGAGATCTCCGACGAGCAGGCGGTCCTCACGAGTCGCGCCCGCGAGTTGGCCGAGCAAGCCAACGACCTGGTCTCCGAGCAACGCGCGCTTGTCGCATCAGCCGACGCGAAAGTGGCCCACTTGGCGGCAGCGATCGACCGGCGAGCGGCGCGGCAGGCCGAGAACAGCGTGATTCCTTGGACGGGCGACGTGCCGGCGGGCCCGACTCCCTATGCCGGTCCAGCCATCGCCGCTGCACTCAGCAAACTCGGCTCTCCCTACGTATGGGGTGCTGAAGGTCCGTCCACCTTCGACTGCAGCGGCCTCGTGGAGTGGTCGTATCTGCAGGCCGGGCTGGTCCTGCCTCGATTGGCCAGCGACCAGTACTTCGCCAGCACGCCGGTGCCCACGGACCAGATGCAGCCGGGCGACCTACTGGTCTACGCCTACGACGCATCGGACCCCAACACCATCCACCACATCACCATGTACATCGGGAACGGTCAGATGGTCCATGCGCCCCACACCGGAGACGTTGTTCGGATCGCTCCCGTCTACTACGAAGGTCTCTACGGCGTCGCGCGCCCTGGCCTCTGACGTCTGGGCCCAGGCAGTACTTTCATGTCAATGGAACGTCTCGCCGGCCGCTATGACCTCGACACCGAGGTGGCGCGCGGACGCGGGCGCACACTTTGGCGAGGGCGCGACATCGTCCTGGAACGATCGGTCGGCGTGCTCCTTCTCGACGCCGGGCACCCGCACAGCGAAGCCGTGCGCAGCGCAGCTCAGCGGGCCTCCGCCGTGGAACATCCCGGACTGCTTCGGGTCATCGACACCGCCGAAGACGACGGACGGGTGTTCGTCGTCACCCGCTGGCTGGCCGGCTCGCCACTGAGCGAGCAGCTGGCACTCGCCCCGTTGGACGCCGAAGAGGCCAGATACGTGGTTGCGGCGGTCGCCGATGCGCTGGCTGCTGCAGCCGCTGAGGGCGTGCACCACCTGGTACTCGACCCCCGCGACATCCTGCTGACCGACCACGGCGTTGTCGTCGTTGGGATCGGGGTCCGAGCGGCTCTTGAGGGCGTACCTGTCGATGATGACGCCGAGCAGGTCGACGCCTGGCGCATCGGCGCGCTGCTCTACGCCGCCCTCACCGCAAAGTGGCCCGGATACTCCTGTGCGGGGCTGCCGGGTGCTCCGGTCGTCGGCGGCAGGGTCGCACGGCCCCGACAGGTCCGGGCCGGGGTTCCGAGCGACCTCGACGACGTGGCCTGGCGTGCGCTGCATCCCGACGTCCCCGAGCCGCTGGACTCACCCGCGGCCATCGCCGAGGCGCTGCAGGCGGTGGCCCAACCGGAGCAGGCCGGATCCGAACCGGAACCGATGTCCGGTGCGGTGTGGCGCTGGCTCGGCCTTCTCCTGGTTCTCACCCTCTTCTCACTCGGCGCGGTCCTCGTCGCGTGGCAGTTCTGGCAGAACACCGACCGTCCCGAGGAACCATCGGGAGCTCCCGCCGCATCGTCGCCGGCGCCGTCAGCCAGTCCAACGACCTCCGATCCCGGAGCCGAGAGCCGGCCGCTTCCCATCCGCCGAGCCACCGCGTTCGACCCGGCAGGGGACAACACCGAGAACGACGCTGACACAGCGCTGGCCATCGATGGCGACCTCGCCACCGAGTGGACGACCGTCAGCTACGCCAGTCGCAACCTCGGCGGACTCAAGCCAGGCGTCGGCCTCGAGCTCTCGCTCGGCAAGGAGCAGTCGGTGAGCGGAGTAGAACTTCGTCTGGTTGGACGCGGTAGCGACATGCAGGTGTGGGCGGCCCGGCCGACCACCGATCCCCAAGGTCCGCCGCCAGCCACTCCCGATCCGGCCGACCCACTTGCCGGCTACCGGAAGTTGGGCAGCGTACGCGGCGCGAGCGATCTGGTCAGCCTCCGTTTCGCACCCCCGGTGACCACTGACCGAGTCTTGATCTGGTTCACGGCGCTGCCAGCGTCCAGCGACGGATACCGCGGTGGCGTCGTCGAGGCGTCCGTTCTCAGCTCACTTTCATAGCCTGTCCCGCTCCTGGACACAGCTGTTGCGGCACGGCACTCACACACCACACTGCCGGGTGAATACGCTTTCCTCGTGACTCAGGAAGACCAGCGACCGGATGCTGAGCTGCTCGCGGCTCACGTTGCTGGCGACCCAACTGCGTTCACCACCCTGGTTCGTCGGCATCGCGACCGACTGTGGGCCGTCGCGCTCCGAACCACCGGGGAACCCGAAGAGGCAGCCGACGCACTGCAAGACGCACTGCTGAAGGCCCATCGCTCAGCGTCGACGTTTCGCGGCGACGCCCAGGTCACTACGTGGCTGCACCGCATCGTCGTCAACGCCTCCCTCGATCGGCTTCGGAGGGCGAAGGCCAAACCGACCGTGCCCCTCCCCGAGCACGACAGCGCACATCCGGTCGAGCCGGACGATCCGCTCGGGCGCCGCGAGCTCGCCTGGGAGATCGAGCGCGCCCTGCGTACACTCCCGGGCGACCAGCGAGCAGCCATAGTGCTGGTCGATGTTGAGGGGTATTCAGTCGACGAGACCGCCGAGTTGCTCGGCATCCCGAGCGGGACGGTGAAGAGTCGGTGCTCCCGCGGGCGAGCCAAGCTGGTGCCGCTGCTGACCCACCTGCGGAACCGACCCGACCCGGACGGCGTCCCAGTGACGGATGACGGCAAGACAGCCGCACCCGACAAGCCCCGACAAGAGCCCGACCCCCGCCTCAACGGAGACCAGCCATGAGTCAGCACCACGACCCGGTGCACCCGGACTCTGATCACCTGACCCCAGAGGTCTTGGCCGATCTCGAGCTCGGACTACTTGACGACGAGTCTCGCGACCACGCCGAACTGCACCTAACGCACTGCGCTACCTGCACAGCGCTCCAGGGCGACTTGGCCGCATTGTCCGACGCGATGTCCGCCCTCCCTGACGAACCTATGCCCGATGCCGTCTGGGAGCAGCTCTCTACTGCGCTCGCCGACGAGCCGGTGGTCACCCCCTCCGGGTCAGCCACCGTCGTCCCGATCGAGGCCGCCCGCAAACGACGGTGGGCCAGGCCAGGTATCGGAGTGGTGGCAGGCGCTGCTGGCGTCGCACTGGTCGGCGCGATCATTGGCGGCAACGTCCTGGGCGACAACAACTCAGCGAGCACCTCCGGCGGTCCAACAGCAGCCAGCGACAGCGTTCGCGAGGCCCTGGTGAACCCGTACTCCGCGACCCAGTCCGGAACCAAGTACGACGCGGCCGCCCTCGACTCCCAGGTCACCCAGCTGGTCGCGGCCCGTAAGACTTTTAGCCCCACGCCCGCGCCTCCGGCCGATTCGACGGCGCCGACGGCGAGCCCCACAACCAGCGGTGAGTTGGCCAGCCCTGAGCCAACGATGAACGGCGATTCCGGGGTTGCTCCGCTGGCCACTGACCCGGCCGCCGCCCAGGCCTGCCTGGAGGGCTACTTGGGCGTTCCCGGCGTCCGGCCCCTCGCGATCGACATCGGGAAGTGGGAGGGCGAGCCGGCGGCGATCATCGTGCTCCCCGCAGCTGACCCGAACCGTGCCGAGGTGTGGGTGATCGACCCCGACTGCTCTGGCCTCGAAGACCCGCTCTTCTACTGGACTACGGTCGCGCGCTGAAGCGCACCGTCCCCAGCTCAGCCGAAGGACCCCTCAGATAGTGGTTGATCTGCCACACTCGCTCAATGGCCTCTGATCTCGCCGTGTCACCGGTCGAGCCGATCGGTGACCACTCGGGAGCACGTCGGAAGTGGCCCACCGTGGTCACCGTCCTGGTCTCCGTCTTGGCCCTCGCGGCCCTGGCCATCGGGGGCTACTGGCTCACCCACCCCCCCGACCGGATGTCCTTCGGCAACCAGATCTCAGCACGCATAGCCGTTGACGAGCCCATAGCCATGGGCATGTACGTCGCCACCGATGGCCCGGATTTCGATCCAACAGCCGACCCGGTGCCGGTTACCCTCACAGGGGTCAAGCCGAGGGTCGAGATCAACACCGCCAACGCCAGTCTCGAAATCCTGTTTTGTGAACTGGGTCCAGAGGCTCGCGTCGGCAACATCGGAACCTCCAGGGTCCGCTCCCTCGTGCGGGTCTGCGCCGGGCTCCGTCCGGTCGATGGACCGGTCGAGAACTTCACCGGCACCGGTGGGTGCCTGGTCCTCGTGGTCACGCCACGGCAACCGGGCCTCGTTCGCATCAACGGATTCGACACCAGCTACCGCGAAGGGATTCGGTGGGGCACCGACCACGCCGGCGTTGAGCTAGTTGTACACGTCAAGGGGACCTGATCGACCGGTGTGCCCGGTCGAAGGGGAATGTCAGCGCCCCTACACTCGGTTAAGAGAAATGGGCCGCGGTTTGCAGCGTCCGTCTTGAACCCTCACAAACAAGGGAGTACCGCGGTGAGCGAGATCCGTGACGTCATCATCATCGGATCCGGCCCAGCAGGGTTCACTGCGGCGGTGTACACGGCGCGCGCCAGCCTGGCTCCCCTGATGTTCGAGGGGTCAGTCACTGCCGGTGGCGCGCTGATGAACACCACCGAGGTCGAAAACTACCCAGGCTTCGCTGACGGAATCATGGGGCCGGAGCTGATGGAGCAGATGCGTCAGCAGGCGATCCGCTTCGGCGCCGAGATCGTCAGTGACGACGTGGTGTCGGTCGACCTTTCCGGTGCGATCAAGGCGGTCACCGTCGGTTCGGGCACTACCCACCAGGCAAAGTCGGTCATCCTCGCGATGGGCTCGGGGTACCGCGAGCTCGGGCTCGAGAACGAGAAGCGGCTCTCCGGACGCGGCGTCTCCTGGTGCGCGACCTGCGACGGATTCTTCTTCCGCGGGCAGAACATCGCCGTCATCGGCGGCGGAGACTCCGCGATCGAAGAGGCCACCTTCCTCACCAAGTTCGCCGACTCGGTGACCGTCGTACACCGTCGTCACGAGCTGCGAGCCAGCAAGATCATGGCCGACCGCGCCCTCTCCACCGACAAGATCTCCTTCGCCTGGAACAGCGAAGTGGCCGATGTGCTGGGCGAAGACAAGGTTTCCGGACTCGTGCTTCGCGACACCAACACTGGCGCCGAACGAACCATCGACGTCACGGGACTCTTCGTCGCGATCGGCCACGATCCGCGCAGCGAGTTGGTCAAGGGCCAGGTCGAACTCGATGACGAGGGCTACGTCCTGGTTCAAGATCGCACGACGGTGACCAATATCCCTGGTGTCTTCGCCTGCGGCGACCTTGTCGACCACACCTACCGTCAAGCCATCACCGCCGCCGGCAGTGGATGCGCCGCAGCCCTTGACGCCGAACGCCATCTCGCAGCCCTTGAAGACGCCCAGCGCCCGCTGGCCGACGCCACCGCCTGATCCCCAACCCCTGACCGCCCGATTAGACCCAACGAGGAGACCCCCATGGGCCAGTCCACCATCGTCGTTACTGACGCCAGTTTCGACGCCGACGTCATCAAGAGCGACAAGCCCGTGATCGTCGACTACTGGGCCGAGTGGTGCGGCCCATGCCGCATGGTCGCTCCGATCCTCGAGGAGATCGCGGCCGAGCACGCTGACAAGCTGACAATTGCCAAGCTCAACGTTGACGAAAACCCGAAGGCGGCCGCAATGGCGGGGGTCACCTCGATCCCAACGCTCGCTGTTTACCAGGGTGGCCAGGTGGTCAAGACCATCATCGGTGCCAAGCCCAAGCAGTCGCTGCTCTCCGACCTCGCCGACTACCTGTAGCCGACCCCCCGGTATCCGACTCAGGGGCTCGCCTTTCATGGCACCGACACGCTAGGGTCTGCGCTTCGCAGGGTTACCCTCAAGGTGGCCCGACGTCCCGCCAGGGCCCGACCGTGCCGGAGGTGCCGTGACGCAGCAGTCGTACCGGCTTGGCGACCACGGTCCTGCGGTTGCCCAGATCCGCGATCATTTGGCCCTGCTCGGTCTCCTCACCCATGAGCCGGCTGAACGCACCAGCCACGAGTGGGATGCATCGTTCGATGCGACCGTCGAAGCTGCGGTTCGTGCCTTTCAGCAGCAAAGGGGCTTGATCGCCGACGGTGTCGTCGGTCAATCAACCTGGCGGCGACTCGACGGCGCCAGGTGGTCACTTGGAGACCGCGTCCTTCGCTACGGCACTCGCCACATGCAGCACGGTGATGACATCGCTGCGCTGCAGAACCGGTTGCACGACCTCGGGTTCGACCCTGGTCGTATCGACGGGATCTTCGGTCCCGACACCGAACGCGGCCTCAAAGAACTCCAGCGAAACCTCGGAATTCCTGCTGACGGTCTCTGTGGACCGGTGACATTCCGCTCCTTTGATCGACTCGCCCGCACGGTTGTCGGTGGTGAGCCGCACCGAATCCGTGAGGCCGAGCGCCTGCACCGCCGCGGTCCTGGGCTTGCCGGCAAGGTCATTGTCATCGATCCAGGGCACGGTGGGCCCGACCATGGCGTCGGTGCCAACGATCTGTTCGAGGCCGAAGTCGTTGCCGATCTTGCGTCGCGCATCGAAGGACGCCTTGGAGCCGTTGGCGTGACAGCGTTCTTGACCCGTGGCACCAACCCGGACACAACAACTCCGACCGAAACTGAACGGGCGGCCTTTGCCAACGAAGTCGATGCCGACCTGGTCATCTCGCTGCATACCGATGCACATGGCAGCCCCCATGCCCAAGGCGTCGCGACGTTCTACTACGGAAGCAGCTCGGGCGCCTCGACGCGCTCGGTGATCGGTGAGGCCTTTGCCGACCTCGTCCAGCGCGAGATCGTCGCCCGAACCGACCTGCTCGACTGCCACACCGACGCCAAGACGTGGGACATCCTCCAGCGCACGCAAATGCCAGCTGTGCGGATCGATGCTGGGTACTTGACCCATCTAGGAGATGCGGCCCGGCTGGCTGACCCAGCCCTTCGCGACACGATCGCGGCCGCCGTCGTCGTCGCCCTGCAACAGCTCTACCAACCGACCACTGACCTTCGACCGAACGTCGTGCGCATGCCGTCTCCGGTCAGCTGACCGTTCATGACGAGGCTGGGTCACCAGCCTCGGGACCGTCGGCAGGGATCGGCGGCTGGTACCCGGTCGTATCGATCGCCTTGGGCCGGCGCAGCAACGAGAGAGCGAATGCCGCCAGGGCGCCCAGACCGAACCCCACCGCCACGGCCCCGAGCGTCCGAGCCCTCAACCGTCGCCCCGCAGGGTTTGCGAGGCCGTCGGGGCAATGACGTCGACGATCCGCTCGAGGTCGTCTACCGAAGCGAAGGTGATCGTGATCTTGCCCTTGGCGCGACCGAGGTCGACGGTGACCCTGGTCTCCAGTTCGTCCGATAGGGCAGCTGCCAGGTCGGCAAGCGCCGGATTTCGGGGAGCTTTTGCCCTGTTTTGTGGGGTTTTGTCCTGACCGGTCTCACCGATGGCCACCAGTTCTTCGACCGTCCGCACCGACAGTCCCTCTGCCACGATCCGCCCGGCCAATCTCTCTTGGTCCGCCGGCGAATCGAGCGCCAGCAGGGCCCTGGCATGGCCGGCCGACAGAATGCCAGCGGCCACCCTGCGCTGGACGCCAGCCGGCAGCCGCAGCAGCCGCAGCGTGTTGGAGACCTGCGGACGGGAGCGCCCGATCCGCGCAGCCAACTCTTCCTGGGTGCACCCAAAGTCGGTCAACAGCTGCCCGTAGGCCGCGGCCTCTTCCAACGGGTTCAGCTGAGCTCGGTGCAAGTTCTCGAGCAGCGCGTCGCGCAGCAGGACGTCATCGGCGGTGTCTCGGACGATGGCCGGGATTGTCGTGAAGCCGGCCTGCTGGGACGCGCGCCAGCGCCGCTCGCCCGCGACCAGCTCGTAGCGGTCGCCTTCCACCGGACGCACCACGATGGGCTGGAGCAGACCCACTTCACGCAGCGAGAAGACCAGCTCAGCTAGCGACTCTTCGTCGAAGACCTGCCGTGGCTGCCGAGGGTTAGGACTGATGTGGTCGACCGGGATCTCGGCGTAGTGGGCCAAGCCAGCTGCGGCATCGTCGGGCGTATGAACCACTTTGAGCCCTGGGGAGCCGGGCGGCGTCGACGGCGTCAGAAGAGCATCTGTGACGACTTGCGATCCACTTCCCGATGGGCCGACAGAGGTTCTGGTCCCTGGTGCACTAGGAATCAAGGCGCCGAGGCCTCGTCCGAGACCACGCTTCTTGTCGGTCATGTCACAGCACCACCTTCCCCGGTCGTGGCCCGGTGGGCCATCTCACGGGCGGCCTCGACGTAGGAGAGCGCGCCGCTGCTGCCTGGATCGTAGGTTAGAACCGTCTGGCTGTAGCTCGGCGCTTCCGACACGCGCACCGACCGGGGAATAGCCGTAGCCAAGACCAGGGCGGCAAAGTGCTCGCGAACCTCGTCGGCCACCTGGGACGCGAGTCGGGTACGGCCGTCGTACATGGTGAGCAGGATGGTCGATACCCCGAGGTCAGGATTGAGGTGCGACTGGATGAGCTCGACATTGCGGATCAGCTGCCCGAGTCCCTCCAGCGCGTAGTACTCGCACTGGATCGGAATCAGCACCTCACGGGCGGCGACGAACGCGTTGATGGTGAGGAGGCCAAGGGAGGGGGGACAGTCGATGAAGACGTAGTCGAAGGGCTGGCCCGCTTCGGCCGATTCCCTCAACAACACACTCAGGGCACGCTGCAGCCGGCTCTCCCTGGCGACCAGGGAGACCAGTTCGATCTCGGCACCGGCCAGATCGATGGTTGCCGGAACGCAGGCTAGGCCTGGCACAGCCTCGACCTCATGGAGAGCCGTAGCCAGTGGCTTGCCGTCAATGAGTACTTCATAGACGCTCGGCTCGCCTGCATGGTGGGGCACCGCCAACGCCGTCGACGCATTGCCCTGGGGATCAAGGTCGATGACGAGGACCCGAAGCCCGTGCAGCGCCAAAGCCGCCGCGATGTTGACGGTGGTCGTGGTCTTGCCGACACCGCCCTTCTGGTTGGCCACCGTAAGGACTCGGGTCATGGCTGGCCTCGGCCAGCTCTCGGTGCGACCGCCTCGGATTCGAGCAGCAGCGGCAGCCGCCGCCGCGATTGGAGTCTCCTCGTCCGGGAGATCTTCCGTTTCACGTGAAACATCGGGCTCGGTGGCCGTGGGCTCGGTGGATGTCAACGGATAGACCATCTCCGTCGGAGTGGGCCGGTCCTCATTCATAAATCCTCCACTCGGCACTCAGTCCGGGGGTGTGTGGCGTTGGCGGTCAGGGTCTGGCGGTCGGGGCCATCCGTCAGGGGCGCTCCACCCGGACGATGTGCGTCACGCTACCGCCTTCAGCAGCGACTAGAACGTCCCGCTTACCCACTCCCCATCGGTCGAGGGTCAAACGAGCGGCCTCGAGTTCGTCGCGAGCTGCTGCGCCTTTTTGAGCCAACAGGACGCCGCCCGGCCGCAGCAAAGGCATCGCCCACCCCACCAGTCGATCAAGAGGGGCGACCGCTCTGGCCACAACAACATCGTGGCGCCGGTCGTGCTTGGCGTAGTCCTCAGCTCGCGCTCGCTCGACAGTGACCGTTGGAAGCTCCAGATCAGCGACTACCTCCTCAAGGAAGGTGGCCCGTCGCAGCAGGGGTTCGAGGAGCACCATCGAACAATCCGGCCGCAGCAGGGCCAACACCAGCCCAGGGAGCCCAGCCCCAGACCCAAGGTCGCAGACGCTGGTATCGGGCGGCAGATACTCATCAAGAGCGGCGCAGTTGAGAAGGTGCCGAGTCCAGATTCGGTCGACTTCTCTCGGTCCGAGCAGGCCCCGCTCGATTCCAGGGCCGGCCAACCATGCCGCGTACCGCTCGGCCTTGGCGGTTGCCGTGCCGAACCGAGCGCGCGCCTCCGAAGGAGCCGGGAGCGACGAGACGGACGTGGGTGGTTTCACGTGAAACATTGGCGCTGCAGCAACGGCACCTGGTCGGTCACCCGATGACTCAAGAAGGCAGAACGACGACGTAGCGATTCGGCTCTTGGCCCTCTGACTCACTGGTTAGCCCGGCGGCGGCGACCGCGTCGTGCACGATCTTGCGCTCGAACGGGGTCATGGGATCGAGGCTGACCGGCTTTCCGGTCTCTTTCGCCGATGTGGCTGCCGACGTGCCGGCCACGGTCAACGCCTCGCGCTTGCCCTGCCGCCAACCGCCGACATCGAGCATCAACCTGCTCCGCTCTCCGGTCTCACGGAGAACGGCAAGCCGGGTCAGTTCTTGCAGGGCGTCAACGACGGCCCCTTCGGCCCCCACCAGGTGGTCGAGGCTTCCCCCGACGAGCGACACCATGGCTCGCTCCCCCTCAACATCCATGTCGATGTCGCCGTCGAGGTCGGCAATGTCCAAGAGCTCTTCGATGTAGTCGGCGGCGATGTCGCCCTCGCGCTCGAGGCGCTGGGCCAGCGTGCGGACTTCGACACCCGCCTCGGCGGTCTCGGCGGTCTCGGCGGTCTCGGTGGTCTCGCTCATGGTGTCTCCTCGTCCGGGCTGGGGTCGGCTGCGCCGGAACGCCCCTTACGTTGGCTGCGCGGTTTTCGCTTGGGCTGTTTACGGACGACCCGCGGTTCAGGCGCTGGCGCGTTCTCCACGATGGTCGGAGCGCTTCCGTCGGCTCCACGTTTCTTCGCGGCTTTGCGTGCCTCGCGTGCCTCCCACTCGGTGTACGCCTGGCTGCCAGGCGCCGGGTTGTTCCGAATCACCCAGAACTGCTGGCCCATTGACCACACGTTGGTGGTGAGCCAGTAGATCAAGACACCGATGGGAAAGTTGATCCCGAAGATCGCGAACATGAAGGGGAAGACGTAGACGAGCAGCTTCTGCTGCTTGAGGAAGGGGTTGGAGTCGGCGTTGGCGATCCCCTTCACCAAGAGCTGCTTCTGGGTAATGAAGGTCGTCAGGGTCATCAGGACAATCAGGACACCTGAGACAATCTTCACATTTAGGCTATCGGTCGACAAGAAACTCGCGGAGATCGGCGCCCCGAAGATCGTCGCCTGAGCCGCCGAGTCGACCAGCGACTGGGTCATCGGCCCGATCGGGTTGTCGTCGGCCACTCCGTACTTCAGGACGTGAAAGAGTGCGAAGAAGATCGGCATCTGCAAGATGATCGGTAGACACGACGAGAACGGGTTCGTGCCGTTCTCGCGGTAGAGCTTCATCATCTCTTCGGACTGCTTCGAGCGATCGTCCTTGTACCGCTTCTGGAGCTCTTTGATCTGCGGCTGGAGGATCTGCAAGCCTCGCTGGGCCTTGATCTGCTTGACGAAGAGCGGGATCAGCAGGGTGCGGATCACCACGACCAGACCGACGATGGCCAGCGCCCACGCTGCTCCGCTGTCCTCTGGAAAGAACACAGTCCAGAAAGAGTGCCATTTCACCAATACCCAAGCGACGGCATAGTAGAGCGGATCAAGCAGACCCATGGGTCACGCTCCTGTCACTGTCCCTGGCGTCAGACGCCGCCGTCGCGCGGACGTAGTGGTCTCGCTCGGTTCGGGTCGGCACTAGATCGACACCGCCCGGCGTCCACGGGTGGCAGCGGGCCAAG
>JBBQAL010000076.1:0-14154 GCA_038316135.1 Candidatus Nanopelagicales bacterium | reverse complement strand
CAGGCGACTCGGTCGGCCGAGCCTGAGGTGTCCGTCCCGTCGCCCCACGAGCGCACCTCGCGCAGCACTGCCTGCAGTGGTTCAGGAAGCGGGGGAGCGAACACGACGACCTTCCGACGACGAAGAGGGGCTGTACTTCGCCGTGAGCCGATAGATGCGCGCCAGAGGCGCTCAACTTCGAACGCTTGTTGCAGGCTAGCGGTCACCACCGACAAGACGCCGCCCGTGCGGCTCTGCATCACAGCACCCGGTGCCTGACACAATCGGATCATGTCGAGTGCAGGGGGTCCCGCGGGTGGTGATCTCGACGTGACGCTCTACGACGAACTCCCTGATGCGATCGTCGTTGTTGGCGCCAATGGACTCGTCCGAGAGTGCAACGCCGCAGCCCAACGAATCCTCGGGCTACCGCGCGACGACCTCATCGGACTGCCGCTCGCTGACGCGTTGCCATTGGCCGACGCTGCTGGCCGCGATTGGTGGCAGGTCACCAACCCCTTCGGTGGCTTGTCGACACGCACTCGGCAGGTGGAGCGCGTGCTGCAGCTGCCGGACGGTCGTTACGTGCTGGCGACGGCGTCTTACGTTCGGGCTGGTCGGGGCGCGCCGGTCGAGCGGCTCGTCGTCTGCCTTCGCGGTACCGAAGCCCGCGACCGCGCGGAGCGCGAGCACGCTGACCTCATCGCCACTGTGGCGCACGAGCTTCGTTCCCCGCTGACGGGAATCAAAGGATTTACCGCAACGCTTCTGTCGAAGTGGGACCGCTTCACCGAGGACCAGCGGCGACTCATGCTCGAGGCTGTCGACAGCGACGCTGACCGGCTGACCCGGCTGATCGCCGAGCTGCTCGACGTCGCGCGCATCGACGCAGGACGCCTAGAGCTTCGACGTGTTCCCACCGACCTCGCTGCCTTGGTTCGCAAGCGCGTCGAAGCAAGGGTGGTCGCAGGCGTTGAACAGGAGCGCTTCGCCGTCGAGGCAGCCGATGATCTGCCTGAGGTTTGGGTCGATCCGGACAAGATGGGCCAGGTACTCGACAACCTCATCGAGAACGCCCTACGCCATGGCGATGGCACGATCACTGTGACGGTCCGTCAAGACCCCGACGGTTTGGTGATGGCCGTTGCCGACCAGGGGCCAGGTATCCCGCCAGGCAAGGCGCATCGGATCTTCGGTCGGTTCTGGAAAGGATCGGACAGGGGCGGAACCGGTCTGGGGCTTTATGTCGTGAACGGGATCGTCGAGGGCCACGGTGGACGCATCGCGCTGGTTCCACCGCCCGAAGGCGGGGCGCGCTTCGTGGTCGTCCTACCAGTCGACGACCCGACGGCCGATATCTCGTGAGCGCAGAATTGGGTCACGACTAGACTCGTCCACACCCCAGCAGGAGGAGTCTGAGCCGCGCATGTCCGCCCCCAACTCGTCGTTCGACCCGGTCGAGGTAACGCCCCTGCACCCTGAACAGGTGCAGATCGCCGTCAACAGCGCGCTTGCTGCCATCTCCGCTGCCGACGACCTCGAGGCACTGAAAGACGTTCGGTTGGCACATGTCGGAGACCGTTCGCCGCTCGCGCTGGCGAACCGCGAGATCGGGGCGCTACCCCCGCAGGCCCGGGCGGAGGCCGGCCAGCGAATCGGGGCAGCCCGCGGCCAGGTACGAGCCGCACTTGAAGCCCGCCAGGAGGAACTACACCGCCACCGAGACGCGAGGGTGCTTGTCGAGGAGCGGGTCGACGTCACAGCACGTTGGGATGTCCGCCCACGCGGCGCACGTCATCCATTGACCACGCTCCAGGAGCGCATCGCCGACCTCTTCATCGGAATGGGCTACGAGGTGGCCGAAGGGCCTGAGGTCGAGGCGGAATGGTTCAACTTCGACGCGCTCAACATGCCGCCGGCGCATCCTGCCCGTGAGATGACCGACACCTTCTTCATCGACTCGGCCGACTCCGGGGTCGTGATGCGTACGCACACCTCGCCCGTTCAGGTGCGCACAATGCTCAATACGGCGCCCCCGATCTACGTGATCTGCCCAGGTCGCACATTCCGCGCCGACGAGCTGGACGCGACCCACACCCCGGTATTCAGCCAGGTCGAGGGCCTCGTCGTCGATCGTGGGATCACCATGGCGCACCTGAAGGGGACGCTCGATCATTTCGCGTCTGCGATGTTTGGTGAAGGAATCGGGACCCGTCTGCGGCCGCACTACTTCCCCTTCACCGAACCAAGTGCTGAGCTCGATCTTCGGTGCTTCGTCTGTCGTGGCGAATCCGTCGGCAACCCCGATCGCCCCTGCCGCACCTGTTCGTCTGAGGGGTGGATCGAATGGGGTGGCTGCGGCATGGTCAACCCGAAGGTGCTGATCGCCTGCGGGATCGACCCCGAGGAGTTCTCCGGCTTTGCCTTCGGCATGGGCATCGAGCGCACTCTGATGTTCCGGCACGGGGTGGAGGACATGCGCGACATGGTCGACGGTGACGTCCGTTTCACCCTGCCGTTCGGGCTGGAGGTCTGATGCGCGTCTCCATGTCGTGGCTACGCGACATCGTCGACCTCCCTGCCGATCTGTCCGCGCGTGAAGTCGCCGAGCGGCTTATCTCCATCGGACTTGAGGTCGAGACCGTCGATCACATCGGCGCCGACCTCGCTGGGCCACTCGTGCTCGGCCGGGTGCAGAGCTTCGTGGAAGAAGAGCACTCCAACGGCAAGACGGTCCGCTGGTGCCGCGTCGACGTCGGCGAACATAACGAGACCGGCCCAGAAGGCGTACCTGACGGACGGGGGATCGTCTGCGGTGCGCGCAACTTCGCCAACGGCGACCTCGTGGTTGTGGCCTTGCCCGGTGCCGTTCTACCCGGCGGCTTCGCGATCGCAGCCCGCAAGACCTATGGCCACGTCTCGGACGGCATGATCTGCTCGCCCAGTGAGCTTGGCGTCGGCGACGACCACGACGGCATTTGGATCCTTCCCCCTGACGTTGGCGCACCGGGTGAGGACGCGGTCGGCCAACTGGGATTGCGTGATGACGTGCTCGATATTGCCGTCACGCCCGACCGCGGCTACGCCCTCTCGATGCGCGGCATCGCCCGCGAGTGCGCAGCGGCCTTTTCCCTTCCGTTCGTCGACCTGGTGCAGGCACCGGCAGCAGAAGACGGCGACGCCTGGCCGGTCGAAGTGCGGGACGCTGACCAGTGCGACCGATTCGTCCTGCGGTCCGTGTCGGGGTTCGACCCCGAGGCGGTGTCTCCGATCTGGATGCAGCAGCGTCTGCGCTTGGCTGGCATGCGTCCCATCTCCCTTGCTGTCGACATCACCAACTACGTCATGCTCGAGCTTGGCCAGCCGCTGCACGCCTACGACCGCACGCGGTTGACCGGTCCTATCGTGGTCCGTCGCGCGAAACCCGGCGAGAAGCTCAGGACGTTGGACGACGCGGTGCGTGATGTCGACGTTGACGACCTGCTGATCACCGATGGTTCAGGGCCGATCGGCATCGCGGGAGTCATGGGTGGTGCTTCCACTGAGATCGATGCCGCCAGTTCCGACATCGTGATCGAGGCGGCACACTTCGATCCGCCCACGATCGCGCGCACTGCCAGACGCCACAAGTTGCTCAGTGAGGCTTCCCGGCGCTTCGCTCGCGGCGTTGACACTGCCCTTCAGGAGGCGGCGGCCGAGCGCGCGGTTGGGCTGCTAGCCGAGCTGGGCGGAGCCGTGGTCGACGTCGGGCGCACCGTCGTGGTCGAGCCGACCTCGCCCCAGACGATTGACTTCGACCCGCAGGCCGCGTCGCGGATGGTCGGCCTCCCTTTCACCGACGCAGAAGTCGCTGGTTACCTCGGCCAGATCGGGTGCGCGGTTGCTTCTGGTCTGGGTGGTCACGTACTCGTGTCGGTCCCGACCTGGCGTCCCGACTTGGTCGTCCCGGCTGATCTCGTCGAAGAGGTGGCCAGGCTCCACGGTTATCAGCACATTCCGTCCGAGCTGCCTCCGGCCCCGGTCAGCGGTGGGCTGACGCTCAGTCAGAGGCTCCGGCGACGTGTTGGCCTGGTGCTGGCCGGGTCCGGTTTCGTCGAGGTGCAGAGTTACCCCTTCCTTTCGCCGCAGGTGCACGACGCGATGGGGTTGCCAGTAGATGATCCACGACGTAATGCACTCGTCCTGGCGAATCCACTGTCAGACCAAGAGCCTGAACTCCGTACGTCGCTTCTACCGGGGCTCTTCGCCACAATGCGGCGCAACGTGGGACGCGGCGCAGATCAACTGGCGCTCTTCGAGATTGGGCTCGTGTACCGGCCAGCTGCTGGTGATCGGTATCCGCTTCCACCACGTCCCGTTGTCGATCGTCGCCCGACCGAAGACGAGCTCGCTGCCATCTCTGCACTGCTGCCGCGGCAGCCACAGCGAGTGGCCATTGTGTTGTCCGGCGAGCGTGAGCGGTCCGGCTGGTGGGGTGCGGGTCGTGACGCCACCTGGGGCGACGCGATCGAAGCCGCTCGCGCCGTCGCAGACGCGTGCGCAGCCGCGCTGACCGTAGTAGCAGACGATCACGCTCCTTGGCATCCGGGCCGCTGTGCCGCGCTGATGGTCGGAGACACCATCGTTGGTCACGCTGGTGAGCTGCACCCGGAGGTAGTCGCAGGATTCGGGCTTCCCGAGCGAACAACAGCAATGGAGCTTGACCTCGACCTCCTGGCACCGGCCACTGAGGTGCGGACGGTTGCGCCGCGGTTCTCGACCTACCCGGTGGCCAAAGAAGATGTCGCACTGGTGGTTGATGAGGCCGTGCCTTCTGCTGATATTGCGGCTGCTCTGCTCCGGGGTGGTGGGGAGCTCCTTGAGTCGGTGCGGCTCTTCGACGTCTACAGCGGCGAACAGGTGGGTATGGGAAAGCGTTCGCTTGCCTTCGCGCTGCGCCTACGAGCCCCCGACCACACGCTCACCCCCGATGAGGTTGCCACGGCCAGGGACGGGGCGGTTGCCGAGGCCGAACGAGCAATGGGGGCCCGGCTGCGCGGCTAGCCAGATCGGCTGGCGCCACCGCTGAGATTGATGATCTATTCATAGTTCTGTATAGTTCTGCATTATGACTCAGGTTGCTGCGGTGGTGGGCGCCTCCGGCTACGCCGGGGGAGAGCTGCTTCGCCTGCTCTCAGGTCACCCCACCATGAGCGTTGGCCCCTTGTTCGGGTCCACTTCAGCTGGCCGCCGGGTTGGTGAGCTCCATCGGCACCTCCCGACGCTGGCTGATCGAACCATCGAGCCGATTGAGTCAGGACTCTGGTCGGGGGCGTTGGCCGCGGCGGATGTGGTCTTCCTTGCACTACCGCACGGGCACTCAGCTGCCGTGGCCGCGCAGATATCCGAGGAGCGAGGCCCGGTCGTGATCGATCTCGGCGCCGATCATCGGCTCGCCGACTCTGACGCATGGGTGACCTACTACGGCTCCGATGCGCCCTATGCCGGCGAGTGGACCTACGGACTCCCTGAGCTGCCGGGCGCCAGGGCGCTGATCGCAAGGTCCCGACAGATCGCGAACCCCGGTTGCTACCCGACAGGGGTCGCGCTGGGGATGGCGCCGCTGCTCGTGGACGGACTCGCTCTGCCGCGTGATGTTGTCGTGGTAGCGGCGTCGGGGACGTCGGGTGCCGGACGCAGCGCATCGAGCAGCATGTTGGGCTCTGAGGTGATGGGCTCCCTGTCTGCCTACAAGGCTGGTGGCGCGCACCAGCACACACCGGAGATGGCGCAGACCCTGAGCCGCGCAGCCAGAACGTCGCTGCCGGTCTCGTTCACTCCTGTTCTCGCCCCGATGCCACGGGGGATCCTCGCGACGACCTCGGCTCCGTGCGCGTCAGGTGTCACGACCGACGATGTCCGTCAGTGTCTATTCGACAACTACCGGCATGAGCTGTTCGTCCGTGTTTTGGACGATGAGCAGTGGCCGCGTACCGCCGACGTGCTCGGTAGCAACTCGGTACAGCTGCAGGTCGCTGTTGACATCCGCGCCGAGCGCGTCGTGGTGATCAGTGCCATCGACAACCTGGTCAAGGGCGCCGCTGGTCAGGCCATCCAGAACGCCAACATCGTGCTCGGCCTCCACGAAGGGGCCGGGCTCGCCGCCGAGGGGGTGGCGCCGTGATGGGGGACGCCACGTCAAGGGGAGTCACCACCTCGCGCGGGTTTCGCGCGTCCGGGGTCGCCGCTGACCTTAAGGCCAGCGGCGCTCCGGACGTCGCTCTCGTTGTCAACGACGGCCCAGAGCTGAGCGCTGCAGCTGTTCTCACCCGAAACCGCGTCAGGGCCGCACCGGTGTCGTGGACCCAGCGGGTTGTGGCCGACGGGTCTCTGCGCGCCGTCGTCCTCAACTCCGGTGGTGCAAATGCCTGCACCGGACCGCGTGGGGATGAAGACACCGCCACGACGGCGGAATTGGTGGCCGATGGTCTCAGCTGTGACATCGGAGAAGTTGCCGTCTGCTCAACAGGGCTGATCGGCGTGCGGCTTCCGATGGACAAGCTCACCAGCGGCGTCCGCTCAGCGGTTGAGCACCTGGACGCGGACGGTGGCGCAGACGCCGCATCGGCGATCATGACGACCGACACGCGCCCCAAGACTGCTTCGGCAACGCGATCCGGAGTCACCGTGGCCGGTATGGCCAAGGGTGCTGGCATGCTCGCACCCGGGATGGCGACCATGTTGTCGGTGATCACCACCGATGCGTCAGTGGCTCCGGCAACGTTGGATGCCGCACTGCGCACGGCAACGTCACTGACATTCGACCGGCTTGACGCCGACGGCTGCATGTCGACCAACGACACGCTGATCGTGATGGCCAGCGGAGCATCCGGGGTCATGGTGGGACGTGACCTGGACGAGGAGACTTTTGTCAGGCAGTTGACTGGTGTGTGTCGCGACCTGGCTCTGCAGCTGCTCGCCGACGCGGAAGGAGCCAGTAAGCAGATCGAGATCACGGTCACTGGAGCGGCATCGGAGGCTGATGCCGTTGCCGTCGCTCGATCGGTGGCCCGCAGCAACTTGTTCAAGTGCGCGATTCACGGTGAGGACCCGAACTGGGGACGCGTGCTTGCCGCAGTCGGCACGACGGACGCGACGTTTGAGCCCGAAGCACTCTCAGTCGTGATGAACGGCGTGCCCGTTGCAGCGGCTGGTGCTGCGGTGACGGAGAGTCTGATCGTCGATCTGTCCGCCGCCCGGGTCAGCGTCGACATCGACCTCGGTGCCGGACCGGCACAGGGATGGGTGTGGACCAATGACCTCACGGCGGCATACATCCACGAGAACTCGGCGTACTCCTCATGACTGCCTCAACGACACGACAGGTCGCTACTCACGCCTCCGACTCCACCCATGGGTCGGCAGCGGTGAAGGCGGCCACGCTCGCCGAGGCGCTGCCATGGCTCGAGGAGTTCAGCGGTGCGACCGTTGTCGTAAAGTACGGCGGCAACGCCATGGTGGACGAAGATCTTCAAGAGTCGTTCGCGTCCGACATCGTGTTTCTCAGGCGGGTCGGGCTTCGTCCTGTTGTCGTTCACGGCGGTGGTCCCCAGATCTCTCACATGCTCGACCGGCTCGGCGTCGAGTCTCAGTTCATCGGTGGCCTGCGGGTGACCTCACCAGAGGCGATGGATGTGGTCCGCATGGTGCTCACTGGACAGGTCCAGCGTCAAGTGGTCAGCCAGATCAACGCACACGGACCCCTGGCCGTGGGGATGTCAGGTGAGGACGCCAACCTCTTCACTGCACGCCGCCGAACCACGTTCCAGGATGAGTCGGAGGTAGATCTAGGGCAGGTCGGCGACCTCGTGTCCGTCGACGCGGACTTCGTTCGAACCGTCCTTGACGACGGGCTCATCCCGGTGGTCTCGAGCGTGGCACGCGGCGAGGACGGCGCGGCGTACAACATCAACGCCGACACTGCGGCCGCGGCGCTTGCTGTCGAGATGGGTGCCCGGAAACTGGTGATACTGACCGACGTACCTGGTGTGTACGCCCACTGGCCGGACACGTCAGAGATCATCAGCGAGGTCTCTGCTGAACAGCTCAGAACTCTGGTCCCGACGTTGAGCCAGGGGATGATCCCCAAGCTCACGGCTTGCCTGGCGGCTGTCGATGGTGGAGTCCGACAGGCTCACGTCCTCGACGGCCGAGTGCCCCATGCGCTTCTCCTCGAGGTCTTTACCGACGCTGGAGTCGGGACGCTCGTCGTGCCCGACGAAGCCGTCGCGCCCGCAGCTGTGCCCAAGGAAGTCTGCTGATGACCGTCCCGAGGACCAAAGCTGCTCGCCAACAGCGGATCATCGATCTCCTGACGGCGCACGAGGTCAGGTCGCAGGCTGACCTGGCGCGGCTGCTGGCCGGTGACGATGTCGATGTGACGCAGGCGACGTTGTCTCGTGATCTCGACGAGCTCGGGGCTGTTCGGGTCCGCACCGCCGACGGTCACCTGGTGTACGCGGTCGCTCCCGAGGGTGGATCTCGGGTGCTAGTCCCCGCTGGCGATGGCCACGCCGCGATGGAGCGGTTGACCCGACGGCTCGGCGAACTGTTGGTGTCGGCCGACCACTCAGCGAACCTCGTTGTCCTGCGAACGCCTCCCGGTGGAGCGCACTTTCTTGCATCGGCCATCGATCACAGCCTGCTGACCAGCGTGATCGGAACTATCGCCGGGGACGACACGGTCATGTTGGTCACCAAGAGCCCCAACGGCGCCGCCGCCCTGGCCGCTGAGTTGCTTGCCGCGGCCGAGAGCGCGCGTTCTGAGCCCCCGCTGAGCTCATCACCCAAGCGCTCATCACCAACCAGTTCATCGTCTACGAGCCCATCACCACGCAAGAGGAGATCGTCATGAAGGAACGGATTGTTCTGGCCTACAGCGGTGGGCTCGACACGTCAGTGGCGATCGGCTGGATCGCCGAGGAGCGTAACGCCGACATCATCGCCGTAGCCGGTGATGTCGGTCAGGGTGGCGAAGACATGGAGACGATCCGTGAACGCGCGCTGGCCTGTGGTGCCGCCGAGTCGGTCGTTCTCGATCTCAAGGACGAGTTCGCCAACGACTTCTGTCTCCCTGCCTTGCAGGCGAATGCCCTCTACATGGACCGTTATCCGGTGGTGTCAGCGCTCTCACGCCCGGTCATCGCCAAGCACCTGGTCTGGGCCGCGCAGGAGTATGGCGCAACAACGGTGGCGCACGGGTGCACGGGCAAGGGCAACGACCAGGTGCGCTTTGAGGTGGGAATCGGAGCTTTGGCGCCCGACTTGGACGTTATCGCTCCGGTCCGTGACTCAGGGATGACCCGCGACAAGGCGATCGAGTTCGCCGAGCGCAACGGGCTCCCGATCGACGTCAACAAGAAGTCGCCCTACTCGATCGACCAGAACGTTTGGGGTCGTGCTTGTGAGACCGGGTTTCTCGAGGATATTTGGAATGGGCCTATCGAGGATGTGTACGGGTACACCTCCGACCCAGGCTTCGATCGCACTCCAGATGAGGTGACTATCTCCTTCGAGCATGGGGTTCCCAAAGCACTCGACGGTAAGCCCGTCACGATGCTCGAGGCGATCGAACAACTCAATGCTCGAGCAGGAGCCCAGGGGATTGGCCGCATCGACATCGTCGAGGACCGCCTTGTAGGTATTAAGAGCCGCGAGGTGTACGAGGCTCCCGGCGCAATGGCGCTGATCACCGCCCACATGGAGCTGGAGAACGTCACCATGGAGCGCGAGCTCGCCAGATTCAAGCGCCAGACTGACCAGCGCTGGGGAGAGCTCGTCTACGACGGCCTTTGGTTCTCTCCGCTCAAGCGCTGCCTGGATGCGTTCGTCCTGGAGTCCCAGAAACACGTGACGGGTGACATCCGTATGACGCTGCACGGCGGGCGCGCAACGGTGACCGGGCGTCGCAGTGACGAGAGTCTCTACGACTTTGATCTGGCCACCTATGACACCGGAGACACTTACGATCAGTCGCTGGCGAAGGGCTTCGTCCAAATCTGGGGGATGTCCAGCCGGATCGCTGCTCGTCGTGACCAGCACTCGGAGGAGATCATCGATGACTGATGGCGCGCCCAGTGGTGGCGAGGGGCCGGAGGCAGCGCCGCTTCGGCTTTGGGGCGGGGCTTTTGGCTCGGGCCCGTCGGATGCTCTGCAAGCACTGAGTGTCAGTATTCACTTCGACTGGCGGCTGGCCCCGTACGACCTGCAGAGCTCACGAGCTCATGCCCGCGTCCTCCGTCGCGCCGGGCTGCTTGACGAGCATGAGCTTGAGCAGATGCTGTCAGCGCTCGACGCCTTGGAGAGCGACGTGCTCTCCGGAGAATTCGTGGCCTCGGTAGCTGATGAAGATGTCCACACAGCGCTGGAGCGTGGGCTCGTCGAGCGGCTTGGGGTACTTGGCGGCAAGCTTCGTGCCGGGCGCAGCCGCAACGACCAGATCGCGACCGACCTGCGCCTGTACCTCCGGGTGCAGGCCCGGCTGCTGACCGAGTTGCTCGGCGACTTGCAAGCGGCACTCCTCGAGCAAGCCGAACGTCACGTGGAGAGTGTGGCACCCGGCTTCACCCACCTGCAGCGGGCGCAGCCGGTGTCGTTCGCGCATGAACTTCTCAAGCACGTGCACGCGTTGACCCGAGACGTCAGCCGGCTGCGCGACTGGGACCGTCGCGCGGCCTACTCGCCGCTGGGCGCTGGGGCGCTGGCCGGGTCAACGCTGCCCCTCGACCCTCAGGTCACAGCGCGCGAACTCGGATTCGATGATGCCTGCGCCAACTCCATCGACGCCGTCAGTGATCGTGACTTTGTGGCCGAGTTCGGTTTCGCGACGGCCCTGATGGGCGTTCACCTGTCCCGACTCGGCGAAGAGGTCGTGTTGTGGACCTCGAAGGAGTTCGGCTGGGCGACGCTCAACGATGCCTACGCCACAGGTTCATCGATCATGCCTCAGAAGCGGAACCCGGACATTGCCGAACTTGCGCGAGGCAAGTCCGGCCGACTTATCGGCAATCTCGTGACGGTTCTGACCGTTCTCAAGGGCCTTCCGTTCGCCTATAACCGAGACCTCCAAGAGGACAAAGAGCCCGTGTTCGACAGCATCGACACCTTGACCGTGCTTTTGCCGGCGGTGAGCGGGATGATCGCCACACTTACGTTCGATGCGGATCGCATGGCAGAAGCGGCACCAGCTGGACACGCTCTCGCCACGGACGTCGCTGAGTGGTTGGTGCGCCAGGGCCTCCCGTTCCGCGAGGCACATGAGCTCTCGGGGGCGTGTGTCCGCCTTTGTGATGAACGAGGCGTCGAGCTCTGGGAGCTAAGCGATGCTGACCTGGCCGGAGTCTCACCGTCCCTGACTCCCGAGGTGCACGACGTTCTCACCGTCCGCGGCGCCATCGATGCCCGCTCGTCGTTCGGTGGCACAGCGCCAGCACGTGTGCAGGAGCAGCTCGAAGCAGCTCGCGACGAGGTGGCTGACAGCACTGCGTGGGCCGTCCTGCAGGGGCGTTGACGTCGTAGCGACTGGCCGCACCCGGTGAAACTCGAGCGCTTAGATCTCGATCGCCCTGCGAACGATGTCGCCCCGACTCTCCTGGGTGCTTTCCTCAGTCACCGAGCGTCCGCCGGCACGGTCTGCGTGCGGATCACCGAGGTCGAGGCTTACGGAGGTGTGGGGAGTGACCCGGCTTCGCATGCGCATCGTGGTCGTACGCCGCGGAACGAAGCCATGTTCGCTGCACCAGGCACGCTCTATGTGTACTTCGTGTACGGCATGCATTGGTGCACGAACGTCGTCTGTGGACCTGGGGGAGAGGCGTCCGCCGTCCTGCTGCGAGCCGGTGAAGTGGTTGAGGGCATCGCTCTTGCGCGTCAGCGCCGGCCGGCCGCGCGGCGCGACCGTGAGTTGGCCAGAGGGCCGGCCAACCTTGCCGCGAGCTTGGGCATTACCGGAACCGTAAACGGTCGCGATCTGATCGCCGGTGGCCCTGTTCTGAAGTTGTCCTGGTCGAAGGATGGGGATTCGGCGGCAGCTGACGTCGGTTCTGGGCCTCGGATAGGGATCAGGCGGGCCACGGATCGCCCGTGGCGATGGTGGATCAGTAATGACCCAACGGTCAGTCGCTATCGGGGAGTGTCGGTCGATAGGTCAAGATGATCGGGTGCCTATTGACATCATTGACGACCTGGCGTGGCGCGGGCTGATCGCGCAGAGCACCGACCAAGGTGCCCTTGCTGAGCACTTCCGCACGGGATCTCGCACCCTCTACAGCGGGTTCGACCCGACGGCGCCTAGCCTCCACGTCGGACACCTCCTCCAGGTCTTGACCCTCCGCCGGTTCCAGGAGGCTGGTCACCGTCCGCTCGCCCTCGTGGGCGGAGCAACCGGGTTGATCGGGGATCCGCGCACCAGCGGCGAGCGCCAGTTGCACGACCCCGAGCTCGTCGCCAGCTGGGTCGACCGCATTCGTGGGCAGCTCTCGCAGTTCCTCGACTTCTCCGCCCAACACGATGCGCCGGCCGAGCTGGTGAACAACCTGGACTGGACGCAGTCGATGTCAGCCATCGAGCTGCTCCGCGATATCGGTAAGCACTTCTCGGTGAACCGCATGCTCGACCGTGAGGCGGTCGCTGCGCGACTGGCGTCCAGCGGGATCAGCTACACCGAGTTCAGTTACCAGCTACTCCAGTCAAATGACTACCTCGAGCTCTTCCGCCGCAACGATTGCACGCTTCAGATCGGCGGATCGGACCAGTGGGGCAACATCACGGCCGGTGTTGACCTGATCAGGCGGGTTACGGGTGCTCATGCCCACGCCCTGACGACCCCATTGCTGACGAAGTCAGACGGACAGAAGTTCGGTAAGAGCGAAGGTGGAGCAGTCTGGCTCGACCCTGCGCTTACATCGCCCTACGCCTTCTACCAGTTCTGGATCAACACCGAGGATGCGCTGGTGTCCTCGCTACTGCGCCGCGTCACGTTCCGCGACCGCGAAGAGATCCTTGCGATCGAGGCTGACACCACCGAGCGCCCGCATCTTCGTTCCGGGCAGCGTGCCCTGGCCGAGGACGTCACCACCTTGGTTCATGGCAGCGAGGACACCGCAAGCGTGCAGGCGGCGAGCGCGGCACTCTTCGGCAAGGGTGAGCTCGCCTCCCTTGACTCCGGAACGCTAGGTGCCGCCCTCACCGAGGCGCCGCACGTGAAAGTCCCAGCCGGAGATCTGCCGCTAGTGGTCGACCTGCTGGTGGCCACGGAGCTGTCCGCGAGCAAGTCGGCGGCACGCAGAGCGATCGACGAGGGTGGCGCCTACGTCAACAACGTGCGGTTAACGGACGCCGAATGGCGTCCTGGGCCCGACGATCTTGTCCATGGGCGCTGGCTCATCCTCAGGCGAGGCAAGCGCGCCATCGCCGGTGTCGAGGTGGTCTAACGCCATCGGCGCCTCGTGCCGCCACCTCTTGGCGCGGCTGTGCTGCGTCGATTTGACCTCAGCCAAGCACCGGCCATAGTGTCTGCGGCGCACTCCGCGAGGAACGGACATTACGGCCGGTCGTGGGGGCGCCTCGACTCGAAAGGCAGCCAACAGCCGCCGGACGAAGTCGGTCACAACGACCATCTCAGATGGTCTGCAGGAACGGTCCGACCCCGTGTGGGGAGCTCAGCACGCACCGTGCTAGCGTTCGGGGCCTGGCAGCAGGAGCCGCACCGGTAACGGGTTCGGCCCCGGCCAGCACCCAGAATCACCGATTTGGACCGCACCGTCGGGCGTGATAGCCTGACCGGGTTGCCCTGAAAACGGCCGGAAACGGTCTAGTTCAGTGCGCGCTCGAACCTTGAGAACTCAACAGTGTGTCAAACAGCAATGCCAAGCATTTGGCGCTCGTGACGTCAGACCCCGTCTGGCGGACACGAGCAAAACGAGAACCAACTCTCCCTTCGGGGTGAGTTGTGGGATCACTGCTGCCAGTCAATGACTGGCAGCAGAAACTCAAAGTTTTTTCACGGAGAGTTTGATCCTGGCTCAGGACGAACGCTGGCGGCGTGCTTAACACATGCAAGTCGAACGATGAACCAGGGCTTGCCCTGGGGATTAGTGGCGAACGGGTGAGTAACACGTGGGCAACCTGCCCCTGACT
>JBBQAL010000152.1:0-4964 GCA_038316135.1 Candidatus Nanopelagicales bacterium | reverse complement strand
TGAGCATGGGCGTACCTTCCCGAACCAGCGCGTCAACGCCGGTCCTGATCAGAGCTATCGGACTTCAGATCATCCTCGGGAAGGTGCGCTCCTTCACGTCACCCGGCCGAGGGGCCATCCACAGGTTCCGATCATTGCTCGTGCCCGAACTCTGGGTCGTCGTAGAGGCGGTCGAAGGCCGGAGCTGCGGCGTGCTCGTCAAACCGCTCCTTCAGGTCGGCAACTATCAGGTCGGACGGGTTGGCGCGACCGTTCACCATCGACACCCCCTGATCGTTCCCAGACTTTCTAAGGCTACCGATTCGATCGCATCGAGCCCCCGCCAACACACAGCGGTACTGCCAGCACACCTGCCTCCTGAGAACAGTTGCTATCCCGGCAACTGCCCGAGGTCAGGAGTCAGCGATGACGATTCCCACTCAGATGAGCCTTCAGGGCTTCATCGCCACCGCGCCGGAGCTCACGTTCACCGGCAAGGGTCACGCCCGGTTCTACTGCCGGGTCGGCATCGAGCAGCACCGCAAGGAGGTCGACGGGTCGTTCACCAAACTCGATCCTGTCTACTGCGACGTGGTCTTATTCGACCGTGCCGCCGAGCGGGCGTACCCAAGGTTCAAGCCCGGCGACCAGATCCTCGCCTCGGGCTACGTCCACGAGTACGAACAGGAACGCCCCGGCGGTCCCAGCGAGATCCGTGAGCAGTTCGTCGCCCGTCGCGTCGGCCACGACTGCGCACGCACCCGGTACGTCGTGGATCGCAACCCTGCCAAGCAGCCCGACCCGCCGACCAACGAGATGACGGTGGTCAACGAGCCGGCCCAGGCCGTCGGCATCTGACGGGTGCACGTGATGAGCACCGACTGCGACCAGCCCGCGTTGCTGGATGTCGAGGACGGCGACTCGACGGAGTACGGCAGTCCCGGCGATTTGTTCGGGAGCGCCGACTTCGATGACGACGAGTCGCTGCGCCCGATCAATTGGAACCTGCTGACGGCCGACGAGGCAATGGCTGAGTGGACCGACCTCGACGCCTGGGTCGACTGGCTGCGCCTGACCTACGGGCTGCCGCCGACTGTGGTGCCGCCGTATTGGCATCGCCACGACGAACTGGTCTGGGAACTCTCCGCCCTGCACACCCATTGGCTCAACGCCTACAACTCCGAGGGCACGCCCTCGGGGCCGATCGGTTGGCATCGCGACTTCGCCGAGTGCCGCAACCGACTGCGCGAGTGGGTCTCCACGGCGGGATGTCGACTGGATCGCGACCGGCCCAGCAGGCAGACCACCTGGCCGGGCGAACCGCTCCGGGAGACGGGTGGCGAGGTCGAGATCATCGACCGCTACGCGGACTTCCTCCTGTTCGTCAGAGACGACGTCGCCGTCCGACGTCGCATCGAGGAAAAGGTCCGCGCCGCCTCGTAGCCGTGCACGGCAGCGCCCTGGACCGGGTTCTCCACAGAGACACCAACCCGTCGCCGGCCATTCCGGTTCCCCTCCCATGGTGGAAGCCACTGCGCCCAACAGAAGGACTCGCCCATGTTGCTCGCCCACGCGCTCACCCTCGCCGGGGCCCGCTCCTACGTCGCCGCCCTCGCCGATAACGCCGTCACCATCGACGCCTCGATCGAGTACGACCACGTCCTGCTCCAGATCGACTTCATCCACGGAAGCGATATCCCTGCGATCAGTCCGGTCCCGGTCACCGAGCGCAGCGTGCTGTTCGCTGTCGCCGAGTCGGCGATCGAGGACCTCATCGACCACGGCATCGATGCCCTGACCGTCGAGCTAGTCCTCGACATGCTCTACGCCGCCCGCGAGCTGGACGCGCCGTAATGTATGGCGAGAACTCCGGGCTGCTGCGCGACTCCCTGCGGGAACTGCTGACCCAACACCGCATCCAACGTCGCATCGGCGGAGCCGGGTCCCACACTGTGCCCGAATCCACTACCGTCGAGGAACGCCGCGAGATCGGCGAACAGATCGGTCGCTTTCGACACGCTGTCCTTGGCTGGTGTCGGCAGGCCTTGAGCGCGGCGGACCCGCACATCTACCTCACAGGCAACACCGCGCGCTCCCGTAAGCCCGTGGATGAACTGCGCTACCGCCTCGATGCCGCGATCAGCGCCGACGCTGCAACCCGGCCAACGCTGGACGAACTGACCACCGAGCAGCCCTTCCCGATGGTCGAACTATGGCGGCAAGCCGCCCGCGCCTGCGCCCTCGGGGAGCATGACTTCGACGCCGGGGTCGGCTACGGGCGGCTTTCTGCAGCGCAATGCCGGACACTAGTCCGCGACGCCGCCGAGATCACCCGCGCCCTGGTCGGGCTCGACCGGCGCTACGCCAAGATCCCCGGCTGGCAGCCATTGAAGGAACCCGGTCGTCTCAGCAGAGCCGCCGAGATCTGCGCGGCGTACGCCGGCTCCAACGAACCCGACTACTCCGTCGACGGACGCGGCTGGAAGCCACCCGCCCAGCTCATCGAAGGTCCCGGCCTTCCCGGAATCGCCGGCGTTCTGCAAGCCCAACACAACGTGCTGCTCCACCTCGCGAAGTTCCCCGACGCCAAGCGCCTGCGCGTGGTCTTGGACTCCCAACGCGTCGTGTCCCTCGAAACCGCACGACGGCTTGGCGACACCGATCCAGCGCCAACAGCCCATTGGGAGTGGCGTGCTGAGGTCTACGGCCGACTCGTCCACCACGCCCGCGACCTGGGCGGCACCATCGGGAACGGCGGTCCGGCAGCCGGTCAAGGGTCCGTAGCAGCAGTGCGGATGCAGAACCTCCCGGCCGACGCGGTGGGTGACCACAAGCAGGTAGAGCGGCTCGAACGGATCAGCTCTGGAATCGACCAGCGCGTCGGCGAAGTCATCGAACACGGCATCAAGGAACGGCTCTACTTCCAGAACGTCCTCGTCCCTGCCATCGAGAACGAAGCTGGCGACCTGGTCGCAGATCCACACAACGAGTGGCTGCCCGTCACCTACCCGGTGCGCGCTGACCTACTGACCACGCTCCGCCGCGACCTGCGGCCGTTTCGAGTCGAGCAGACAAGGTCCCTCCTCTCCGCGCAGAACCGGCGCGACTTCGAGGCCGCGATCGACCACCGCCCCGGCGATGTCGGGCCAGCGGTCTCGGTGTGACACAGCGGTCAGGCGATCTGGTAGGTCTGGTCGCCGACCTGTACCGAGACGCGCCAAGACTGTTGGCCTGTGCTTCGACGGGCCATGTCAGAGCACCTCATCCGGACCAACGGCCGCGCCAGCAATTTTCGGCGCGAGCGACTCCAAGATCTCGGCGGTCACCGGGTTCACCTTGTCGTCGTGCTCGATGTAATGCTGCTTGGTGATCTTCGACGACGTGTGCCCGAGCATCTCGGCTGCGAGGTCCGCGCCACCTGCGCGGTCGAGAACCGTTGCGACAGTCCTGCGGAAGGAGTGCGGAGTTACCCCTTCAATACCTGCCTCCTCCAGCACGGCACGCAGGCGACGACGGACGTTGTTCGTGGTGAGTGGAGTCGCGTTGCGCGTGAAGAAGATCAGATACTCGCCCTCCTCCTGCGCCACCTGGACCAGCCGGGCGCGCAGAACCTCGGCAGCGAAGCTCGGCACCGACACCGTGCGGGTCGACTTCGTCGTCTTCGGATGCGACTGGCGATGCGTGGGCTTACCGGCAGGGGAGACGATGGTTCCGCAAATGCGCACCGTCGCCGGAGAACTGGTCACGTCGACATCGCACTTGCGGATGGCGAGCACCTCTCCGATTCGCGCCGAGGTCCCCAACATGACCTCGATAATCTGCTCCAACTGCCCGTCTGGTGGCGGACCGGAGAAGCCAGCACCACGTCGCCAACCACGCGCTGCCAAACGGATCTTCTCCACTTGGCTCGCCGTGAGCGCTGTCGCCTGCGTCGGCGGCCTGTGCATCCTCGAAGTGTCGCGAACCGGGTTCTTGACGATCGCGTCATACCGCACCGCCAACCCCAACGCGAGACTCAGCACCGTGCGGGCTTGCCTGGCCATGCTGTAACTCTTCGAGGTCGCCAGGGTCTTGATGAACTGGTCGACCTTGCGGACAGTGATCTCTCGCAGCAGGTAGTGCTCGAAGGCCGGCATCACGAGCTGGCGCATGTTGCGCTCGTAGAGCGCCCGTGTGCTGGGCGCCAGTTTGTTGGTCAGGTCCAAGTCGTCGAGCCAGACCTCGATGAGCTTGGCGAAAGACGTGTCGCCACTGATCTCGCCCGTGGCAACGTGGCTGGCCCGCTGCGCGAGGGTCGCCTTCAGCGCGCGCAACGCATCCTTGTTCGACGAGCCGGTTCCCGAAACGCGACGGACCTGGCCGTCATCGTCGCGGTAGCGGGTCCGAGCCCGGACTCGGCCACCGGGCATCTTGACGTAGGTGACGTCGCCGAATGTTCCGATCGGGGTACGTGGCCTGCCCATGTCAGATCACTGACCCTCGGGTGCGCGACCCGTGACGTCCTCGCGTTGGGCCTGGAGCCACGCGTTGACGTCGGCGACGAAGTACCGCAGTTGCCGACCGACGTGGACCGCACGCGGACCGCGACCAGCTTGGCGCCAGTCGTGCAGGGTCCGTGTGGGGACGTTGAGGTACTCGGAGAGTTCCTCGATCGAGATCAGCGGCGCGAGGCCGCTCAAGGTGGATGTTGTGCTGTCCATGCCAGGCAGGTGTGCCGGTCGCACCGTATGAATCCGCACCAACCGGTGCGACTCCGTACCCGTTTCGGAGATCTGCCCGCTGAGGGGCTTCTGGACAGGGTTTCTGGACCCTAAGTGGACATGTGATCAAGTCCCACAAACCTTTCAGGCGCGGAACCCGTAGGTTCCACGCCTGAAATTCGTAGCGGGGGCAGGATTTGAACCTGCGACCTCTGGGTTACGAGTGCCGTACTACTTCACCAGATCCCTCACCGATCGGCTCACATCTGGTCGACAAGTGAGCCA
>JBBQAL010000185.1:0-3121 GCA_038316135.1 Candidatus Nanopelagicales bacterium | reverse complement strand
TCGCCGGCTGCCAGCCGTTTCTTCAGCTCCTGGGCTTCGCGAATGGCGGCCTCGGCGCGCACCGTGGCGAACGCCGCCAGCACCTCGTCGTGGCGCGCGATCCGTGCCAGTGAGTCGGCGACGACTACCTCGGGGTCGAGCGTGCCGCTCCGGACGCCCTCGGCGATTCTGGTCGCGGTGAGCGCCTCCGTGCGCTCACCCGTCACGGTCATGGCCGCAGCCTAGCCCCGCTCAGCCGCGGGATAGCCTGCCGATTCTGGAACGATTGAGCAACGAACGCTGCAAGAGCACCATCGCGGCGGCGGCGTTCGTACGGCTGATCAGGCCGGCTGCTGCCAGCACGTAGTGCTCATCGACGAGCGAATCTGCACGTTCAGGAGTGCGCCACCCGCCGGCAGGGTCAACAACTGCCGATTCGATGAGCGCCTGCGCATCGCTCTCCGGGCTGTGCCGAAGAACCCCGCCGGATCCGACCACCACCGATACTCGGCTGAGGTCTTTCCCGGGATAGCGCACGGCGCCGGCGGTATGGGGGCGGGCGTGCCTGCGCAAGGCCACCGTGGCAGCCAGCCGGGCCAGCTCGCGATCGACCGCCCGGTCGTCCGACGTCAGGGGGAGGTACCCCGGATCCGATCGTCTCAGTGCCGCGGCATCCATGAGCCCTGCCACAGCCGCTGCATCGATGAAACCCTCGCGCTGCGCAGCCTCCACGATGCCGGGAGCATTCCAGCGGACGCCGAGGTCGCCCTCAACCGTCCGGCTGCGCCACATCGTTGCTACCGCCTCGCGGTCCGCGGGGTCGTCGTCCAGGTCGGGTGACGTCACGGAGTAGACATCTGTCGTGGCGCCACCAACGTCGACGACCACCACGTCGCCCACCCCAGCGACATCCGCGGTTCCATCGGCGAGCAGCTCGACACCGGACAGCACCGCGTCGGGCGTGGCCGCCTGGACCCACGTCGAGAGGTCCACCCGAGTCGAGAGGTGCTTACCGCCGATGACGTGCGAGATGAATACCTCGCGGATCGCCTCGCGTGCCGAGATAGGGTCAAGAACACCGATCTTGGGCAGCACGTTGTCGGCAACCGTCGCTGAGAGCCTTCCGCGACGCAAGACCCGAACGACTTGGTCACGAACAGACCTGTTACCGGCAACCACCACGGGCAGCGCGAGATCAGCGCGGGCGATCGCTCGAGCGTTGTGCAGCAGCACGTCGGCGTTGCCACCGTCGGTGCCCCCTACGAGGAGTAGCACGTCGGGCTGCGCCGCGCGAATTGCCTCGACATCGGCGGCGCCCAGCTCACCCGACGTCACGTGGCAAACGCGACCCCCCGCGGACAGGCCGACGCGGTAGCCAGCTTCGGCGGTGATCGCCCGCTCGTACCCGATCACCGCGATCCGAAGCCCGCCGCCGGCCGAGCTGCACGCCATCACCTCAACGTCACCGCCCATCGCGATGCCGGCGTCGGCGACCGCCGCGTCCATACCAGCCATGACGTCGCTATCGATTGTGGTGCGGGCTGACCCGGTCGCCACGAGAGTGCCGTCACCGTCGACCGCAACCACCTTGGTGAACGTCGAGCCGAAGTCGACGCACACATAGAGGGACGACACTGCAGAGCTCAGCGGAGTGCCTGCTGGAGGTCAGCTACCAGGTCGTGTGAATGTTCGAGCCCGACGCTGAGCCGGACGAGGTCACCTGGCACCTCGAGCGGGCTTCCCGCTACTGAGGCGTGCGTCATGCGTCCGGGATGCTCGATCAGCGACTCAACACCGCCGAGTGACTCGGCCAACGTGAAGATCTCGGTGCGGTTCACCAGCGCAACGGCGGCATCTTCGCCGCCCTCCACCTGGAACGACACCATGCCGCCGAATCCACGCATCTGCTTGGCGGCGATGTCGTGCCCAGGGTGCTCGGGCAGCCCCGGATAGAGGACGCGCCGCACGCGTGGATGCGAGGCGAGCATGTCGACGACGGCAGCAGCGTTCTCACCGTGTCGGTCCATCCGGACGGCCAGCGTCTTGATGCCCCTTAAGACCAGCCACGCATCGAACGGACCGGAAATCGCGCCCATGGCATTCTGATAGTAGGCAAGCTGGTCGCCGAGTTCGCTGGTGGAAGCAATGAGCGCACCTCCGATGACGTCAGAGTGTCCCCCGAGGTACTTCGTCGTGGAGTGCACAACGACGTCGGCCCCGAGCGAGAGCGGCTGCTGAAGGTACGGGGACGCAAAGGTGTTGTCGACGACGAGCAGTGCGCCTGCCTCATGGGCGACCGAGGCGAGCGCGGCGATATCAGCAATGGACAACAGTGGGTTGGTCGGCGTCTCGACCCATACTGCCGTTGTGTTGGGCCGGATGGCAGCGCGAACGGCATCGGCGTCCGACAGTGGGACGGGCGTGTATTCCAGTCCCCAACGCGTGAGGACCTGCGCGAACAGTCGGTAAGTGCCCCCGTATGCATCGTTCGGGATCACGACGTGGTCACCCGGCTTGCAGACAGCCCTCAGGAGCGTGTCTTCAGCTGCAAGGCCGGAAGCGAACGCAAGCCCGCGCGCCCCGCCCTCGATAGCCGCGAGACACTCCTCGAGTGCGCTCCGGGTCGGGTTGGCTGAGCGGCTGTACTCGTACCCGCCGCGGAGTCCCCCGACGCCGTCCTGCTTGAAGGTCGACACTTGATGGATCGGCGGTACGACGGCGCCGGTCTGCGGATCGGGCTCCTGGCCGGCGTGCAGCGCGATGGTCTCGAATTCGTGGGTCACACAGGTGACCCTAACCCCCGCCTAGTGCAAAGAGACACCCTCGTCGTGGGTCGTGGGAACTTCATCGACATCGGCGTACTCGTCGATGAGTTGCACCTGAACGTCGACGTCCCCTGAGCCCTCGACCTGGAAGGTAGAGATGGAGTCCTGCATGGCCGCTGCGAGTGTCGCGATCTGTGCGGACGCCGCGGCCGTCTGTTTCGATCCAGCTGCGTACTGGCGGGAGACTTCGGAGACTTGGGTCATCGCCACAACCACCTGATCAGAAGCCGACCGCTGCTGCTGCGTCGCAATACTGATCTCCTCAGCAGCACCCGTCGCCTCATCAACCATCGCCGCAATCCGATCCAACGCCACCA
>JBBQAL010000117.1:0-8414 GCA_038316135.1 Candidatus Nanopelagicales bacterium | reverse complement strand
GGCTGCGGAGGTTGCAGCCAACAGAGCGAATAGCCACACGTCGCGAGATTTGTTGGCCGCGTACGACACAGCTAGCGGGGCGATGAGCCACAGCAGGTACTGCGGGCTGAAAACCTTTCCGGTGAGAATCAGAATTCCGATGGTGAGAACGGCAGCAGAGGCGACGACTTGGTCGGCTTGACGATCCGGGAGTCGGGGCTGGGTGAGTCGTCGGCACGATGTCATGAGCACTACGGCCACAAGGACCAGCCCGATGATGGCGAGGATGGTGAGTAACCAACCCGGAGACGTCGTCTCCCATGCGTTGAAACGGAACTCGATCGGATCGGCGCCAGGGTGCAGCAGTCGAAGGGGTCCGGCGATGATGGATTCGATCTGTAGCCCTCGTTCACGCTGCCAAGCCCACGGAGCCGTGAGCGACCTGGCTCCCCACGCGAGGTAGCCGACAAACTCGAACGCCATCCAGGGGGCAAGACCTGCAATCAGGACGCGACGTCTCTCACTCGGCTCTGCCCGCATAACGAGCAGCGGAAGTAGCAGCAACGGCCAAAGCTTCAGGGCCATCGCTACCGACAGCAGGAGGGCTGCCACGCGCGGCCGACCGCCACTCCAAGAGACCGCCAGAGCGACGAGGCAAGCCACGACCAGGTCGTATCGGGTGTAAGGGATCACTCCGAGGAGTGGAACCGTAACGATCCACAACCAAACGCCGGCCGGGCTGCGATTCTGTTGACGGGGGCGCAGGAGCCAGATCGTGAACGCGAGATCGAAGGTCAGCATCAGCAGCAGGTAGACGGTGGCGTATCCACTGATGTCAAGACCCAAACTGGAGCCGAGAGCCATTCGTGCCAAGGCGGGATACTCCCACGGGAAGAGGCCGCTGCTGGCGCCCTCCGTTGCGAAATGCGCGTAGCGGTAGAGGTCAGTGGCCGCGGCTCCGCCAAACGGAGTGAAGGCCCACCAAAACATCACCGCGCAACGGCTCAAGGCCCAAGCCGCGAGGGCGACGACGGTGAATCGCGTGCCCCTCATGGTGCAACAAGGAGTGTGTAGTCCTCATCCGACTCCAGGACCGACCAACCATCCGCCTGCAGGATCGCCGCGGAGGGTGAGTCTTTCGCAATCAGCGCGTGGGTGGGCTGTAGTTCTTCGACCAATGCGAGAGTGTCTCGTCCTTTCGAAACTGCATCGTGGTAGCGCGTGAGGAATTCCGAACCGTAGTAGTCCGCGCGTCCGTCAGCACCGACCTGAAGGGAATCCCCACCGTAGAAGAGCGCGACGCCAGACATGTTGTACTCGTTGAGTAGTCGAACCTGACCGGGCTCCTCCGCGAGGCGGGACGCGAGGGTGACCGGAAGCCAGTTCGGCGGACCCTGCTCGCGGAGCCCAATAGTGAGTCCGGTGGCCAGTACCCCTGCGGCTGCCAGCACGCTCGCTGTAGCCATGAGTCGGGTGCGTTCACGTGTCGAAACCTCAACCTGAGCGCGAATACCCAGCGCGCGAAAGATCAGCGAGGTCAGGAGTGGTGTGATGAGCAGCAAGGCCGGACTCACGTTGCGTTGGGCTGCCAGTCCGAAGGCACCGACTGCCAGCACGAAGAGCACTTCGGCTCGGCTCGTCCCTGGAACGCGCCCAAGTAGGTAGAGCGCCAGGGCTCCGGCGATTAGCAGGAAATACCCCGGCCAACCGGCAAGTGTTGTGGGCTCCCACTCGCTGATGAGATTCGTTGCCGAGTCCTGAACTCGGGCGGCAAGTAACAGCCCGGAAAGGCCGAGCGGCGTGAGGCAACCCCCAACGATGCTCGCGAGAAAGGCAGCTGCCATCGGCGTCCTGACCGAATCGCCGAAGCCGTTGTTGAGCAGCCGCCCGACGAAGGCCAAAGCCAACACCGACGGCAGCACGACCCATAGGCCATGGAGATTGGCCCAAAGCGCAGCGGCGAGCCCGACGAGGAGCCAATGCGGGGGTCGATCGTCCATCACTGAGTGGAACCACCACACCCCAGTGAGGGCAATGAACACGTACGAGACTGACTGAGGCCGTTCTTGCACCGTCAGCGACAGCGCAGCCATCGAGAGGAGGTACGGAAGAAGGACGGCCCGAGACGGCCACCTCCGAACGAGGTGCCGCCAGAACACGAAGGACACACCAGCGATGCTTCCGAGCCTTATGACATTGACGAGGAGCGTCCATCCCCCAAGGTCGTAGAGCCATGACATCAGGTATTCGCTGAGCCATGCTCCCGTTCGCCAGTCCGGGTTCTGGACCGAGTAGCTAAATGTTGAACCCAGCTCAGCAAACGGTGTCCCTGAGCGCATCTGATCGCCAAGGAGGATGTGCCAGAACACGTCGTTGACGTCGTAGATGGGATCGATGACCCAGAGGCAGGCGGCGAACGTCATCACGAGCATGAGCAGGTCGAGAGGCTCGAACTGGCGACTGGAGCGGCGTGGAGGCGGGGGACTAGAGCCATCTTGAGCAGGCTCGGCGTCAGTGATTGATCGCATGGCCCCGACGGCTGGCTGCAGGCACAATGGCCGTATCCAATGCTTTTCTGCAAGAGGATTTAGCCACGGAACAAGACCCCCTAGTTAGAACTGTGGGGTGGTAGGTCGCATGACCTACCACCCCACAGTTAGCGTTCGGTGCTAGCCAGCACAGCTTGCAGCGACTGACGCTCCCGAGGAAACCGTGCTGCAGGTCTTGCTGAAGACGTTCTTGATGACTCCGCCGAGGGCGAAGACGATGACGACAATGACTGCTGCGATGGCGGCCACAAGCAGGCCGTACTCAACTGCAGATGCGCCTTCGTCGTTACGGGCGTTCATGAGGCTGCGCATGTATCGGATCATTCTGTGATTCCTCCGTGGCCTGGACTGATGAGTTCCCCGAGCTGGTCGGTTCTTCCGGGCCCCCCTTCAGGCCCCGGTAGCTCCATAGTGATGGTTGCCCGTAGCACGATCCATCCGCTGGGAGTTCGACAAACCCTGGCCGATCGGATGACCGCCATTCGGATGAACGAACGTAACGAGGGAGCATGGCCGATCGCGAAGAGGGATCTCCGACGCTCTGCTCAGCCGGCGCAGCTGGCGGTCACCGAGGCACCCGACGAAACGTCGCTGCAGGTCTTGGCGAAGATGTCCTTGATGACTCCGCCGAGGGCGAAGACGATGATGACGATAACGGCTGCGATGGCGGCGACCAGGAGCCCGTACTCAACCGCGGAGTCTCCCGCATCGCTCTTTCGCGAGTGGATGATGTTTCGAATGTACGAAGTCATGGTGGGATTTCCTCCGGAACTGTGCAGATGGCCTGTTGACATGTCCCCGAGGTCGACTCCCGATCGGATCTGTGGTCGAGCAGTCGCTATTGCATGTTCATGGTGCTTCTCCCGGGCACACTCGGTGGCGCGTTCACAAGGAGTCACCCGAATGGGTGAATGGGCGCGACAAGAGGGGCGGTGGGTGTTAATACCCACCGCCCCTCAGCAGCTGTGAGTCGCTAGCCGGCGCAGCTTCCGGCGACGGACGTCCCCGACGAGACGACACTGCAGGTCTTTCCGAAAACGCTCTTGATCACCCCACCGAGGGCGAAGACGACGATCAAAATGACTGCAGCGATGGCTGCAACGAGAAGGCCGTATTCAACGGCGGACGCACCCTCGTCGTTGCGAGCGGTCCTGAGTTTGCGCATGTAAGCGAACATTTGTTGATCCCTCCGTGGCCCAATCCGTGACTTCCCCGACGAACTCGGTTCGTCCGGGACCCGTCTCAGACCCCGTGTCGTCATGATCGCTTGCACGGTTTGAGCGGACCATCCGCTACGGGTTCGGCAATCGATGGCCGATCGGACGACCCCGATCGGGTGACCGCCCGAGATGTCCCGCCGTCAGTTTTCGGTCTCTGGCGCCTGGATGAGACCTAGGCGCAGCGCGGCCATGATCGCCTGCGCGCGATTTCCTGCCCCGAGTTTCTCGTAGAGCTTGGAGATGTGCGTTTTGGTCGTGGAGTCGCTGATGTAGAGCCTCCGAGAGATCTGGGCGACGCCCAAGCCCTCCGCGAGAAGGTCGAGTACTTCCTTCTCGCGGGGTGAGAGCTGCGGTCCGGTTGGGGACATCCGACGACGCATGGCCTCGGCGAGGTTCGGTGCGGTGAACGACCGGGGTGAGCTCGCGGCGTGGCGGGCGGCGATGACGACGTCCGCTGCGGGTGCGTCCTTGGGGACGAAGGCGGATGCTCCGGCGTCCAGCGCACCGAAGAGTTGATCGTCGCCAGCGTACATAGTGAGGATCACGATTCCGAGGCCGTCGTTGGCGGCGCGCGCTGCCCTGGCGGCGTCCAGCCCGCTTCCGTCCGGTAGTCGGACGTCGAAGATGACGACGTCCGGGGACAGGTCAACGAGGGCGGCTTCGGCGTCGGCCACCGAGGCGGCCTCGCCAACGACTTCGAAGTCACTTGAGCGGTCGAAGGCCCGCCGGAGCCCCTCCCTGATCAGCTGATGGTCGTCAACGAGCAGCACGCGAATCGTCATGCTCGCTGTCCCTTCGCGGTCTCGTGGATTCGGCTCGGTGTCGACCAGCTTTACCCCGGTGGACTTCTACGCTAGTACCTCCGCCGGGCCGGTCGTTGACCGACAGTCGGCAGCCGGCCCGTTCGGCCCGCTCCTGCATGATTGAGAGCCCGAAACTGTCGTCACGCGGTGGCAGGAGCCCTCGTCCGTCGTCATCGACGCGGAGATAGACCTCAGGGGCGTCCACGAGGCAGGTGACCCAAAGGTTCCGGGCCCGACTGTGCCGCCGGGCGTTGGCAATCGCCTCCTGGGCGATCCGCAGGATCTCCGATTCGGTCGCTGGGCGAAGTCTTGACGGCGACTCGGATAACTCCAGATGGACGGCAATACCGGCAGTGGCCCCAACGTGGCGCGCGTGGTCGGCAAGAACGGAGGTGAGGCTGGCGCCGGGGCCAATCTCCCTTCGTAGGTCGAAGATGGAGAAGCGGAGCTCGGAGATGATCCGCGAGACCTCGTCGCGGAGCACGACCAGTTGTGGCGTGACCTCAGGGGGAGCATGCGCACTGATGTCGTCGATCAGGTAGCCCAGCGACGCTACCTCCTGCGCGACCCCGTCGTGGATCTCTCGGGCCAGACGCTGGCGCTCCTCGGCGGTTGCCAGGCTCCGCACCTCGTCGAACAAGAGGGCAGCCTCAAGCCGTACGGCGTCTGCGTCAGCGGCTTCGGACAACTGGACGAGCTCAGCGCCAGACCATGCCTGGCCACGCCGCTCGACGGCCACCAGTCCGACGACGGTGCCGCGGATGCTCATGGGGACGACGGCGCCACTCATGCTGGAGTCGGAGGTCAGTGCTCCAGGGGCGGCGATCGCCTGCCCTTCGTCGATGGCTCTCGCCCATGGCGTGCCATGGGCAAGGTCGGCCGCGAGCTCAAAGTCGGCGCCCGGACCCGTGGCTAGTGCCACTGGGACGCTCCCAGCCCGATAACTGAAGACCCAGCCGCGGGTGATTCCATGCCGCTCGCGCATTTCATCGATCAGCGTGGTGCCGAGGCTCACGGCATCGAGGCCGCCGGAAAGCTCTCTGGCCACGTCTCGCAACTGAGTGAGCAGCCTGGTGGCCTCCAGGTAGCTCTCGTCGTCACCGGGCACTTGGGTCTGGACCCGTCTGACCCAGGCGGCAAGAAGGCCAACGGCGAGCGCGAGCAGCGACCACTGGACCACATCGACGAGGTAGTCAGTGCCCACCAGGCTCTCTGACCCAAAGGCGCCCGAGGCCAGCAGAACGCCGATCGTGCCGCCCGAGGTGATGATCGCCAGCGACCAGCCTCCGATGAGGCCGGCTGAGAGAGCAGGTGTCACCAAGTAGGGCAACAGCGATGAGTCGTACGGCTCGAGAGTGCCGATGACGAGGCTCGCGACCAGGGCCTCAATGGTCGGGCGCCAGCGGCGCAGGGCACGGCTTCGCACGGGAAGCACGGCAGCGATCGCCAGGAAAGTTAACAAGATGAGTTGGAGCAGCAGCTCGTCAGCGGTGCCAGTGAGCAAGGTGATCGTGTAGATCAGGGCCAGCGCGGCTGCCCTCGCGGCGATCTCCAGGCGCTGGTTGTCCAGCTGCCCAAGGACCCGGTCTCGCGTCATCGCACCACGGTGTCACAGACGAGCGGACACCCCATAGATATACGGGTGTGTCCTGGTCCAGAAGGTGGGGATCTGGCCAAGTCCCGGCACGGAAGGCTGCTGTGTGATTCCATTTCACTCATGTCCGATGACGTCTTTTCCCTCGGTGATGTCCTGGCCGCTACCGATCGCCGGCTTGAGGCTGGCCTCACGGCCGCGGCGCGCGTCACCCCCACGGGTTTTCATCCGCTCGACACCTATCTAGCCGGCGGGCTCCGAGCCGGCGAACTCACGCTGCTCGGAGGCCCTCAGGGCCTCGGAAAGACCACGATGGCGCTACAGATGCTGCGCAATGTTGTGGTCAGTGGGGGGACTGGGCTCTACTTCTCCTTCGAACATGACCCAGCCACGGTTCTCGAGCGTTTTGTGGCGATCGAGGCGTCCTCCCGGTACGGGATCGATGCCGTTCCCCTTCGCCGGATTCGCGAAGCGATGGAGAGTCTCGATGGTCATAGTGGCGGGCTAGCCGATCGTCTGGCCAACACTCCCGGAGGGGGCGAGGCCGTGGACGCTGTCGAGAAGTACGCATCGCGCCTGCACATCCAGCGGGCCAGCGGCGGGGCAACTGATCTGGCGACGATCAAAGCAACGGTTAACCAGGTCATCGCCGAGACCGGGACAGCTCCCGTGGTCGTCGTCGACTACTTACAGAAGGTTCCCGTCCTCGATCGTGTGCTCTCTGAGGAAGACCGGATCACCACCGTGGCACAGGGGCTCAAAGACCTCGCGCTGGAACGCGACGTTGCAGTCTTTGCCGTGGTCGCATCCGACAAGGAGGGCATCGTCAGCGGACGCCGAATGCGGGTGCACCATCTGCGCGGTGCAGCGGCGTTGGCGTACGAGGCCGATGTCGTTCTGGTGATCAACGACAAGTACGACGTGGTAGCGCGACACCATTTGGTCTTTGACGTCGGAAACGCCGAGCGCTTCCGTGACTACGTTGTCGTGACGATTGAGAAGAACCGCACCGGGATCGACCGTATCGACCTCGAGTTCCGCAAGCGTTTCGAGCAAGGGCGATTCGAGACTGAGGGTGCGCCCGTCGCTGAGCAGTTGGTCGACGAGCGAGTCTTCGTCGAGTAGCGCTAGGCGCCAGGCGTTTGGTCCTGGTCCTGGTGCTTGGCGAGGAGCCGGGCCAGCGTGCGAAGGTCAACGGCTTGCTCGAGGAGCGGCCTAGCCTCGTTGGCCAAGTCCACCAGGGACTGCAAGGATCCTTCGGTGAAAGGATCTGAGCCGTCGCGCGAGAGGATGAGCACAGCCCCAACCAGGGGAACGGGAACGGCCATCAGGTGGTTCCTGCTGGCGAGCGGGGTTCCGCGGAGGTCGGTCCGCGCCACGTCACTGTCTTGAATCAGCACACCCTTTCCTGCCGTCGCAACGTTCTCGATGATCCAGGCCTCGGGCAGTAGCTGCAGTCGGTGCTCGAGAGGGCGAAGGGCCACACCTGCTGCGACTCGCCACATGGCGCCATCGGGGACCAGCAGGGCACCAGCGTCAGCAAGACTGCTGACGACTGCGTCCTCGACGATGACCTGCGCAATCTCCTCGAGGGTGTAGTAGTTCTCTGCTTCTTCGAGCAGCCACTGCACCGGATCGCCAGCGCTGAACTCACTGGTCCGCTCACTGGCCGGTTCCGGCTCAGACTCTGGTGCGGACGCGACTGCCGGGAGCGGCTGCGAGGGGTCGAGTCGGATGCTCGAGACGGGGTGCTGGCCGGAGGATTTTAAGGCGCTGTGCTTGTGCAGTTGGGCGCTCCGGGGTTTCCTCGGCGCGTGGGCAGGAACAGCGACGGCCTTGGGCTGCGGCTCGGGCACAGGTTCCGGCTCCGGCTGCGGCTCGGGCACGGGTTCCGGCTCGAGGAGAAGCTCCGGTCGAGGCGAGGGAACCGGTGGGGTGGATTCCTCTTCACGAAGCAGCTCGGGAGCTGGGGCGAGGTCGAGTTCGGGAACCTGTTCCAAAAGTGGGTCAGTGGGGGCAGTGGCCTTGACCGCGGGAGGTGTGCGGGGATGCCGGAGTGCTGCGCCGAGTGCGATCTTCAGCCGCTCTGGTTCCAGGGGCAACGGAAGCAGCTCGACGCCTGGTAGGCCGGTGACGCCAGGTTCACCCCAGGCGGGGTCTGATGTGGCGACCAGCAAGACGGGTACCCAGCGGCCCTCGGCCCTGACAACCTTATAAAAATGGCGCGTGAAGGATTAGCGTTTGAATTGCGCAACGCCATTCACAAAGC
>JBBQAL010000077.1:0-14122 GCA_038316135.1 Candidatus Nanopelagicales bacterium | reverse complement strand
CCGTCGGCACCGAGCATCGGCGGAATGAGCTTGGCGCCACGAACCGCAGACTGCGTCTCAGCGAGCGCGTCGTCGAGCTGAGTCTGCAAGCCACCGACGGCGTCCTGCACCTTGGCGGGAGTGCCGGCAGTGTCGATGCCGGCAACGTCGGCGGTGATCACGCTCAGCGATTGCTCGGCAGCCTCGAGTGAAGGAGTCGCAGACGCGAAGGCATCCAGATTGAGCTGGCCGCGTGCGGCGCCAAGGTTCTCGGGACTGAGTGAATCGGCCGCGTTAACGAGATCGGGCAACGCGTCGTAGGCCAGCCCTTCGGCCGCCGACGACACATCCTGCACGGCGGCCGGCGTCGCGCCGATCACCGGAATCGCGGCTGCGATGGAGAACACCGGGCCGCTGGTGGCATCCGCCGCGCGGGTGGCGTCGGCCTGAACGATCGCCAGGTGCTGGCGGGCGTCGGCGGCGCGCCCATCAGCGACGTCGGCGCGAACCTGTGCGACGCCGGAGCGCGCGCTCTCAAGTGCGGTCGCGGCCTGCTGCCCCTTGACGATGATCCACACGGCGCCAACCGCGAGCACAGCGACGACAACCAGCAGCAAGAGCAGGATTCGGGAGCGGCGGGTCACACGTCCCATCGTCGCATCCAGCGGGCCGTGCATCGTGCACCCGGGCGGCCAGTTACGTGGCGGCCGACCCTGATCGCTCGCCGAGTTTGCCCAACACACCACGGCGTCCGGCTGCGGTCGCTACCGTTTAGCGCCGCTCGGGGCCCGGGCGATGCCGACCGACTGGGTTCCCACCGACGTCAGCGGCCGATGGATCGTGGGGCGGATCGCGAACACGGGTCAGGGGTTCGTCGCCTCGCCGGACATCTCCGTGACGATTTCCGCACTCGGCGACACGGGCGGCGGAATGCGCATCGCCGCCAACGGCACGTGGCTGGCAAGCCGCAACGGCGGCACGGCCGAAGGCAGCGCCGCCCTGGTCGGGCAGCGACTGACAGTCGCGCACTCCACCGAACGGTTCGTCAACGGAGCGGACGTCGTCGGCACCCGGGGCAGTCAGCTCGCAGTGCGCACGATCATGCCCACCGACTCAGTGGGAGTCATGAGCTGCGCACTCGCTCCGCCGGATCCCACAGACGTCTCGGTGTCCGCGCCCGTTGCGTGGGGTAGCTGATCCCCGGTGCCCATTCGCGGCGGCCGACAGCTCGCTTTGGAATACCTAGCCGTCGCCCTGACGGCACTTCGGTCTTCCAAAGGCTGGCCCCGCGCACGGGTCATGTGGAAAGGGTGACCGCGCAGCGTCAGTGGTGCTGCGGCAGCACCGTCTCGACGGTGACCGGCAGCGGCTCGGCCACGTCGTTCGCGTCGGTCGTGTCAGTAGCACGCACCGCCACGACCGCAGCGTCATCGGCCACCTGACGCTTCACCAGTCCCAAGGCCACCGGCCCCAGCTCGTAGTGCTGCACCACGGTGCCGACGAAGCCAACCGTGCGGCCGTCCAGCATCAGCGCGTCACCGCGCTCCGGAAGTTCGTCGCTGCCGTCCAGGTGCAGGCGCACCAGGCGCCGCGGCGGCTTGCCGAGGTTGTGCACCCGCGCCACCGTCTCTTGCCCTCGGTAGCAGCCTTTCTCCAGATGCACAGCGGCACCGATCCAGTTGACCTCGGGCGGGATCGTGCGGTGGTCGGTGTCGAAGCCGAGCCTCGGGCGACCCGCCGCAACACGCAGCGCCTCGTACGCCCACGTCCCCGCGGCCGGTCCGGCGATCGCACCGATGTCGTCGCGCGACACGAACGCGAACGCGTCGTCACCATCCATCCCTGACGCCCCTGGCCGCCACACGACGCCCAGGTCGTCGCGCACCCGCAGCTCGACCTTGCTCCAGAAAACCATCTTCTGCAGGTACTGCATCAACGCGTCCGCAGTGCCTGGCTCAATGTGTGCAAGAACCCGCTCGCCGTCGTCGACGAGGTCGAGGTGGTGCTCTAGGCGACCGTTGGCATCGAGGATCAATGCCTGCGTCCACAAACCGGATGGCAGTGCCGAGACGTGCTGCGACGTCAACGTGTGCAGATACGTCAGCCGGTCGTCGCCGGCAACCTCGATCACCGGACGGTGTGACAGGTCGACGAGCCCTTCGCCGCGGTCGAGCATCCGCTGCTCGCCGAGCGGGTCGCCGAAGTGCCAGGGGACGCCGGCGTCCGGCGCTCCCTCAGGTGGCGCTACGGCTGTCTGGGTGTTGGACACCATCACTCCTGCTCGATTGAGGCGGGCGCACCGTTGGCACCCGCAGCGGCGACGCAGCCAGCACACCGACCGTGCATCGCTACGTGCGCCACATTCACCTCAAACCCATTGAGGTCGCGCAAACTTCCCATCAGCGGTTCCACCGCCTCGGTCGCCACCGCCAGAATGTCGCCGCAGTCGGTGCAGACCAGATGGACGTGGTCGCTCTCGTCTGCTGGGTGATAGGTCGGTGCCCCGTGTCCGAGGTGGGTGTGCGTCACCAGTCCGACCTTCTCGAGGAGGTCGAGCGTGCGGTACACCGTCGACAGGTTCACCGATGGCGACGTGGCCTGAACGTCGCTGGCGATCTCGTCCGGCGTGCCGTGGCCGAGCCGGCGCACGGCGTCCAGCACCAGCTGACGCTGCGGCGTCAGTCGGTAGCCGCGTGAGCGCAGCTCGGTCTGCCAGTCGTCCGTGGTCACGCGGCCGGCTCCGCGCGCGTTAGCCGGGCCGACAAGTGCGGCTGAAGAGGCTCGCCCATTGCGGCCATGTCGAAGGCCCACATCAGGTCGCTCTCGACGAGGCCATAGAGGCGATGTCCGGCGGTGTACTCCTTCGCCGTTGACGTGCGCGCCACGAGGTCGGTGTGGATCTCGATCCGCGGGCCTTCGACGGTGCCCTCCCAGATTTCGGAGAATCCGGTGGGATGCGACAACAAAACCTCAAGGCGTCCCTCAGGCTGCGGACGCCAGAAGCCGGTCTCGGTGGCAAGTGGGCGGACGCGGCCGCCGGCGTCGTCCAGCAACCAGCTGCGCGAACGGTAGCTGAGGAACGGCTTGCCGTTCTGCTCGAAGGTGACCTCCTGCGCGAAGCGGAAGTCGTCGATCGTTGGGTAGCCGCCGACGCCATCGCCGGACCAGGTGCCGAGCAACCAGGCGACCGGCGCGCACGCGGGCGCGAGGTCGGCCGGGATCTCGAACACCGCCGAGGCCTAGCCCTGACCTTTGTAGAGCTTGTATACGACGTAGAACGAGAACCATGCGATCAGGATCGACACGGCGACGAGGAGTCCGGTGTAGGCGATTTCCAGCATGGGACCATCCTACGGTGCGCGGCAGCGCGTCGCCCCAGCTAGGACGGAGTGATCAAGCGTGAGTGAGGAGTTCGATCACGAGATCGAAGAGATCGTTGGCCGGGGCGAATCGAGCGGTGCCGCGGCCGGCGACTCGAGCGATGCCGAGGTCGACCATGCCGCGCTGCGCGATGCCGAGCACGAGGCACACCGGATTGCGGGGGCCATCTACGGGACGATCCTGGCCACCACCGTCGTTGCCGCCATCGGGCCAGAGCCGGAAAAGCTGAGCCGCGCGCTTGCCGTTGTCCTCGTGACGTCCGCCGTCTTCTACGCGGCTCACGTGTACTCAGTGGTGGTCGGCGCCCGCATGGTGGCGCGACGCCATCTCACCGGCCCCGAAGTAGCGGCGATCGCCGCAGCCGAGTGGCCCATGTTGCAGTCGTCGTGGCCGGTGGCGTTGCCGCTGTTGTTCGGCAAGCTGGGCTGGATCCCGGCGGAAGCGGCCACCAACGTCGCCGTGCTGGTCGGGATCGGAGCGCTCTTCGTCTACGGCGTGCTGATCGGCGTCCGCGAGGGGCGCGGCTGGATGAGCATCGTCATCAACGCGCTAATCGTCGGCTCGTTCGGTGTCTTGATCCTGCTGCTGAAGGTCTTCGTCCACTGACCCCGCCCAGCCCGACCCCGAAGCTCGCCGAGTGCACAGCTGGTTGACGGATTCGGGCGCCGAGTGTGACCTAGCTGCGCCGTTGCTTCGCGTGCCGCAGCAGCACCTCGGCGACGTTGTTGCGGTACTTCGGCGTCGTCGACGGCGGTAGCTCAACGGTCACCGCTGTCTTCTTCGGATACTCGGCGTTGTACCAAGACGTCATCGTGCCGCCCCCGGAGACCTGGATGTGCGCCACCGGCAGGTCGAGCTCCTTCGACAGCCACTGCGTCACCGCTTTGCTACCGCCGGAGAAGTCGACCGACTCCAACGGCTGGTGGATCGACACGATGGTGCGCGGCTGGATCTTGGCGAAGAAGCGCACGATGGCGCGCGTCTCCGGCTCGGACGCCGGACGCGGCCCCGACCAGTAGCGCGTGCCCTTGTCTTGCTTCACCCAGGTCTTGCTGGGGAAGTTGCGGTTGAGGTCGACGCCGCGTGCGTTGACCCGCGTCCCGCGAATGCTGCCGTCGGGGTTCATGGTCGGGATCACCCAAAGCGCGACGTTCTTGACCGGGTCTTTGTTGAGCAGTCGGTCGTGCGCGACGAGGCGTCCGGCCGGCTCGTCACCGTGCATCTGACCCATGACGAGGTAGACGTTCTTCGCGTCAGGGTCGCCGAGGCAGTAGGCCTTGATCGGACGCCCCTTGGTCGACTCGCCGATGACGGTCTTGGTCAGACCGCTCGCGGCGTCCGCCGATCCGGGCAGCAGCAGGCCGCCGATTGCGCTCGCTGACGCGGCGGCAGCGCCGGTCAGGCCAGCGCGGACGAGGAAGGTGCGGCGGTCCATCGGTTCCATGGGTTCCAGTATCGGCATAAAGCGGTTGGGACTGACAGCGGAGTGCCCGGATCTTTGCAGTCACCAGGTGGCGTCCACCACTCGGCGCTAGGACGGCTGCGGATCATCGAAGAACCACCTGGGGAGCTTCGCGTCCCTCTATCCTTCGAACGTGCCTACACCTGCACCCGGTCCGCAGCGCCTCCATCGGGGCAGTCTCACGGTGCTACGGGGAGTGAGCGAGGGCGCGCTTTGGGGGACTGCGGCCGGCGCACTCGTCGGTGTACTCCTGGTGATCGTGATCGTCGGTCTCGTCGGAGATCCGCTGCTTGCGGTCATCTTCTTGCTCCCCGGCGTCGTGATGGGTGGCGGGTTCGGCGTCGTCTACGGAATCGTCAGCGGCCTTGCGTGCGGGGCGACCCTCCGTCTGGGGATGATTCAGCACAGCAAACACGGGACCCCGTTCACCCTCGACCGACAGAAACTGCTCGGCGGCATCATCGCCGCCATCGCGGCAGGGTTGACGGGTCTCGCGCTCAACGGCCTTCAGCTGGACGTCTTACCGCAATCCCCAGCGGACCTCTGGCTCTTCGTCGTCGTGCCAGCCACGGCCGCAGGCGTAACCATGGCCCTGCGAGCGCCGGCCATTGTGAGTGCCGGCTTTGTGACCACACCACCGCCGGGTCGACGCACCTCGGGCCCGGCGGCACTCATCGAGCCTCCAGCGGTATGAAGAGCTACCCCGAGTTTCGCTGCCGTCGGGACATCCAAAAGCACGGGTAAGTCTTCAGATGGCGACAGCGCGCATCTCGACTTGGTAGCCGTACCTGTCGACGAACCCGAAGGGCTATCCGAGATCGCGAAGTGGGACGACCTCCGCGACAACGCCTGGAAGCGGCGTCACACCCTCCAGCAGCGGCAGTTCAGCAGCGACCCCGGTGGGCCAGATGAAGCCGACGCCCTGCTGCAGCCTCACCGCCCCCCGCCGCGTCGCCGGCGCGCAGAATCCTCCAGTGGCGGATTACCTGCGTTCCAGAGCCCTCACAGCTGCCGAAACCGCAGGGAATCCGCCACTCGGTGAGTGTCCACAGCGTGGGCGGACGCCGCTCGTCCCCACGTCCGTTGCCCAGGGGCGTCAGCCACGGTGGACGCGGCAACCCTGCTGCGATGCTGCGCTCCCTGCCCGAACCCGTCCTCGCAAGGCTCACGACCCAGCACGGAGTGATCACGCGCCAACAGCTGCTCAGCCTCGGAGCCAGTGACCGGAACATCGGCACCTGGGTGCGACGTGGCCAGCTACGGCGACTGTCGACCGGGTGCTTCGCGGAGTCTGAAATGTGGGAGGACGCGACGCCGAGCCTGCGGCACACCATGCACGTCTACGGGATCCAGCTGATCTCCCCCGACGTCGTGGCCAGGAGTGCGACGTCAGCCGTCACTTGGCAGCTGCCGGTCCGGAGCATCCCCCACCGGCCACGGGTGATCCGAGCCCCGAACCGCGCGCATCTGGCCACCGCAGATGTACAGCGTCGGCACCTGGATCTCCGCCACGCCGTCACCCGAGGTGGCCTCAACACCTTGACGTTGGCTCACACCGTGGTCGATGTCGCGGCTGTCGCCTGCCTTGCCGACGCACTGATCACGGTGGACGCAGCACTCCGCGGCGGCCTCCGGCTCGCCGACCTCGAAGCTGCGCTGAGCTCTCGGGGTTCATTCACAGGCCGGAGCAACGCCGCGGTAGCCATCGATGCTGGCGATCCGGCAGCAGAGTCCGCACTCGAGTCGCTCTCCAGAGGACGCGTCATCGAGCGGCGGTTACCCCTCCCGCTCTGCAACGTCGTGATCAAGCGCCAGCGACGGACAGCGCGCGTCGACAAGCTGTGGGCTGAGGACGGTGTCATCGGGGAAGCGGACGGCAAGGGTAAGTACGCCAAGGAGGACGCCCCGACGGTGATCTGGAAGGAGAAGCGCCGACACGAGTGGCTGGAGGAGCTAGGGTTCGCCGTCCCACGCTGGGGGATGCCCGAGGTCGGCGACGACGGCGCCGCCCTGGAGCGCCGCTACCGGAAGGCGGTGGCAACACAGCGGGCGGTGGGCTTCCGGTGGCCGGAGGGGGTGAGCCTCGAGGTGCTGCGGCTACCTGGAGTCGAGCTGCCCGCCCGCGTCCTGGCGGAGGTGCAGCGCCTGGCGGCGTCCGGCTACCCGATCAGTACCGTGGACGTCGACCGGCGTCCTGGCGGATCTCCTGCGCTTTGGACGCCGCTCAGCGCCTGAGACCGCAGGGAATCCGCCAGTGGAGGATTCCCTGCGGCCCGGCCTCCGCGACCGTGGCTAGACGGTGATCGCGAGGTCGGCGACCTCGCCGAGCTCGGCGTGCACCGCGCGGTCGACCGACGCCCCTGGCGCCAGCACCCGCACCGTCCACGCACCCGGTGCCGCGAAAAAGCGGAACTGACCCGTTGCCGACGTCGGCACCTCAGCGGTGAACTCGCCAGACCCGTCCAACAGCCGGACGTAGGCCGGCGACACCGGCTCACCCGCGCGCGAGACGATGCCCTGGATCACCGCCTCTTTGGTGGCGTCGACTCCGGTGATATCCGGTCCTCCTGCAATGGCTCCGCACATGGTGCTCCCCCTCCTAGGATCCGTCGCCGAGCTCGATCGGCACGCCGACCAGCGAGCCGTACTCAGTCCAGGAGCCGTCGTAGTTCTTCACGTTCTCGACACCGAGCAGCTCGTGCAGCACGAACCAGGTGTGCGCCGAACGCTCACCGATCCGGCAGTACGCGATGGTGTCCTTCTCGAGGTCGACGCCGGCGCCGACGTACAGCGCCGTGAGGTCGTCGTCGGACTTGAACGTGCCGTCGTCGTTGGCCGCCTTCGACCATGGGATGTTCTTCGCGGTCGGCACGTGGCCCGGACGCTGCGACTGCTCCTGCGGCAGGTGCGCCGGCGCGAGCAGGCGTCCGGAGTACTCGTCAGGTGAGCGGACGTCGACCAGATTCTGGACGCCGATCGCGCCGAGGACGTCGTTGCGGAAGGCGCGGATCGAGAGGTCCTGCTCCTGCGCGGTGTACCTCGACGAGGGACGCTTGATGACCTCGGTGGTCAGCTGGCGTGAGTCGAGCTCCCACTTCTTGCGACCACCGTCGAGCAGCTTGACCGATGCGTGCCCGTAGAGCGTGAAGTACCAAAACGCGTATGACGCGAACCAGTTGTTGTTGCCGCCGTAGAGGATGACGGTGTGGTCGTTGCTGATGCCGCGCTCGGAGAGCAAAGCCTCAAACGCCGGACGGTCGACGAAGTCACGCTTGACCGGGTCTTGCAGGTCGGTCTTCCAGTCGAGGCGGATGGCCCCACGGATGTGACCCTTCTCGTACGCTGACGTGTCCTCGTCTACCTCAACGAGGACGACGGACGGGTCGTCGAGGTGTGCCTCGACCCAGTCGGCGTCGACCAGTACATCGGTGCGGCTCATGCGGTTGCCTCCTCGGCAAGTGGGGAACGGGGGGTGCTTGCGGTGCTGGGGGCGTCGGTACGCGGGGCGTCGGTACGCGCCGGCAACAGCCGGCGTCCGATCAGGTACATCTCGCAGCCGAGGCAGAAGCCGAACGCTGCGTTGAGGAACGCTGCGGCCAGTGCCAGTCCAACGGCGACCAAGCCGACGGTGGACGCCCCCGCGGCAAGTGCAACGGTGCCGACGAGACCGAAGGCGAAGCCGACGCCCTGGGCGAACCGCGGTGGGACTTCTGACTCAAGCTCGCTCGGCGGCCCCAGACGCGGGCGGACGATGCGCCCGAAGACGACGCCGTACGGGCTGCGCTGCAGGCCGGCAAACGCGCCGATCGCGAACACCACCGTCTGGGCGGCGAGCAGCCATGCGCTGCCGGTGAGCAGGACGACAGCGAGCACGGCGGTGGTGACTGCCGCAGCGAAGCGCTGTCCACGTGGATCGATCACGGTGATCTCCGAAGGTGGTGAGGGAGCTGGTAGCCGGCGTTGGCGTCCAGCTGGGTGGCGGTCGGCCCGCGGGGCCGACGAGCCGGGGCGGTCAGCGACCGGTCAGCATCCGCAACACAGGCAGCCGGCGACGCGGCAGAGATCGATGGCGCGGCGCTGGGTGAGCCCCAACGAGCGGGGAGTGTGGCTGGCCATCGACGAAAGCGTAGGCAGGTGCCGAAGGGGTGTCATCTTTGTCTCAGAGTTTGAGATCATGTCTCACTCACTGGACCGTTCGACCGATGGACGCTCCGCGGCTCCATCCATCGCCCCGATCGCGGCGATGACGTCAGCCTTGCGCGGCTGGCCGACGGCACGCTGGGTGACGGCACCTGAGGCGTCCAGCACGAACACCGTCGGGGTGCGCATGATGTCCCACTTCCGGACGAGGTCGAGGTGCGCCTCAGCGTCCACCTCGACGGCCACGACGCCATCCACCATGTCAGCCACCTCGGCGAGAACCCTGCGCGTTGCCCGGCATGGCTGGCAGAACGCGGTGGAGAACTGCACCAGCGAGGCCCGTTCACCGAGGTCGATGCCGAGGTCAGCCGCTGGAAAGATCGGCCTGCGAGCTGAGCCAGAGTCGCCGGTCGACGTGTCAGAGGCTGCCAGCACGGTGCGCAGACGGCCGTCAGTGCGGCGCCGCCACAGACCGAACCCGGTGGCCGCGGCGAGCACGGCAACGAGAACGATCAGGCCAGGGTTGTCCACGCCGTTTCCAGCGCGCGGACGCGGGCAGACATTCCCGCCCGCCGCCCCGACAACAGCCAATCAGCCAACCCTCAGCCGATCAGCCGCACGACGACGTAGCCCAAAGGGGCGGCCAGCAGCACCGGCCAGACTCCACCCGGCAGCCATCCGGACCCTTCACCGCGCACCCGTGCCTGCGCCACAGCGGCGAGTGTGACGGGCACCGCAGCAGCAACGCCAAGGCCAGCACCCACCCACACGGCGTCGTCGACGGCCACGCCCAGCAGCGCCCCTGCCACAGCCCCGGCGGCGATAGGTGCAATGGCCGCGCCGACCACTCCGGGGGCCAGGCGCCCAACGGCAGCCGCCGCACATGCTCCGGCCAGCACCACGGTGGTGGCGTTGCCGTCCTCGAGCTGGAAGAGCACCACCCAGGCCGCACCCAAAGCGGCGACGGTCGCGAGGGCAACGGTTGCGGCGAGCGCGTCGACCAGATCTGCACGACCGTCCTGGCGGAGCAGCTGCTGAACGACGGCGATCAGGTAGCCGGCACCCAGCACCACGGCGATCGGCCCCAGACTCGGTGCGTCGTCCGTGGTGGCCACGATGACGTCGACGATGGCGGCGAGGCCAGCGCCAACGGCTGCGCCGGAAGCAGCCGACGGCGCGCCCAACGACCGGTGCCACGTGAGGACGACCACTACCTGCAGCGCGATCACCGGCGCCCACAGCCACGGCAGCTCCAGCAGCGCACCGACCAGGACGATTCCACTGCTTAACGCCCCGACCATGGCCGGACGCCAATCCGGCAGGTGAAGGTGCGGCGGCGTCTCCGACCCCTGTGCAGCGGCAGCTGATGCAGCTGCGGAGTCAGCAGGACGGTCGGCGGTCACGCGCCGATCATGCCCGAACTGTCGGCGCCCCTCCACGTCAGCCACCTGCCCGACGACCACGTCACCCGGCGCCGCCCGCGAAGGGCGGCAGCACCTCGACGACGGAGTCGGCAGCCAGCGCCACCTCGGTGTGCGGCGTCAGGCCGACCGGCTGCTCGTCCACCACGAAGGAGCAGACGCCCAAGACCCGGGCGAAGCCTTCGTCGCGGGGGGCGCTGGCGGCGTCCAGGGCATCGGCCAAGTTCGCGGCATCGACGACCTGCTCGCGGACGCCAGCAGCTGCTCGGGCTCCAGCCCAGTACCTCAGTACCGCCACAGCGCGCTCCTCCTGATCAGGCCCAGCCGCCCGTCAACGACCGGCTCACCACTCTGACGCACTCTTGCCGAAACCGATGCCCCGGCCGCACATTTGTCAGATCGGGAGGTCTCGTTCTACAGTTAGTTAGGTAAGGGTGTCCTAACTTCGATTCAGTGAACCGAGTGGCCGGGCACCTGCAGACGAATCCCACCTGGGACGACGATTGGACAGCCGATGCTCGCCGCCTACTTGATCACCGTTCGCGAGGGGCTCGAAGCAGCTCTGATCGTGAGCATCTTGATCGCCTACCTGGTCAAGTCCGACCGCGGTGAATCGGTGAGGTACGTCTGGGCCGGTGTCGGTGCCGCAGTGGTCTTCTCGCTCGCCATCGGCGGAGCACTCGCCCTGGCCGCTGACGAGCTGCCCGAGCAGGCGCAGGCCGCGTTCGAGGGCGTCATGGCGCTGCTCGCCGTCGCGTTCGTCACCTGGATGGTCTTCTGGATGGCCCGCAACGCCAGGGCGCTCAAGAGCGAGCTGCACGCGCACGTCGACAAGGCCACGGCAGCTGGCGCCGGAGCCGTTGCCGCCATGGCCTTCATCGCCGTCTCCCGCGAGGGGTTCGAAACCGCGCTCTTCCTCTGGTCGTCGATGCAAAACACCGGCGGCGGTTGGATCGATATCCTCGGTGGACTGCTCGGCCTCGCCACGGCAATCGCGCTCGGCCTGTTCATCTACCGGGGCGCCCTTCGGGTCAACCTCGCCACGTTCTTCAAGTGGACCGGCGTTGCCCTGATCGTCATTGCCGCCGGCGTGTTCACCTACGGCATCCACGAGCTGCAGGAGGCCGGCCTGCTCTTCGGTGAAGACTCCATCGCCTTCGACATCAGTGGCGCCTTCCCCGACAGCTCGGTGCAGTACGCGGTCTTCCGCGGCCTCTTCGCCGTCCGAACGGTGCCGAGCTGGCTCGAGGTCTTCACCTGGTTCGCCTACCTGGTGCCCACGATGTGGCTCTTCTTCCGCACCATCCGGCGCCCGATGAAGGCCCCGGCCCCCGCTGCTGTCGAGAGCGCTGCCTGAAGCCGCCGTTCACTCCACGCCAAAACCGGTCGATAGTCTGGACGGGTTCTGACGGGCCCTGACGGCTGCTGATGGGAGGACGCGTGGCGCGGTTGCTGCTCCTGACGCACGGTGGTCCCACCGCCGAGTCGGTGCTGCCTGCGCTCGAGCTGCTTCCCCATCAGGTGCGGGTGCTTCCCGCAGAGGGTGCTGCGCTCCTTGACGCCGGCCCCGCTGACGCCCTGGTGGTTGACGGACGCGGCGACTTGCCGCGCGTTCGCTCGCTCTGCCGGCTCATCCGCACAACCGGCATCACGGTGCCGCTGATCCTGGTCACCACCGAAGGCGGCCTCACCGCTGTCACTGCCGACTGGCACGTCGATGACGTCGTGCTCGCCACCGCGGGACCGGCTGAGGTCGAGGCTCGGCTTCGCCTGGCCACCGAACGGCTCGCTGCCTCATCGGACGATGTGCGGCCGCTGATCAGCAACGGCGACCTCGTCATCGACGAGTCCACTTACACCGCCAAGCTGCGCGGCAACGCGCTCGACCTCACCTACAAGGAGTTCGAGCTGCTGAAGTTCCTCGCCCAGCACCCAGGTCGCGTCTTCACCCGCGGACAGCTGCTGCAGGAGGTCTGGGGCTACGACTACTTCGGCGGCACCCGCACCGTCGATGTCCACGTCCGGCGGTTGCGCGCCAAACTCGGCGGCGAGTACGAGCAGCTGATCGGCACCGTGCGCAACGTCGGCTACCGGTTCGTGGCGGCACCGTCAGTAGCGCCGCAAGTGGCCCGTCAGGGCCAGTAACTGACCGGCGACCCGGTCGGCGGCCTACCCGCCCCTAACGAATGGTTCCCCACGCGGACAGCACGGTGGGGTGTTGACGCACATACGCGTCAACTCCCCACCGTGAACGAACTAAGCGACGATTGTCACCCCGGCGGTCTTCTTGACCCCGCTGGTGTAGCCGGTCTTGATGGCCGTGACCTTGCACGACAGCTTTGCGCCCACCTGGCCGTTGAGGACGGTGTAGGTCTTCGACGTCGCACCAGAGATCGCGTTCTTGCCCTTGAACCACTGGTACTTATACGACTTTGCGGCCGGAGTCCAGACGCCGGGGTTGGTCGTCAAGACCTTGCCGGGCTTGGGTATTCCGGAGATCGTCGGGTTCGTGGTCGGCACCAATGCATCGCCCTTACCGATCTTCTCCTGCGGGCTCGTCGTGGACACGCTGCCGTTTGCATTGGATCCCGTGGCGCGGCACTGGATGTTCTTGTCATAGTCCGCTGGCAGCAGGGTGTAGTTGATCGTGGTCGCACCTGTGATAGCCGTGCCCGCACGCAACCACTTGTAGGTGGTGAGAGTGGCGCCGGTGAACGCGGCGTCACACGTGACTTCGAAACCAACGCGCGTTGTGCCAGAGATGGAGGCCGGAGTGGAAACGGTTGGGGCGGTTGCGCCCGGCACTGGGTAGACCTGGCTCCACGTTCCCGCGCCGGAGTCAACGGCGATGGTGGCCGACGCATAGCGGTTGATGTCCAACCCTTGACCGGGTCCAGACGTGTACAGCCGGAGCTGGTACAGCTTCTGCCAAACGACGTCGCTGTTGTTGTTCGGGAAGAGGCTGGGGTACTCGTCGTTCGCGAACCAGAGGAACGGCGCTTTAGCGATCGCTTGAGGCTTGTTCAACAGGTTCGCCGGGGCACCGGAAGTGATGGGGTACGTGGTCGAGGCACCGAGCAGCTCGCCCGGCCAGTTTGCAGACAGGACGCCCTTCTGCGGCGTGTAGGCGTAGAGGCTCCCGAGCGTGTCGCCAGCGCGACCGGTGTCGGTGTTGGCCTTGACGAAGGCAGGCTCAGCGCCGAGGTTGCCGCCGGTGATGGCGTTCCCACTGCCGTCGTAGAAGGCCAGCGTTCCCTGCGTGGCGCCGCTCAAGCTGGGATCGAACGGGGACGTGGTGGTCGCATTGGCCATGACGGTCGTCGCTGCCACAAGACTCACAGTGCTGAGCAAAGTGGCGGCAACCACGGTTCCGACCACGACGGTGACGCGTTGCTTCACAGCTGATCTCCTCAGGCGGTGTGTAGGGGGCAGGTGCCCGCCTCCAACCCTTTCGGTGCCGCTCAACGATCAAGGACCGGCAGGGGGGACGACGAACGTACGGCTCGTGAACTGTGGGTGAACCGGATCGCGAGTACTACTCGCGACGATTCAGCCACGCCACCAGTCCACTGATGCCAGCCATGACGACAACGGCCACTATCAACGCCCCCCAGAGCACCGAGCTGTTCCCGGACGGCGCTACCGAGGTTGCCGGAGCATCAGCGGCTGCTGGGCTCTGGTCGGCTCCGTCGCCCCCTGCGGGGTTCTTCGCAGAGCTCGACGGGTCGGGTGTCGCACC
>JBBQAL010000058.1:0-17309 GCA_038316135.1 Candidatus Nanopelagicales bacterium | reverse complement strand
GGCGGCGCCGCCGGTTCGTCGAGACGCCGGTGGCCGATGTTCCCGAAGGTGCGGCGTCAGATGTGGGTTCGGACGTCGATCGTCGGGTGTCGCTGGACGCGGCGCTGCGGTTGTTGTCAGCCCAACAGCGGGCGGTGTTGGTCTTGCGGTACTACGAGGACCTCACCGAACGACAGACAGCTGACGCATTGGGGTGCAGCGTCGGAACAGTGAAGACGCAGGCGCATCGAGCGTTGAAGCGGTTGCGCGCGGTCGCTCCTGAGCTGGCTGAGCTGTGGGACCCCTCAGATGACGTGCAGGAGGTGCGGTCATGAACGAGACAGCGCTGCGGGAGGCGTTGCACGAGGTGGCGTCGGCCGGTGCCGGCACGGTGACCGACGCCCGGCTCGCGGGTGTTGCCGATCGAGCCAAGGGTGTCGAACTGACTGCGACGGCGTCCCGCGGGGGAGGGCGCCGCCGGTGGGTGGTCGGTGGGTTGGCGTTGGCGGCCGTTGCGGTGCTGGTTGTCATCGGGACGGCGCAGGCGCTGCGTCCCGTCGAGGTGACCCCGGCATCTGGACCCGGGTCGCTGCCGGACCAGATCTTCCCGACGCGAGAGCACATCCTGACGATGGAGCAGGCACCGATCGGCCGCGTGTCGATGGTGTTCGCAACGTCCTCCCTGAATGGGGATGCTCCGCCGGCCTGGATAGCGGTCGGAGCAGACAGCGATGAGTACCGGTGGGTGGCCCCGGTGGACCCAGAAGACGCCAACGGCCTGTACGCGTACTCATCGATCGTCGAGGTCTCACCCGATGGGCAAATGATTGCTGTCGGGTACTCCGGGGATGACGGTTCCTTGTTTGACGTCGAGGTGACGGATGCGTCGACCGGAATGGTCACCGATGTCGGGCTCGGAGAGACGTGGGCCCAGCTTGGCGGTCAGATCGAAGGGCTGAGTTGGTCGCCGTCCGGTCGAAGACTGGTGGTGGAGTCTGCCGTGATCATCAAACGGACCAGTGACACCGGACGGCGATTGGAACAGCGCCAGTTCATGGTCGACGGTCTCGCAGATGACGATGAGGACGCCGTCCGGTGGGGGCCGGTGCAGGGTGTGAGTCCAGAAGGAGGCGACCAGCTGGTGGGCTGGTTCGGCGAGAGCCCGGTGGTCTTGTCCTACACCGGCCGGTCGGTGACCATGTCCGATGGTGGAGCGTTTGCGAGCGAAACCCAGCGCGAAGGTGCTCTACGGGTCGTTGGAGGCACTGTCGGCCGGAGGGTGGGAACTGTTGCCGACGTCCCCGATCATGGCAGCACACACGGGCTATCGCCCTCGGGCGATCAGTTCGTGGGGCTGACCGACCCGACCCCTTCGGTGTCAGGTGACGGCGACTGGACCTTGAGTGCGTTTCAGACGTCGGACGGCAGTCGAATCTGGTTCACCGAGCAGATCCCGGAGTTCGGTGCCGAGATCGTTGGGTGGTCCAACGACCGAACACCAGTGCTGTTCACGTCGATCGCCGGCAAGGGGCTTAACGAACCTACACGGACTCAGCTGGTCGAGTTCGGTCCGCAGCACGCGAGCGACAACGGCGAAGTCCTGGTGAATCTCAGCAGCGGCGACGGTGACCAGGTTGAGCGCGTCGCCCTGGCTGCCGACGTGTTGGCTTCGGGCGAGGTCCGAACCGCCGAACCGCCGCACCAGCCCTGGTATGACCCGCGCACGGCCGGACCGGCACTAAGCGACTGGCTCAGCGAGAACAAGGCCCTCAGCGTGGTGGGGCTTTCGCTCGTGGTGGGTGTCGTGGTGGGTGCCGTGGTGCTCGTTGGAGCTCGTCGGAGGCGTCGCAACACGAGGTAGGCGTTGACCGTCAGCGGTTGGGGTCGAGTTTGGAAGACGTTTCTGTCGCTCTAGCACCGGTTTTGTCTTCCACAGCTCGGTGGCGCACGCCCATTGGCGTGCTACCCGTCCTTCTCGCCGTCGACGCCCTGTGCGATCTCGCGCATCACCGTTGGGTCCGCGAGCGTTGTCACGTCGCCCATGTCGCGGTGTTCAGCAACGTCGCGCAGCAGTCGCCGCATGATCTTCCCGGAGCGCGTCTTGGGCAGTTCGGGCACCACCATGATCTGACGCGGCTTGGCGATCGGGCCGATCTCGTGCGCCACGTGCTGCCGCAGCTCCTGCACCAGGACGTCACCGTGGGCCTTGTCATCAGCAACATGTCCGCGAACGATGACGAACGCGACGATTCCCTGACCGGTGGTGGCATCGGTCGCGCCGACCACGGCAGCCTCGGCCACCGATGGGTGCGACACGAGTGCCGACTCGACCTCGGTCGTCGAGATGCGGTGCCCAGACACGTTCATGACGTCGTCGACGCGGCCGAGCAGCCAGAGGTCGCCGTCCTCGTCCTTCTTCGCACCGTCACCCGCGAAGTACATGCCTTCGTAGCGCGACCAGTACGTGTCCTTGTAGCGCTGCGAGTCACCCCAGATCCCGCGCAGCATGGCCGGCCAAGGTTCGGTCAACACGAGGTAGCCGCCGGCACCGTCGGGCACTGGGTGCGCATGGTCGTCGATGACCTCGGCTCCGATACCGGGCAAGGGGCGCATCGCCGACCCAGGTTTGGTTGCAGTGACACCGGGCAGCGGGCTGATCATGATCGCGCCCGTCTCGGTCTGCCACCAGGTGTCAGCGATCGGGCAGCGGTTGCCGCCGATGTGCTCGCGGTACCACATCCACGCCTCTGGATTGATGGGTTCACCGACCGACCCGAGCATGCGCAGCGAGCTCATGTCGAACTGCGCAGGGACGTCGTCGCCCCACTTCATGAAGGTTCGGATGGCCGTCGGTGCCGTGTAGAGGGTCGTAACGCGGTACTTCTCGATGATCTCCCACCAGCGCCCCTGGTGCGGGGTGTCAGGTGTCCCCTCGTACATCACCTGAGTCGCGCCGTTCGCTAGTGGCCCGTAAACGATGTAGGAATGCCCGGTGACCCAGCCGACGTCGGCCGTGCACCAGAACACGTCGGATTCTGGCTTGAGGTCGAAGACGTTGAAGTGCGTGTAAGCCACCTGCGTCAGGTAACCACCCGTGGTGTGCAGAATCCCTTTTGGCTTACCCGTGGTACCTGATGTGTACAGGATGAACAGTGGGTGTTCGCTGTCGAACGCCTGTGCCTCGTGCGTCGTCGGCTGCTTACCAACGATGTCGTGCCACCACACGTCGCGCCCGTCATTCCATGTGATCTCTTGGTTGGTGCGTCGGACGACTAGAACCTTCTCGATACTCGGTGACGCATCCGCGGCTTCATCAACAGCAGGCTTGAGCGCCATCGGTTTGCCGCGTCGGTAGCCACCGTCGGAGGTGATGACGAGTTTGGCCTGGGCGTCCTCGATCCGACTGCGCAGAGCCTCAGCCGAGAATCCGCCGAAGACGACCGAGTGCGGTGCTCCGATGCGGGCACACGCGAGCATCGCGATCGCTGCCTCGGGGATCATCGGCAAGTAGATCGCGACGCGATCACCTGCCTCGACGCCGAGCTCGGTGAGTGCATGCGCTGCTTGCGACACCTCGCGCTGCAGTTCGGCGTACGTGAGCGTGCGCGTGTCGCCAGGCTCACCCTCGAAGTAGATCGCGACGCGATCGCCGATGCCGGCTTCAACGTGTCGGTCGACGCAGTTGACGGCGACATTGAGCGAACCGTCGACGAACCACCGTGCGAACGGGGCGTCCGACCAGTCCAACGTCTGGCTCCACGGCGTCTCCCACTGCAGGCGGCGGGCCTGCTCGTCCCAGAAGGCGAGTCGGTCTGCTGACGCTTCGGCGTAGGTGGCCTCGGTCGCGTTGGCCTGAGCGGCGAACTCCGGCGACGGCGGGAATCGTCGCTCTTCGCGCAGCAGGTTGGACAGGCTCTCGTCGCGGGGGGCGTCGCTCACGGTGCAGTTCTCCTCAGCTTCGGGTCCTCAAGGTCTGAACGTAGTCGAGCGATCGGACGAGTGGGAGGGATGACAGTCTTTGACCGTGACGACCACTGACCCGTTGGCCTCGCTCGCCGCACTGCCGGGCGTTGCTGAGGCGATCGATGCCAGCCGAGCCGCGATGGACGGGCTGCTGCGTGAGCCGGCTCTCCGGCGGCAGCGCGGTGAGGTGCGCGCGGCAGCGCGGCTGCGATCCGCGTGGGCGTCCGCGCGGCTGAGCGGGTGTCAGCTGGCATGGGAAGACTTCGAGCCGCCATTCGCCGATGACGACGGTGGACGACTGGCATCCACAGCCCTGCAGGTGTCTGGGGAGGTGGGCGCACTCGCCGGCACCTGGCAGCGGGCACCCCTGCAAGCACTCGCCCGACTGCACACCGTGGCGATGTCTGGTCAAGTGCCGCCGGCCGCCCTCGGCCGGCCGCGCGCTGAAGCCGGTGTGAGCGAACGCCTGACGACTCTGGCCGACGTGATTACCGCGACGAGTGCACCGGGAGTGCTAGTCGCTGGCGTCGTCCATGCCGAGCTGATGACCCTTCAGCCCTTCGGTTCGGCAGATGACCTGGTCGCGCGTGCGGCGTCTCGTGTCGTGTTTGTCTCGCGGGGCGTCGACCCCGATGCACTGACGGTTCCGGAGATGGGGCTGCTCGAACTCGGCATTGATGCCTACCGGGAGGCGTTGGACGCGTTCGCTGGTGGGACGTCGGCCGGGCTCGCGCAGTGGCTCACCTTCCATGCGGCGTCCGTCCAGCGTGGTGCCACCTTCGCCCGCACCCTCTGCTAGGCGACGCGTCGGCGTCGGGACGCCGCAACGGCCACCACGAGTGCAGCTGCGACCAGCACGACGGCAACCGACGCCCCAGCGAATGCGCGCTGCCGGGTGTCGAGCTCGGACAGGTGGGGGAGATCAGGTACTGACGGAAGGCGGCGACGCATCGCGATCGGCCGGTTGAAGCGCAGGACTGGCCACTCGCGTTCGGCCGCAATGCGTGCAAGTTCTTTGTCAGGATTCACTGCCGTCGGGTGGCCAACCGCCTCCAGCATCGGTAGGTCGGTCTGCGAGTCGCTGTAGGCGTACGACGCCTCAAGGTCATAGCCGTTCGCCTCGGCCATCTCGCGGATGGCATCTGCCTTGGTAGGACCGTACGCGTAGTAGTCGATGTCACCGGTGTACTTGCCGTCCTCAATCACCATGCGGGTGGCGACCACGTGGTCGGCGCCCAGCATTTGCCCGATCGGCCCAACCACCTCGGCCCCGGACGTGCTGACGATCACGATGTCACGGCCGGCCTCGCGATGCTCTTCGATCAAGGTGACGGCCTCGTCGTAGACGATTGGGTCGATCAGCTCGTGCAGAGTCTCGGCGACGACCTCGCGCACCTGAGCCACCGGCCAGCCGGCAACCATGGACTGCAGGTACTGCCGCATCCGCTCCATCTGATCGTGGTCGGCGCCACCGGCGAGGTAGACGAACTGGGCGTACCCGCTGCGTAGCACGGTTCGTCGGTTGATCAGGCCGCTCGCGTAGAAGGGTCGGCTGAAGGCCAACGAGCTAGACCTCGCGATGATCGTCTTGTCGAGGTCGAAGAAGGCCGCTGATCGGGTCATCCCCTCGACAATAGGCAGCCCCGAGGGGGCTATTTGGGATTGGGCCGTTTGGGTGGTTCTCCGCGTTGGTAGGTGCCGGTTGGCCTGACCCGATTGCGCTCTGTAGTGACTCGGGTACACGATGTTGTTATCTGGTCCTCCGCGGTCCAGAACGCGCCTGGCTCCCTCCCCCCGGGGCCAAGCGCCTAGACGGCCCCCGCTATCCCCCCAGCGGGGGTCGTCGCACGTCCGGGGTCAGAAGTGGTCCGAGGTGCGCCGCCCGCCCCCATCCACAGCCCGCCGCAGGTCGAGTTGTCCCCAGATGTGCCGACGCCCCCTGCCCTGGTCCCCGCGGCCGGGCCACGCTCGCGCTCCCCGCCCTGAGGAGCACGTCATGCCGCACCCCTTTGCCCGGCCCCTGCTGATTACTGCTGACGCTGGGCTGCAGGACGCCGTCCTCGCCGTCGCCTCCGAAGCACAAGTCGAGGTGGCCGTGGCCGCCGAGGTGGGTGCAGCAGCAGCCCTGTGGGCGTCAGCACCGCTCGTGCTCCTGGACGTTGCCTTGGTCGAACCAGCCTGTCGGGTGCTGCCGGTCCCGCGCCCAGGGCTCGTCGTCGTGTCCAGAACCATCGAAGACCCGAAGACATGGCGGCAGCTGGTCGCTGTGGGGGCCGAGCATGTGCTCGAGCTGCCCCAAGGCGCCCCCTGGCTTTTCGAGCGCTTTGGCCGCAGCCTCGAAACTGATCCAACGGCTGACCTCGTCGTCGTCGCCGGAGCGGTGGGAGGGGCGGGAGCCAGCACGCTGGCAGCAGCCATGGCTCAGCACGCCCTGCAGGCACGTTCACCTGCGGTCTTGGTCGATCTGGACCCGCTGGGAGGCGGTCTCGACCTGATGCTCGGGGCCGAGGCTGCTGCAGGTGCGCGGTGGGACGAGCTCGCCGGCATCACTGGCAGGGTCGACGACCGCGTCCTGGTCGATGCCCTCCCTAGCGCTGACGGCCTGCCCATCCTCAGCTGGCCAACCGACAGCGACCTTGAGCCAGGTCCAGCTGCGGTGGGTCAGGTGTTGGACGCCTTGTGTCGCCGGCAAGGCCTCGTAGTGGTCGACGGTGGTCGAGCGGTCGACCCGAGAGCGGCTGTTGCGCTCGCCAAGTGCCGGCAGCTGGTGCTCGTCGTGCCGCTTCGGGTGCGGGCGGTTGCGGCGGCTCGGCGCATGCTCCGTAGGGTTCCCGCGCACGTGTCACCCCTGGTAGTCGCCCGTGAGCCGGCTCCCGGCGGTCTCTCACCCGACGACGTGGCGGCAGCGCTCGGGTTGCCGGTGACGGCCACTTTGTTCGACGACCGCAAACGCGGTACCAGCGAAGAGCTCGGTGGCCCGCCCCCGTCGTCGTCAGCGTGGCGGCGGGTGTGCACCGCATTGATCGACGCGCGCGGTGAGGCAGCGGCCTGATCGTGAGCATCTCAGCTGATGTTCGTCGCTCGCTGTTACTGGGCGCCCGACCTGTTGACGCCGAGTCGGTGCGCAATGTCATCAACGCAACCGGCCACGTCGTTGATGACCTTGGCCTCAGAAGGCTCACATCGTCGCTCTCTGCCGACCTTCAGGGTTTTGGTCCGCTCGAGCCGTTGCTCGCCGACGCGTCGGTCACCGATGTCACCGTCAACGGCGCTGCTGAGGTGTGGGCCGACCGTGGCAAAGGTATGGAACTGACCGCGATCCGGTTCACCGACGACCCCGCGGTGCGACGCCTGGCCCAACGTTTGGCCAGTTCGGCCGGTCGCCGGTTCGACGACGCAGCGCCGTTCGTTGATGCTCCACTTCCCCACGGCGTTCGGCTGCACGCGATGCTTCCGCCGTTGGTCGACCGGATCAGCCTGGTACTGAGGATCCCGCGACACCGAGTGTGGACGCTTGCGCACCTGGTCGCGGCCCGAATGGTCGCTCCTGGCCTCGAGCCGGTACTTCGCGAACTCGTCGAGCGACGCCGCACCTTCTTGGTTACCGGTGGTACGGGATCGGGCAAGACGACGCTGCTGAATGCGTTGCTCGGTGTCGTCGACGCACATGAACGGCTGGTGATCGTTGAGGACACTCGTGAACTGGCGCCGCAGCACCCACATGTCGTTCTCCTGCAGACCCGCCCCCCGAACATCGAGGGGGCCGGCGCCGTGTTGCTCCAGGACCTCGTGAAACAGACCTTGCGCATGCGCCCTGATCGCATTGTCGTCGGCGAAGTACGCGGTGCCGAAGTCGTTGATCTGTTGACCGCCTTCAACACCGGACACGACGGGGGTTGCGGCACTGTGCATGCGAACTCAGCGAACGACCTCGTCCCGCGACTGGAGGCCCTGGCGGCTCTGGGCGGCCTGAGCCGTGCGGCGTTGCACGGACTCGTCGCCGCGGCGATCGATGCAGTCGTGCACTTGGAGCGTGCCGACAACGGCCTGCGCTATGTGTCAACGATCGCCACAGTCTTGGCCGGTTCCGATTCGGTGCGGATCGGGGCCGGGCTCACCGCGACTCCCGATGGGGTGGTCCGTGACCACGAGGGTGAAGGTGCGTTCCGCTTCACGGGCTTGGGGCGGAGGTGAACGGCGTCATTGTCAGCGCCGGGATCGCCGCTGGGCTGGCTGCCTGGTGGCAGGTGCCGGCGCCACCTCGTCGCGGGCCGTTTCGTGAGCTCGGCAATCGGCCAGCCATACGGATACGGGCACTGACGTACTGGAGACGGCACAAGGGCGGCCGTTCGCACGCGAGGACCGTCGGGGCCTTGACCGCTGCCCTTGCGAGCGAGCTTCGATCGGGCCGGACGCCTGACCAATCTCTGCAAGCGGTCATCGGTGGGTGGGCGGACGAGCTTCCCGGTCACTACGTCCCGGAGGCAGACATCGTCACCCTGCTCACCCGCTGGAGCCGGGTTCGCGGCTGGGGCGGACTCGCTGCGGTCGCCATCTGTTGGCGGGTTGCCGACTCGACGGGCGTGGGCCTCGCTGATGCGTTGGACCGTATTGGCGAGGCGATGCGGCACGAGTACGAGGTGGCGGCCGAAGTCGACGGACAGCTCTCCGCCGCACGCGCCACAGCGTCGGTGCTCGCCACGTTGCCTGCGGTCGCGGTTGCGATGGGCCACCTGCTCGGCGCCAAACCCCTGTCGGTGCTGCTCGGCACTCCGATTGGGGTCGCGTGCCTGGTTGTCGGGGCTGCACTTGCGTTAGCCGGTTGGTGGTGGCTCACCCGTCAAGTTGAGTCAGCGCGAAGGACGCTCCGGTGGTGATCGTATTGTCACTCGGTGCTGCGCTGATCGCGGCACTCGCTGCGGCCGCCGGCCAGCCCGAAACGGGCCTCGTCCGGAGGCGGGTTGTCGAGGTGTCGCTGGTCACGCAACGTCGAGGCTCTTCCTGGGTGGCGCCTCTGGGTGCAGGACTGGCCGGTGTGCTCGTGGTTGACGGAGCCCTTGGTTTCTTGGTGGGCGCTGCCCTGGCCATCGTTGTTCACCAGCGAATGCGCCACTCAGGCGCCGAGCCCGATCGCGTTGTCGCGGCGACGCGTGCGTTGGAGCTACCCATCGCGGTGGAGGTTCTTGCATCTTGTCTAGCGGTCGGTGCGTCGCAAGAGCAGGCGCTCCGCGCTGTCGCCGGCGGGTTCGGCGGCTCACTTGCCGACGACTTCGCCCGCGTCGCTGGTGCGCTCGGAGTTGGGGCGGATGTGGCAGAGGCATGGTCACTCGTTCCGTCGAGCGACCTCCGATCGCTGGCGGCAGTGCTCAGCCGTGCGCACTTCACCGGCGCACCCGTGGCTCCGCAGCTTTGGTTGCTTGCTGAGCAGCACCGACAACTGGCCCGCGTGGTTGCTATGGATGCCGCGCGGACGCTTGGAGTCCGCTCGACCGGCCCGCTCGGCTTGTGCTTTCTTCCGGCCTTCGTGCTCATCGCCATCGTCCCGCTGGTTCTGTCGCTGCTCCATGTGGGCGGATGAGTCGTCCACAAGCTGGCGGATGGTGAGTTGTCCGCAGCGGGACCGCTCCGTCCTCTCACCTGGTGTTAAACGCGTCACCCTTCGGACGCGATCAGCCAGATCGCCCGTCCCGACCGGCTGTCGGAATCCTGGAGGAACCATGATCGAGAAGGTGCGCCGACGCCTGAACGGCGATGACGGGATGGCGACGGCTGAGTACGCGGTCGGAACCGTCGCGGCCTGCGGCTTCGCGGGGACGCTTCTTGAACTTTTGGGAAGCGACTGGATACAAGAACTGCTCAATAACGGTACCGACTGTGATTCCTCCTTCAACTTCTTTTGGCGTGGTGGTGGGGGGGGCCTGGGGGGCGGCCCGCACCGGCGACCGCGGCATGGTGACGGCCGAGCTCGCTGCGGCTCTGCCCGCACTCGTACTGGTGGTGTCACTCCTGCTCGCGGTGGTTGGGGCTGCCTCTGACGCGGCACGTACGTCCGAGGCAGCCCGTTCGGCTGCTCGGGCCGCATCGGTGGGAACTGATGAGGCGACGCTGACGGCCCAGGCGAAGCAACTTGCCCCAGATGGGGCATCGATTCGGATCTGGACCGACGGCCCGTGGGTGCGGGTTGAGGTGGTCGCGCCGGGGCGTCACTGGGGTCCGATGCCGTTGCCGGTACCGCGCACAACTGCGGCTGCCCTCCTTGAGTCGGGCGTGGCTCCCTGATGTGTGGCGAGTCAGGGTCGGCAACGGTGTACGTGATGGGCGCTGTTGCGCTTCTGGCGGCTGTGTCGCTTCCCGTGGCTGTTGTCGCGAATGGCTTCGCCGCACATCGACGCGCCGTGCTCGTTGCCGATCTTGCGGCCATCGGGGGAGCGGAAGCATCGCTCCATGACCGGTCGGTGGCGTGCTCGGCGGCGGCGCAGGTCGCCGAAGCCAACGGAGCCCGGATAAAGAGCTGCGTGCTTTCAAGCGGTGCAGTCAGTGTCGAGGTAACGGTTTCGACGTCGTACGCACTTCTGCCGGCGGTCAGCGCAACTGCGCGAGCCGGTATCCGTCCAGCACCTTCATCGTGAGTGCTCCAGCAGCTCGAGGAGCAGTAGCGCTCCGGCCTTGTCAAGGGGTTCGTTGCCATTGCCGCACTTCGGCGACTGAACGCACGAGGGGCAGCCTTCTGGACATTCGCAGTCTGAAATCGTCTGCCGCGTTGCTGCCACCCACTCCGGGGCAGCGATGAAGCCGTGCTCGGCGAATCCCGCGCCACCTGCGGCGCCGTCGTAGACGAACACGGTTGGCATCCCGGTGTCTGGGTGGTGAGCAGTCGAGACGCCGCCAATGTCCCATCGATCGCAGGTGGCAAAGAGCGGGAGCAGTCCGATACTGGCGTGTTCCGCCGCGTGCAGGGCACCCGGCAAGTCTGCCGACTCGATCCCGACCGTCGTTGCGGCCGACTCCGGGAGGGTCCACCACACCGCCCGCGTGCGCAGAGTTCTCGGTGGAAGGTCGAGCAAGTCCTCACCCAAGACCTCGCCGGTCATGATGCGACGGCGGAGGAACGAAACGACGTGGCGTGTCACCTCTACCGATCCGAAACAGAGAGTCGCTGCACCAAGGGAAGATTGGCGCTCGGTTTCCAGAACCCGGATCTCGGTCAGTTCACGGGCCGATGTGGTGTAGTCGGGATCTGCCGCGTCCACGAGTGCAACGGAGTCGTCCAGGTCGAGGTTGCGCACGACGTAGCTCTCGCCCTGGTGGACGTAGACGGCACCGGTGTGAACGGTGGTGTGTGATGACCCTGGATCCACGGTGCCAAGCACCCGCCCGGTCGTGCTCTCGACTACGCGTACCGGAATTCCGCCGATTCCGCGGAGGTCGGCGAGGTCGGTCGCCCGTTCGCGTTTGGTCCAGAACCATCCAGCGCTACGTCGACGGAGCCAACCTCGCTCGACGAGCGCATCGAGAAGCTCAGCTGTGCCTTCACCGAACAGCACGAAGTCGTCGTTCGTCAGCGGCAGCTCAGCGGCAGCGGCCGCTAGATGTGGGCCGAGTACGTAGGGGTTCTGCGGGTCGAAGACGGTGGCCTCGACGGGTTGTCCGAAGATCGCCTCGGGGTGATGCACGAGGTAGGTGTCGAGTGGGTCGTCCCGGGCGACCAGTACGGCGAGCGCACCTTGTCCCGCTCGCCCAGCCCGCCCCGCCTGCTGCCAGAGCGAAGCTCGGGTTCCTGGCCAGCCCGCCAGCAGGACCGCGTCGAGACCGGAGACGTCGATGCCGAGCTCGAGAGCGCTCGTGGCGGCAACGCCGCGCAGGTCGCCGGAGGTGAGGCGCTTCTCCAGCAGGCGGCGTTCTTCAGGTAGGAAGCCTGCGCGGTAGGCCGCAACCGTGCAGGGGAGGTCGGAGTCGATCTCTTCGAGGGCGTGGCGAGCCAGGAGCGAGACGACCTCGGCTCCACGACGTGAGCGGACGAAGGCCAAGGTGCGTACGTCGTTGATCACCAGATCGGTGAGCAACGAGGCCACCTCGGCCGCTGCTGTGCGACGGATCGGAGCACCCCGTTCACCGTGCAGCTCGGTGAAGGGTGGCTCCCAGAGCGCGAATACAGTTGCACCACGGGGCGAGGCGTCATCGGTGACCGATGCGCACCGAACGCCGGTCAGCCGCTCTGCGGTGACCTCGGGGTCGGACGCCGTTGCTGACGCCAACAAGAAGATCGGGTCTGATCCGTAGCGCGCTGCGATGCGACGAAGCCTGCGGATGACGGCTGACACGTGTGCCCCGAAGAGCCCTCGATAGTGGTGCATCTCGTCGATGACGACGAAGCGGAGTCTGCGCAAGAAGGACGACCAACGCGCGTGCCCTGGCAGCATCGAGTGATGCAGCATGTCAGGGTTGGTGAGCACGATGTTGGCGTAGTTGCGCACCCACTCGCGTTCCTCGCTCGGAGTATCTCCGTCGTAGGTAGCAACGCGAAGTCCATCGACTGAGAGGGCGTCGATGCGACGACGCTGGTCGGCGGCAAGAGCCTTGGTCGGGCTGAGATAGAGAACGGTTGCTCCGCGCTCGACCCCTTCGTCGCGGCTGGTCAGCACCTCGTGGATAGCTGGCATCAGGTAGGCGAGCGACTTACCGGACGCAGTTCCCGTGGAGATCACCGCCGAGCGCCCGGCGTGAGCGAGGTCAGCGACGTCCACCTGGTGCTGCCAGGGGGCGTCAATGCCCGTGGTGGTGAGGGCTTCGCGCAGCTGCGGGTGGAGCCAAGGTGGCCATGCGCTGACGCGTCCCGGGCGTTCTGGAAGCCTTTCGACGTGGGTGAGCCGCTCTGCGCGGTTGCCAACCGACGCCAGGTGCTCGAGCAGGGCGTCCGGATCGGGCATGGCCCCAGTCTGGCAAGAGCCGGGGGTTCACGCGGGGCGTAACCGACCTGTGACCATTTTGAGCACATCCCCTGGCGACGACTCGCCCGGAATCCCTACGGAATCCCGCGGCCCCTGAATAGACTCCCCAGCGGCCCGCCTGGCGCATGGTCTGGCTGTGCCTGCCCTCGAGGAGGATTGATGTCGTTGCTCGCCATGGGAGCGGTCCCTATTGACCTGACTTCCCAGCAGCTCACCTACGTCGCGATCGTGGCGTTGATCGCGGTCGCTGCGATCGGGTTCGCCGGCATCCTGGTTCGCCAGGTGCTCGCCGCCCCCGAGGGCACCGAGGGCATGCAGGAGATCGCCCGCGCCGTGCAGGAGGGCGCCTCTGCCTACCTGACCAGGCAGTTTCGGACGCTGGCCGTCTTTGCGATTCCCGTTGTGTTCCTCCTCGCCCTCCTGCCGGCCGACACGGCGTCCTTGCGAATTGGCCGGTCACTCTTCTTCGTCATCGGGGCTGTCTTCTCGGCCGTCACCGGGTACGTAGGCATGTGGCTCGCCGTTCGTGCCAATGTCCGAGTCGCCGCCGCAGCACGCGACGGTGGGGAGCAGCCGGCGATGAAAATCGCTATCCGCACCGGAGGCGTCGCCGGCATGTTCACGGTCGGGCTAGGTCTTCTCGGGGCCGCGACCGTGGTTCTCGTCTATCAAGGGGACGCGCCGGTGGTGCTCGAGGGCTTCGGCTTCGGCGCGGCGATGCTTGCGATGTTCATGCGTGTTGGTGGTGGGATCTTCACGAAGGCCGCGGACGTCGGCGCCGACCTGGTCGGGAAGGTCGAACAAGGAATCCCCGAGGACGACCCACGCAACGCGGCGACAATTGCGGACAACGTCGGCGACAACGTCGGCGACTGCGCGGGGATGGCCGCAGACCTGTTCGAGTCGTACGCGGTGACGTTGGTTGCCGCCCTCATCCTTGGCAAAGCAGCCTTCGGTGACATCGGCTTGGTGTTCCCGTTGATCGTCCCGGCAATCGGTGTGATCACTGCAGTCATCGGCATCTTGTCGATTGTCCCTCGACCAGGTGACCGTTCGGGGATGTCGGCGATCAACCGTGGATTCTTCATCTCAGCTGCGGTCTCGGCAGTTTTGGTGTCGCTGGCGTCCTTCTGGCTCATCCCGTCCAAAGCCGTCGACCTCGACGCGCAGTTCTTTGCCGGAGCCAGTGGCACCGTTTTCGCAGCGGTGGACGTCAACACCTACAACCTCCACGCCTTGACCATCGGCTCCGTTCTCATCGGGATCGTTCTCGCGGCGACCATTCAACAACTCACCGGCTACTTCACCGAAACGAATAGACGCCCCGTTGATGACGTTGCGAAGTCATCGCTGACCGGCCCGGCAACGGTGATCCTGTCGGGCGTCTCCCTTGGGATGGAGTCGGCGGTGTACTCCGCACTCTTGATCGCGTCAGCGGTGTACGGGGCGTTCCTGCTCGGCTCCGGTTCGATCACGCTGGCGCTGTTCGCCGTTGCACTCGCGGGTACTGGTCTGTTGACCACGGTCGGCGTCATTGTCGCGATGGACACATTCGGGCCGGTCTCTGACAACGCTCAGGGCATCGCCGAGATGTCTGGTGATGTCGACGGCGAGGGCGCTGCCATCCTCACCAGTTTGGACGCTGTCGGCAACACCACCAAGGCGATCACCAAGGGCATTGCAATAGCTACCGCAGTGCTCGCGGCTACCGCTCTCTTCGGCTCTTTCCGCGAGGGCATCGTGGCAGCAGCAAACGATGCGGGTGGCGCAGCCCTCTTGGCGCTTCCGCAGATCGATATCGCTCAGTACGCGGGTTTGATCGACGTCTCGAACCCACGGAACCTCGTCGGTCTGCTGATCGGTGCTGCTGTGGTCTTCCTCTTCTCAGGCCTGTTGATCAACGCAGTCTCACGGGCTGCAGGGGCAGTGATCTTCGAGGTGCGTCGGCAGTTCCGCGAGCACCCCGGAATCATGGACTTCACCGAGCGGCCCGAGTACGGCAAGGTCGTCGACATCGTCACCCGCGACTCGCTGCGTGAGTTGGCGACGCCTGGTCTGCTCGCTGTCTTGACTCCGATTGCAGTCGGTTTCGGTCTTGGTGTTGGCGCGCTTGGCGCGTTCCTTGCCGGAACGATCGCGACAGGTCTGCTGATGGCAATCTTCCTGGCCAACTCCGGTGGCGCATGGGACAACGCCAAGAAGTTCGTCGAGGACGGAAACTACGGGGGCAAAGGTTCAGAACCCCATGAGGCCACGGTGATCGGTGACACAGTGGGAGACCCGTTCAAGGACACCGCTGGACCGGCGATCAACCCGTTGATCAAGGTGATGAACCTGGTCGCGCTGCTGATCGCCCCTGCGGTCGTCCAGCTCTCGGTAGGCGCCGATGCGAATACCGGGCTGCGGGTCGGGATCGCACTTGTGGCGACCGCCGTCGTGGTGGTGGCCATCGTCATCAGCAAGCGTAAGAGCATCGCGGTCGGCGAGGAGTAGCACCGGTGCGCCTCCCTGGAGGCGACCTTCCAAACCGACTGGCAGATCGGCTGCACGCTCTCGACTACACCGTTGAGGGCGTGCGCCGTCTCTTGGGGTCGGTTGCCGCCGATGCGCTAGACCGTGACGAGACGGTGCCCGCGACCAGGCGGCTGATCGCAGACGACTCCCCGCTGGTGGCCGTGGTCTGTCTGTTCCTACTCGGGGAACCCGTTGCCGAGGGCACGGTCGCCGCTGCGCTGGAATGCAGCCCTTCGGAGCTGGGCGGCGCGATCGAGGTCTCCGATGGCCACGTCAGAGCGCTCGTTGAGCTTGCCCCGTACGCCGTTGATGACAACGACTGGTTCGTAGCGTCGGACTGGTCAGCCAGACGCACGGGTCAGCCCACCGCAGCCGATCACGTGCTCGGCGTCGGTGGGGCGTCGACGATGCTCGCGCAGTGCACGGTCCGCCCTCAGCTCGGCCGTGCCCTCGACCTGGGGACGGGATGTGGGGTGCAGGCCTTCCACCTCGCCGAGCACGCCGATCAGGTGGTCGGCACTGACATCAGCGCCCGGTGCCTGGAGTTTGCTTCGTTCAACGCAGCCATGAACCAGGTCTCGCTGGACCTGCGTCGCGGGAACCTCTTCGAACCGGTCGAGGGGGAGCGGTTCGACATGATCGTGAGCAACCCGCCCTTCGTGATTGGTTCCCCCAGCTCGGCACGGCACGACTACCGGGACTCGGGGATGGAGGGTGACGCAGTCTGCGCATCGGTGGTCAGTGGCGCACTCGGTCACCTCGCCGACTCGGGTTGGTGCCAGCTGCTCGCCAATTGGGAGATCACCGACGGTGATGACTGGTCGGCAAACCCCAGGGTCTGGGTGGCGTCATCGGGCTTGGACGCGTGGGTCATCCAGCGGGATGTTCAGGACCCAGCGGCCTATGTCGAGATGTGGCTGCGGGACGCCGGACAACAGGGGGCGGCGGAGTATCGGGGGCTGTACGACGGGTGGATGTCGACCCTCGAGCGGCGCGGGGTGATTGGCGTCGGCTTCGGGTTGATCTCACTCCGCCGATCGGGGCGGGACTCTCCGGTTCAGCGCTTTCAACATGCCCCGCAGGCCTGGGCGCAACCGGTGGCTGCTGATGTGGAGCGGTGGTTTTCCGTCCAGGATGTGCTGGCGACAGACCCGGCCAGCGTGCTCATGCAGCCGCTGCGGATGGGGTCAGACGTCGTCGTCGAGCACCACAGCGGGTTCGGCGAGGACGAGCCGGTGATGATGCTTCGGCGGTCCAGCGGGATGGCGTGGTCTGGGCCGGTCGACCCCTTCGGGCGCGACTTGCTGGCGGCCCTGGACGGCGTTCGGCCGGCTGCAGAGGCCGTCTTGGCCGTCGCCGCTGAGCACGAAGTTGAGCCTGAGCGGGCTCTGGCGGCCGCGGTTCCGATTCTTGGCCAGCTAGCCGTGGAGGGTTTCGTGCTCTGAGAGGCCGTCGCGCTGGGCCGGCGACACGCTGCTAGCGTCCCTGTGGTTTGACAAGACCGCCCCTGGTGCGGTCAGACTCCCCCGCGACGTCTCTCTGCGGGGCGGCCCTAACTGGTGAGGAGCAACCGACGTGGCGACGAGCGACAAAGGCGTGACGCGACGCCTGGTGATCGTCGAGTCGCCGGCGAAGGCCAAGACCATCCGGGGGTACCTCGGTGACGGGTACGAGGTCGAGGCCAGCGTTGGCCACATTCGCGACCTCCCGAAAAGCGCTGCTGACATCCCTGCGAAGTACAAGAAGGAGAAGTGGGCCAGGCTGGGCGTTGACATCGAAAATGGCTTCGAGCCGCTCTATCTGGTCAGCCCGGACAAGAAGTCGAAGGTCGCTGAGCTGAAGCGGATGCTCGCCGACGTTGACGAGCTGCTGTTGGCAACGGACGAGGACCGCGAGGGCGAGGCC